>NZ_JAALCR010000010.1 GCF_011065895.1 Paludisphaera rhizosphaerae | reverse complement strand
CTCCTCGACCAGCCCCGCGGCCTGGGCCCGTTCGACGGCCGCTCGGAGGAAACGGGACGTCACGCCCAGCTTGCGGGCCGCGAGGGTGAAGCTCCGCAGGTCCAGCCACGCCGCGAGGCAGCGGGCGTCCAGCTCGGCCGACGCCTCGGCCCGGCGAGCCTCGATCGGCAGCATCGGCGACCCTCCCGTCCCTGCGCCCGATCAGACCGCGACCCGACGACGAGTCGCCGACCTCATTCTAACTCCGCATTATCACTAAGTCTAGATATCATACTAGCATATCCATGTAACCTCACAATAAAAAGAATTGCGATATCGTGGCTCCGATCGTTGCGAGCTGCCATCCGACTCTCTGGAGTGATATGAAGCGAGGGCTGGCGGGGCGTCATCCAAGTCGACGACGAGGACGAGTCGCTGCAGGAGCGGACCCAGGAGCAGATCAAGGGGGCCGAGGAGGAGAAGCCCGCTCCGCCATACCGGCCCATCGCCGTCCAGTGGGCCGGCCAGGTGTGAGCCGATCGAGGCGACGGCCGGCATTTCCATTCTGCGCTTGCCACGCGCCTGGGCACGGTGCGCCGCGTCCTCGACGTCCTGCGCGGATCGAACGCCGGCCTGCCGGGATGCTGGGGGAAGACGGGACGACCTCCGATCGGAGGGATCGTTCGCTCCCTCGCGAACGACTCGAAGTTCGACAAGTTGATAGAGACGAATCGCACGCCTCTCCTTCGACGAGTTCGCGATCCTCTCGAACAATATCAACCCGCCCGCGAACGGCTTCTTCCCACTGGCCGACGTACCGGGCACGATGTCGAAGCAGGGCCGCTTCAAGCGAGGCGAGGAAAACTCGAACCATTTCGCCGACATGGACGAGCCTGAGGCGGGGACGTTCGCCGGCGAGAAGCTGTTCTCACCCTCGACTGATTTGGACGCGATCGTCCCCAGGATGTGGAACGATTTCTACGACATCCGCCAGCCTCCGCACGCCTCACGACGCCGCGACGGCGACCGGTCCGATCCCTCGCACTCCGGCGTTCATTCGACCGATGAGCCCACACGGATCGGCCGATTTCGCTCCGACCTGTTCGCGGCGGTGAAGACCAAGCTAGGAACTCGGAAAGCGTCGATCATCGCGTCCGGTGGATCGAAGGCGGCGGACGAGACGGCAACATTGAGGCGCCGGGAGGCGGCTCCCCTGTTTCCGACGACGATTCTCGAAACCTACGTGAATAACAGCCACAGGGTGGCGGACATTTGGGCGGACCTGAGGGACGATACGGTCGCGGTGATTGCGGACGGTTGCCTGACGCTCGCCTCGCTCTGGGAAAGCGTCTGGGCGGAGGGTGGAGGAAGTACCATCGCCGTCACGAATCCCACCTCCCTGGATGTCAGCAAGCTCGAGGCGCTCTATCAGGACGCGACGTTCGCGCCGTCGATGCACCTGCCCGACATGGTCGCGCGTACCGACGTCTTCGGATGACGATGAGGTTCGAGCGTCGCGGGGCTCGGGCCGGTCTTCATGCCGTCACGCCCACGCCCGCAATCACCGCGACCCGCTTCAGCTTTGCGTCGATCAGGTCCAACCGCTGAAAGGCCGCCCAGACCGCTTCGGAATTTGACGACCTGCCTCGGAATGAGCCGCACGGGCGGTCTCGATCCGGGCTCGCGCTTCGACCAGGCCCACAGAGGCGACGTCGAGCGTCTCGTCGATCATGGCGAATCCCTGTATGTGGCTCTTCACAGCCAGGTTCTACGGCGGACCCACGGAAGACATTAGGTGCACAGTATTACATGTATCGGATGTCGTCGTTCAGGTTCCTCCGCGAACGAGCTGTCCGAGGTTCCATCGACCCAACCAGCTTCCTCGCATGCCTGGGATGCACGCCGAACGGCGGCCGACACTCGGGCGCCGCCGACACGAATCCATCAGCCTCCGAGGGCGACCGCCCCGAAGAAGTCCAGCCAGCGAGCGGCGACGACGTCGGGCGTCCATCGCGCGGCCTCGCGGATGGCGAGCGCCCGGTGGCGACCTTCGAACGCGGGGTCGTCCCAGATCTTCTCGATCGCGGCGACCCAGGGGGCGACGTCGCGGACCGTAGGCGGCCGGCCGCCATCGGGCCGGCATTCAGCGGGGAGCGTGAAGACGAAGCCGGCGTCGCCCAGCGTCTCGGGCAGGGCCCCGCGATCGCTCGCCAGCACGGGGATCCCGTTGACCAGGGCCTCGGCGGCGACCCGGCCGAAGGTCTCGCGGACCAGCGACGGCATGAGGACGATTCGGGCCTCGCGGTGGACGTCCCGGGGATCGGCGACGCCGGGCCTGGCGTGCAGGTTGCGCAGCTGCGCGAGGCCGGGGGCGACCGCCTCGAGGTCTTTGGGGTCTCCTCTCCCCTCGAACACGAGCAAGGGGATGTCGGGCCGGCGGACGTCCAGTTCGGCGGCGATCCGAGCGAGCACGGCCGCCCCCTTGGCCGGCTGAGGGTTCGCGAAGACGATACTCCGAGGGTCGCGGTCGGAGACCAGGAGCCGCTCGTTGACGATCGTGGAGGGGATCGCCGTCGACTCGATCCCCAGCGTCCGGGCGTACCGACGGCGGGCGTATTCCGAGGGCGTGACCACGGCCGAGGCGGCGGCGAAGTCGGCTCGATCGTTGTAGGCGAAGTTGTGGAGGTGGAAGGCGACGGGGACGCCGCGGCGGCGGGCGGCCCGCATCAGGGCGAGGTTCGCCGGATGCCCGCCGTAGGTCAGCAGGGCCTGGGGCCGGAAGCGTTCCAGCTCGAGCTCGACCAGGCGGACCAGCGCCCGGCCCTCGGCCTCGTCGAGGCCGTCCTGGAGGCGGCTGGAGCGGGTGCGGACCATCCGGACGGCGACGCCGCCGAGGTCAAACGACCAGATCCCCAGCGGCCCCCCGGCTCCTGGGTCGGACGCCGACGCGACGCCGGCAGCCTCGAGCAGCGGTTCGACCGGGCGAGCGCGGTCGTAGGAAAGGATCCCCGTCGAGGCGACGCGGCACTCGACCCCGCGCGAGGCCAGCAGCTCGAGGGCGTCCCGCGTGGCGCAGGCTGCCCCGCTGGAGGGGTCGACGTATCCATGGACCGAGGCGAACAGCAGCCGACGCAGCATCGTCACGCCGGGGCCCCCCGCGCCAGGAAGCGTTCGATGCGTTCGAGGGCCTGGGCCGGCTCGGGGTCGCCGGGCCGGGCGACACGGACGGCCTCCCAGCGGCCCCGCGCCTCGGCCAGGTCGCCGCGCTCCTCGGCGAGGACGGCCAGGTTGCGGTGCGTCGCCCAGCCGAAGAGGCTCTCGTCCACGCTGGCGAACTTCTCGGGGCGGCGGACCGTCAGGATCCGCTCCCAGCAGGCCCGGGCGGACGCGGCGTCTCCCCCCAGGCGGTGGAGCACGCCCTTGCGGAAGAGCAGCTCGACGTCGTCGGGCTCGTCGGCCAGGCCCGCGGCGCAGGCCGCCAGCGCCGCGTCGGGCTCGCCCAGAACCTGGTGGGCCCGGGCGATCAGGGCGTGCAGCTTGCTGGTGATCGAGTCGGCCGGCGTCGAGCCCGCCAGGCTGGCCCGCAGATGTCCCAGGGCCCCGCGGGGGTCGCCGACCTCCAGATCGAGCTGGCCCAGGTTGAACAGCACGAAGGGGTCGTCGGGCCGCTCGGCCGCCTCGGACTCGAGGATGGCGCGGTCGCGGTCGAGCTTGCGCCGCCGCACGGCCGGGTCGTTGTAGCCGACGTGGCGGACGACGGCGTCGGTCCAGCGGACGTCGACGCCGGCGCGGCGGAGGGCCGGCAGGATCTGCTCATGGACGCGGTAGGTCCAGCGGACGTCCTCGCGGATCGGGAAGAGCCGGACGTGGTCGACCACCGTCGCCCCGCCGCCGTCGGGGTCGGGGTCACAAGCGCAGCGGACCACGTAGGCGGGGCCGTCGGGCCGCAGGCTTCGGAACAGCCGCTCGAGCCGCTCGCGGTGGGGCGGCTCGACCCGGTCGTCGGCGTCGAGCCAGAAGGCGTAGTCGCCGGTCGCCCGCGCCAGGGCCGCGTTGCGGGCCGCGGCGAAGTCGTCGACCCAGGCGAAGTCGAAGACCCGGGCCCCGAACGAGCGGGCGACCTCGACGGTGCGGTCGGTCGAGCCGGTGTCGACCACGACGACCTCGTCGAAGAGCCCCCGGGCCGACTCCAGGCAGGCGGGGAGGTTCGCCTCCTCGTCGCGGACGATCATCGTCAGGCTGACCCTGGCGCCGGCCCCGGCCGGCGGGGCGGAGGCCAGCTTGTTGGGGTGGCGGAGCGGCATCCACTGGTCGACGGCCCCGGCGTTCAGGCGCGGGAACGGCGTCGCTGGCCGGGGCCGGCCCAGGAAGCCGCAGAGCTCGCCCCAGGGGTCGGGGGACGCGTCCAGGTCGAGGACGAGCAGGTCGCCGGGGCGGCCGCGGAAGTGGGCCTCGGCCCGGGCCCGATGCTCCTGGTAGCGGCGGACGAAGGCCTCCTCCTCGAGCGGCTCGTCGCCGAAGGCGGCGGCGTAGCAGCGGCGGTCGATCGCGGCCGACGGGGAGTCGGGCTCGCCCCCGGCCCGCAGGCGTTGCAAATGGGGGCCGAGGGCCGTCGCGAACGAGCGGAACCAGGCCCGGGGCTCGCGCCAGGTCAGGACGAACTTCGAGCCCGGGAAGCGGCGGTCCAGCGTCGGGTAGTCGACGTAGACCGGGGTGTCGAGGAAGGCGTCGCCGCGGTCGTAGGCCACGTCGTCGAAGACGGCGTGGGCCGTGCGGAGGCCCAGCTCGAGCAGAGCCGCCGAGACGGACGTGGTCCCGGTCCGCGGCAGACCGATGCCGAAGACCTTGGGGACGTGTCGCGAGGCCGCGGCGGGAGAGCCGAGCGGCAGTTGTACCGTCCTGCCGACGGGGGCGGCGTCGCCCCACTTGGCCCGGAACTTGGCGAGGTTCTCGGCGAGCAGCCGCTCGGAGTCGATCCCCGCGCCCAGGAACGTCCGGCCGCCGAAGTGGTGGACGAAGAGGTCGTCGGCCACGGCCAGGTCGAAGCCGGCCTTGCGGATCCGCAGCGACCAGTCGTCGTCGTCGAAGAGGCCGGGGCCGAACCGCTCGTCGAGCGGGCCGACGGCCTCGAAGGCGCGGCGCTTGACCAGCACGCAGAAGCCCGACAGCTTGGGGGCCGTGAACCAGCGGCCGCGGCGCGTGCGGCGACGGTCCTCGGCGTAGCGCCGCATGGCCTCGAGGTCGTCGCCGTAGGGGACGTCGGCGACGAGCTGGGGCGGCGATGCGAAGTTCGACATGGGGCCGACCGCCCCGATCCTCGGGCTCGATTCGGCCAGGGCGACGAGCTGGTCGAGCCAGTCGTCGGCGACGACGGCGTCGTTGTTGAGCAGGACCAGGTAGTCGCCGCGGGCGGCGGCCAGGCCGCGGTTGCAGGCGGCCGGGAACCCGCAGTTGACGGGCTCGGAGAGCACCGTCACGGGGAAGGGCGCGGCGTCGCGGAAGCCCTCGAGGTAGCGGCCCGTGCCGTCGGTCGAGCCGTCGTCGACGACGATCAGCTCCCAGGGCCCGCGCGTCCGCCGCGCCAGCGCGGCCAGGCAGGTCCGGGTGTAGGCGAGCTGATTGAAGCAAGGGACGACGATCGACGCCAGCCCCTGCGGCCCCTCGGGCGTGCTGCTCATGCGATCGCGGCCCCCGTCGCCGTTGAACGGACCGATGCGAGACGAGGATCGCCAGCTTATCGAGGCCGGCGCGGGGCGGCAATCGGCTCGAGGGACACATCGTGGATAAATCGAGAACGAACCACGACGGCCGTCAAAATGAATGAAAATTAATTGATTAAAATCCTTGCGTCCCGTTCGGTAGACGCCTAAAGTGGCCGAGCCTTCGCGACCTGAGATGGACTTCAAACGTGTTCACATCTACAGTCGAGGCTGCATGATGCCCCGTTCGCCCAGGCGTCCGACGAAGCCGTCCCTGGAGTCCCTCGAAGTCCGGCGCATGATGCGCGGCGGCCCTGTCGGCCGCGACTGGATCGCCCTCGAGATCGCCGGCCGGCACGCGGCGGCGGCCTTGCTGGCCGCCCCCACCCCCTCGGACGTGGGCCGGGTGGTCGACGCGCGAGGGCGTGCCGTGGCCGGAGCGATTGTGACGGCGATCAACGCCGACGGGTCGGTCGCGGCGACGGCCCGGGCCGACGCCCGGGGCCGGTTCACGCTCAGGGGGGGGGCTGGCGACGATCCGTCGCGACTGCTGGTCGTCCAGGCGGCGGGCGGCGCGAGGGGGCGGTACGCGCGGGCCGTGGGGACGATCGCCCAGTTCGCGGCGGGCGGGACCGGGGCGTTGAACGTCGTCTTGACGCCGATCGACGTCGCCCATGCGACGAGCTTCCGCCGCGTCGGCCCCGGGACGGCCGTGGACGCGACGACCTCCGTCGCCCCCGGCTTCGCCCTCCACGTCGCCGCCGGGTCGGCGACGGCCGCGTTCGGGCGCATCGTCCGGCCCTACCGGGGGCTCGTCGCCCTGACGCTGACGGCCGGCCCCAACGGCTCGAGCCTGGTGCAGGTCGACGGGCCCGGCCTGGCGTTCCGGACGCCGGCGAAGGTCACGCTGCCCAACGCCACGGGCGCGGCCCCCGGCGCGACGTTCCCGCTGGTCGTGATCGGCGCGTCGGGCCGGCCGGCGACGGTCGGCGTCCTCCAGGTGTCGGCGGACGGCCGCTCGTTGGCGACGATCTCGGGCGGGCTCACCAGCCCCGCCACCATCCTGCCGCCCCAGGCGTTCGCGTCCGCGTCCTCCACGCCGACGACCGTCGCCGCGGCGTCCCCCGAAGCCGGCGTCGTGGAGGTGGCGGCGGCCGACCTGACGATCGCGGTCGGGGCGACGCTCGAGACGTCGATCGTCCCCGGCGGGTTCGTGGGGAAGGACGTGACGTACACGATCACGCCCCAGCCGCTGCCGGCCAACATGACGTTCAACCGCGGCACGGGGGAGTTGACCTTCGTCCCCGCCCCCGGCCAGGCCGGCGGCTACGAATTCCGGGTCGTGGCCTCCGACGGCGTCCGCTCGGTCGTCCAGCGGGTCCGCGTCGCGGTGACGCAGCCTCAGCTGGCGACGACCGTCGTGACGGGCCGGGTCGTGGACGAGGAGGGAGCCCCGCTGGCCGGCGTCCCGGTCGACCTGGGCGGCGTCGCGACGAAGTCGGACGAGAAGGGTTATTTCAGCCTCGTCGGCGTCCCGGCCGACCCGGGACCGATCCACGTGGGCGGCTCGACCGTCGAGGCCCAGGACCGCCTGGCCTTGACCGCGCCCGCGCCCGACCTGCTGGGCCACCCGCTCTACGACCGGGTCGACAACGTCTTCCCCGATCCTCTGATCCTCCCCAAGGAGGGATGGTCCCAGGCCGCTTCGACGGCCAAGGCCGGCGACGACGGCTCGCTCTCGCTCGGCAACCCGGCCATGCCGGGCCTGGAGGTCCGGATCCCCGGCGAGGTCGGGCTCGAGCCGTCGGCCGTTTCGCTGTCGGCGGCCGTGCTGCCGGCCGCCCTCGCCGCCCAGCACCTGCCCACGACCATGAGCGGCCCGCTGATCCTCGTCCGGACGACGGGCCTCGCTCCCGGCCAGGCGGTCGAACTGACGATGCCCAACGTCTGGGGCTACGCGGCGGGCGCCGTCCTCAACCTCATGAAATTCAACCCCGTCACGGGGGGCCGCGACCCGGTCGCGGAGGTGGTCGTCTCGAAGGACGGCGCCACTGTGGCGACGATCGGGCCGGTCGCCCTGGGGACGGTCCAGGTTGCGACGACGCCCTCCGTCTTCAAGAGCCTGGGGCTCTCGGCGTTCTCGACGCCCACGACGATGAAGGTCTGCCTGGGGGTTGAGGCCGGCCCGGGCCCTTCGAGCCCCAACGGCCCTTGCGACGGATGCCAACCCCTCGTGGGCGATTTCCAGCCGCCGGATCCCACCGCCCCGATGCTCGCATCCGACATCGGGACGGTGACCGGCGAGTTCTTCCAGGATCATTCGACTCCGTCGTATTATTCGCTGGGCGCCGACCGCACGACGACGATCGAGTACAGCTCGCTGCAGGCGAACCCCAAGCCGGTCGTCCAGTACGAGTTCACGACGCCGCCGGCGGGCGACTCCGCCTCGATCACGTCGATCACCGCGACCATCAGCCTCGGCGGCGTCGTCCAGGGCTCGCCGGTCACGTACAACACGCCGTCCGGGCTCGACGACGGCGCGACCTACCACGTCCCGATGCAGGTCGATGCGACGTCGCTGGGGACGGGCAGCTTCCCCTACGTCATCACCATCACGGAGCATTACGGCCCGTCGACCTCCTTCGACATGGTCGGCGAGGGGTTCGTCGACGTGGTCGACCGTTCGGCCTCGGCGCTCGGCGCCGGCTGGAGCGTGGGAGGCGTCCAGCAGGTGTTTCAGCCGACGCCGGGCGGGCGCGTCGTCGTCACGGCGGGCCGGCAGGGGACGCAGCATTTCAGCCCCGTCTACGACGCCGGTCAAACCTACTATACGGACCTGGGGATCGCGTCCAGCCCCACGGCCGGCCAGGTCATGGTCAACGACGGCAACGCCAATTTCACGATCCCGGGCTCCACTTCGTTCAACGCGGTGATCGGCGCGGCGGCCGCCGACCTCGACGGCGACGGCCTGACGGACCAGGTGGTGGCCGTCGGCGGGTCATTCGGCGTCCTGCTCGCCGACGGCTCTGGCGGCTTCACGTCCGCCGGGACCTATACAACGCCGTCGGGCTACTTCGACCGGGGGGTCGCGATCGGCGACTTCGACGGCGACGGCACGCCGGACGTCGCGGCCGTGCTGGCCCCGTACGGGGGCAGCGGCAGCACGGATTATGTCGTCGCGGTCTACATCGGGGCCGGCGACGGGACGTTCGCCAGCCCCGTGACTTCCGGCGTCGGCAACGGGGCCCAGGCGATCAGCCAGGCGGACTCGGTCGCCGTCGGCGACTTCGACGGCGACGGCGTGGACGACCTGGCCTTCACGACGATCAACGGGCTCGTCGACGTGATGATCGCCACGTCGGGCGGCTCGATGACGTCGACCGGCGCCCTCTCGCTCCCGTCCGGGTACACGCCGTCCAGCGTGGCGGCGGTCGACTACGACGGCGACGGCGAAGACGACCTCGTCGTCGAGACGTACGCCGCCATCAGCGGCCTCTACGGCACCTGGGCCTACCTCAGCCTGTTCACGGCGACCGGGAATCCCAGCAGCCCGTTCACGGCGTCGACGCCCACGCCCTACCTGACCGCGGCCCACGACGTCCCCGGCGTCCTCGGCCTGGTCGCGGGCGAGTTCCAGGGGGCGTCCACGGGCCTCGAGATCGGCGTCCTCGTCCACGGCGACGACGTCTCGGGCCAGACCGAATACATCGACCTGGTCCCCCTCGCCCCCACCGGCGACTTCGGCGACGGCGTCCTCCACCCGCTCAACAACGCGACCAACCCCGCGGGCTACGGCAATCTGATCGCGGCCGACCTCACGGGTGTGGGCCGTCCCAGCATCGCCGTCGCCGACGGGTCGGGGTACGTCCGGATCCTCTCGCCCGACCCGGACTCGAACCAGTTCTTCCCGCCCCAGAACATCGCAGCGTCCCCCGGCTCGGGGTTCGGCCTGCTGACCGCCGGCTCCTTCGCCGGCACGGCGGCCTCTCCCCAGTACCGCGGCCCATCAAGCGCCCCGTCGATGTTGGTCCAGAACGTCGGCGGGACCTGGACCCAAAGCTACCCCGACGGCACCGTCGTCCAATACGACTCGTCCGGCCGGGAGACGTCGATCACGGACCGCAACGGCAACGCGACGACCTACGCCTACGTCGCGTCGGGCCAGCCCGGGGCGGGCTACCTGCAGACGATCACCGACCCGGTCGGTCTCAAGACGACGTTCGCGTACGACGCGACCTCGGGCAAGCTCGCCTCGATCACCGACCCGGCGAACCGCATCGCCACGATCACCGTGGACTCCAACGGCAACCTGACCCAGATCGTCGACCCGGACGCCGCGACGACGCAGTACGGCTACGCGACGCCGAGCGACCACCGCATCACCACCGAGGTGAACCCCCGCGGCAAGACGGCCACGGTCTCCTACAACTCCTTCGGCCAGGCGACCGGCGAGACCCTCTTCGGCGGCGCGGCGACGACGTCCGTCACGCCGGCCTACAGCCGGGGGCTGGTCGCGGCGGGCGGCAGCGGCGGACTCTCCTTGAGCTACGAGGGGAGTTTCACCGACCCCACGGGCCGGACGACGACGGTCGGCTTCACCTGGATGAGCCATCCCAACGCCCTGACCGACGGAACCGGCGCGGCCTCCAGCACCAAGTACAACCGCCAGGGGTTCCCCGTCGTCACGATCGACGCGCTCAACCGCCGGACGACCTACACCTACGACATGCGGGGAAACGTGACGTCGATCACCCGCCCCGACGGCCAGGACTCCTGGTCGCCTCCCGCCGGCTCGGGCGGCTCCGGTGGCTCGGGCGGCTCCGGCGGCTCCGGGGGGTGGGGTTCCGGCGGCTCAGGAGGCTCCGGCGGTTGGATCCCCATGGGCGGCTCACCCGTCACCATGTTCATCACGTACGACCCCCTTTACAGCGTGCCGACGTCGGTCACCGATTTCCTGGGCCGCACGACGAGCTTCACGCTCGACTCCCACGGCAACGTGCTGCGGCGGACCGACCGCGACGGGCTCCACGAGGATTGGACGTACAACTCCGCCGGTCAGGTCCTGACCGACGTCGACCGGACCGGGGCGACGACCACCTACCACTACGATTCTTACGGCCGGGTCGACCGGATCGACGAGCCGGCGGGGACGGCTTCGTATCCGCAGGACGTCCCCGCGGGAGGGACCGCCACGGCCGGCTCCGCGCCCGTCGGCGGCCAGGGCCCGGACCAGGCTTTCGACCAGAACCCGGCTACCAAGTGGCTGGGGGTCGGGGCCTCGTGGCTCGAATACCAGTTCGCCGGCGGCGAGTCGTACACGGTCACGCAGTACAGCATGACCAGCGGCGCCGACACCGGGACTTACACGGGACGGGCCCCCAAGGACTGGCAGCTCC
Source organism: Paludisphaera rhizosphaerae (assembly GCF_011065895.1). Lineage (NCBI taxonomy): Bacteria > Pseudomonadati > Planctomycetota > Planctomycetia > Isosphaerales > Isosphaeraceae > Paludisphaera > Paludisphaera rhizosphaerae. Next base: position 296,846 of record NZ_JAALCR010000010.1, on the reverse strand, counting down.
AGGGCTCCAACGACGGCTCGACCTGGACCACGGTCGACTCCCGCACCAACCAGGCGGACACCACCAGCTCGCACACGACGACGTTCACCGTGGCGACGCCGGGCTCCTACAAGTACTACCGCCTGGACGTCACGGCCAACAACGGCGACTACTACACCCAGCTCGCCGACCTGAAGCTGACGGCGACGATCACCTCGCTCACGACGGTGGCGGCGTCCTCGGTCTATTACGGCTACGACTCGGCGGGGAACCTCACGAGCGTCACCGACGAGCTGGGCAAGGTCTGGGGCTACGCCTACGACGCGATGGGCCGCACGACGTCCACGCAGGATCCGGTGCAGGCGGCGGTCGGCTCGACCGTGAAGACGTCGTACGTCTATGACGCGGCCGGCAACCTCACCTCGATCACCGACGCATTGGGGCACGTCACCAGCTACGTCTACGACGACCGCAACCGTCGCGTCTCCATGACCGAGCCCGTCCACCAGGGCACGGCCAAACACACGACCTACACGTACGACGGCATGAACCTGGTCGCGGTCACCGACCCCCTGAACCACACGACCAGCTACGGCTACGACGGCGCGAACCGGCTGACGAGCGTCACCGACGCCCTGAACCATACGACGACGTACGTCTACGACCCCGTCGGCCAGCTCCGCGCCGCGATCGACCCGCTCGGCCGCGCCACGACCTACGCCTACGACGCCTGGGGCCGGGTCACGACCGTCACCCAGGAGTCCAACACGGGATCCGGGGAGGCGACGGTCGCGAGCTACCAGTATGACGCCGACGACAACCTGACCGCCGCGACCGACGCCCTCAACCACACGACCACGTACGCCTACGACGTCCTGAACCGCCTCCAGTCGACGACCGACGCCTTGGGCCATGCGACCACGTACGTGTACGACCCCGAGGGCCGTACGCTGGCGACGATCGACCCGCTGGGCCACAAGACGACTTCCGCCTACGACGTCCGCGGTCGGCTGATCAGCCAGACCGCTCCCGCCGGCGGCGGCACGACCACCTACACGTACGACGCGGCCGGGCGGACGACGAGCCTGACCGACCCGGTGGGGAACGTCACCTCCTGGACCTACGACGACGTCGGCCGGGAGAAGACCAAGATCGACCCCCTCGGCAAGGTCACGACCTACGCCCACGACGTGGTTGGGAACCTGACCCAGAAGACCGACCGCCTGGGCCGAACCACGTCCTACGCCTACGACGCCGACGACCGCGTGACGACCGAGACCTGGCTCCCCGCCGGCGGCGGCTCGGCCTCGAACGTGGTCACCTACACCTACGACGACGCCGGACGGACGACCCAGGTCCAGGACGCCGTCAGCAAGTACGCCTACGGCTACGACGCCGCGGACCGTTTGACCAGCGTCGACGACAACGGCACGACCGGCCTGCCCCAGGTCACGCTCACCTACGGTTACGACGACGCCGGCGACCGCACCAGCCTGACCGACAGCCAGGGGGGCCTGACCAGCTACGCCTACAACGGCCGCGGCCTGCTGACCAGCGTCGCCCAGTCGGGAACCGGCGTGTCGGACAAACGGGTCGACTACGCCTACGACGAGGCGGGCGAGACGACGAGCCTGAACCGCTACAGCGATCTGACCGGCACGACCAAGGTCGTCGGCACGACCTACGCCTACGACGTCGCCGGCCGCCTGACCGGAATCACCGACAAGACGTCGGGCGGGACGACCGTCGCCTCCTACGCCTACACCCTCGACGCCGCGAGCCGACTGACCTCCGAGACGCGGACCTGGAACTCCGGCTCGACGACCGATACGCTGACCTACGGCTACACCGACGACGGCCAACTCACGTCGGTGTCGCACACCAACGGGTCGTTCGCGAACGAGACCTTCAGCTACGACGCCGACGGCAACCGGAATTCCAGCGGCTACTCCACCGGGACGGGCAATCGGATCTCCTCCGACGGCACGTACACCTACGCCTACGACGACGAAGGGAACCAGGTCTCCAAGACCGAGATCGCCACCGGGAACCAGACGCTCTACAAGTGGGACCAACGCAACCGCCTGGTCGAGGTGGATTCCAAGGTCGGCGGCGTGACGACCGTGCTGGCCAGCTTCACCTACGACGCCCTCGACCGCCGCATCGGCCGCGCCGAAGGGGGCGCGACGACCTGGACCCTCTACGACGGAAACTCGCCGATCCTCGACTTCGACGGCTCGGGGACCAAGACGGCCCGCTACCTGGACGGCCCGACGCCCGCCGGCGTCGACGCCGTGCTGGCCCGCGACACGGCCTCGGGCGTCGCCTGGTATTTGAGCGACAGACTTGCCACGGTCCGAGACCTGGTGGACAATTCAGGAGCCGTGATCGACCACGTCGACTACGGCGTCCACGGCAACAAACTCGCCGAGTCCAACCCGACCGTCGGCGACCGCATGACGAGCTTCGCCGGCCTCGTTCGGGACGTGACTGTGGGCCTGAACCTGGCCCTCCACCGCGTGCTGGATCCGAACACGGGAAGGTGGTTGAGCGAAGATCCGATTGGATTTAATGGACATGACAGTAATCTTTATAGATACGTGTTTAATCATGTCGCCGGCCGTATTGATCCTTCTGGCTTGGAAGGCATTCTTCCTGGACCTAAGTGGGGCCCGCCTGCGGCTCCAAATCCTACCGGCGGACCTTCCCAAGACCCTCAAGACCCTATTGAATGTTCATCACCAGAATTTCCAGATTCAGCATATTGCTCCCAAATATATCAACAGCTTGTAGATCTGGGAGTCCCTCCATACATAGCAATGCTAGAATTTCAGAAATGCATGGAACGCAGGCAACGCAAGGATCCTCCCGAGAGGCCACCGTATTTGCCGATCCCAGTACCTGAACCGATTATAGAAGGTCCACCTCCTAGTAGTTGGCTACCTACTATCACCTTGCCTACTATTACAATGCCAGATCCTACAACAATTGTTGTTATCGGCGTCGGCATCGGCGTCGTCGGCGTCGGCATAGCGCTGCTCGGGCCGGGAGCCTTAATTCCGGTTGCTTTCCTATAAGCTCGGGTTGACGCTGTTGCATACGATACAGGAGTTTGCTCCCGGGCTGCAGGCGAGAACAGCATTCTCAGATCCATGGCCGAGTGATGCGGCTGGCCACCGGGTTGTAGTTGACAATAACGCTGGTCTCGGCGGCGGCCTCGACGACCCAAGAGGCTTGCTGACGTTGCAGGCCTATATCTGAGGTCGACCCGGCCTTATACAACGCCAAAGACGACGCTCTCGATCAGGTCATAACCAAAGACAAGCCGACCCCCCCCACTCAGCAATGTTTGCCTCGACACGCACCCACAATAAGTCGTTGCATAGAAAGCCAGGTTTCTCGACACCAAGGAACAACGCATGCATCCGCCGTGCGACTCAATTCATAACTACGTGCTTTTTGGCAATTGCCCATATTGCGGACAATCATTGGGCGGACATCGATTCAATGATAGCGGATCTCGCAAATGGAACACAGCACGAATGACAGGCGATCTTGAGCACGGAAGCGAGTTGGCGGCGCGCACGGCACTCAACATCTATATGGATTTTGCGCGAGAATTCTCGGTCGACAGCGCATTGGAACTTCTACGCAAGGCTCGCAGCGCCGGTTGGCATAGCATTGACAACAAAGTTTGCCAAGCCATATGTCGTTTATCCTCGAGATTTCAGGCCGAGGATATAGATGAGCTTGAACTCACATTACGCGACAACATGTCAGACACAACCTCGCTAATTGTTGTTCTATGGGTATTGTTTATGAACGATAGCATCAATAGCATTCATGAACGGCGAAATAGGTTGATCACCAGAATCATAACTGAAATACCCGATCACGATATTCGCGAACTCCCTCTCATTACCCCTTCCATGAACGATACTGAGTTCTGGCAAGAATGCTTGAGTCTGTGGGTGGCTCAAGTGCGCGTGTGGAGGAATAACCCTGCCGTTCTCGGCAATGCCGCTCAGTTTGCGAGCTTCTGTGACTACAACACAAGCGCCGAATGGTTTCTTCAATGCAAACGCGTCGACCCGACCAACCCGGCCTGGCCTCACCAATTGGGACTGCTATATTTACGCGAGCAAAATAGACGCGGAGTACCGACTGATCATGAAGTTCTTTCTGCTATGGCAATCTCCGAGCTTGAGCAAGCCTTGAGCTTGTCGAAACACGCCGATGATAAACCTGCAGTAGAAATTGATTTAATGACTGCGCTTTTTGACAACAGAAGATTCGCAGAAGCTCGTTCGCACGCAAATTCGTTGATTAGGGAATGTCACATCAATCCAGATCCTTGGCAACGAGGCCTGTCTGTATTCAATAGCAATACCATATTAGGTCTCATGTCGCTTGCGGAAGGAGACGCTGCCAAGGCCAAGGACCATCTCTTGGCTTCCGTAACGCCACCGGATGAGCAAATTTATTACTTCTTTCCTCCCAGGGTGTTTGAGATGCTTCTAGCCAAGAAGCTGTTAAAAAACGGCGAATTTGCATCTGTGCGTTCTTTCCTCATTCTTTGCTCCAAGGCTAGCGATCCAGATTCATCGATCTTTTCAAAATGGATCCGAGAAATCGACCAAGGATTAACCCCCGATCTTGGATCGCACTTATATAAAGATTCATCCGGTTGAAGCGCGGCCTGGATTAAACATGGCGATACGTTTATTCCACTTGAATTTGCCTTGCAAGATTCCAAGAAGGACGATGTTCAGGCAAGGTTTTTGGTTTTCTCGTCCTCTGAGAACCTGGGGACACGCCGCCGACGTCTCACCAGCGTCCGATGGGGCACCGCTCGTCGGGCATCGCGGACTTCCCTTTCGTGAAGCAGCCGCAGATCCGACACCGCAGCCCCGTGTGATGGGCGCAGGCTCGGCACGTCTCAAGTCGACGGCGACGTTCCTCGGCCGTCGTCGTCCGCATCCCCGAGCCCAGGAACGTCGCCATCGCTCGCGTCGCCGACAGGGCCATCCGGAAGATCCCCAGATCGCCGGTGACGCGCGTCGGGGCCGCGGCCGGACTCGTCGCGACGGCGACGTCGATCGGCCCGGTCTTCAACGCCGACGTCGAGGCGTCCGATCGGTACCGCCGCAGCTGGGCCTCGTACCAATCCGCCTCCGCCGAGCCGATCGAGCGCAGCAACGCCGTCGACTCGTTCGCCCTCGCCAGGGCCAGGTCGGGACGGCCCGCCTCGGCCCACGCGGCCGCCTGCAGCCACAGAACCCGCGCCTCGTGGCGACGGTCGTCCGCCGCCCGGGCCGCCTCACGGGCTCGCCCCAACACCGATGCCGCCCCGGCCGGATCCCCCCGCCTCACGAGCGCGTCGGCCAGGCGTTCGAGGACCGCCTTGCGAGCGAAGGCGTCATCCAGGCCGGCGGCCAGCGCGGCCGCCGCGTCCAGGGCCCCCCGCGACTCCCGAGCCCGTCCCAGCGTCTCCAGGACGCGGCCCAGGTCGACCAGGACGTCGGCCTCGCCACCATGATCGCCCAGCGTCCGCCGCAGCGCCAGGGCCTCGTGCAGCGGCCCCAGGGCCGCCTCCGACCGGCCGTCCTTCGCCCAGAGCATCCCCAGGTCGGCCAACGCCGCCGCCTCCGCCCGCCGATCCCCCGCCGCGCGGGCCGACTCCAACATTCGGCCGGCCAGCGCCGTCGAATCCTCGGCCTCGTCGACGTCGTCGGGCGTCGCTAGCCCGACCCCCGACGCCAACGCGAGCCGGCCACCCAACCGCCGGAACGTGACCGCGTCCGGCCAGAGCCCGCGCAGTCGATCCTCGTTGAGGGCCTCACCGTCCACCGACCAGACCAACGCCAGGTCGGCCCGACGCTCGCCGCAACGCTCGGCCGTCCCCCCGTCGGGCATGACCAAGCCCGCGTCCGCCCCGCGTCCCGTCAGCCGGCCGACCAGACGTCCCAACGCCCCGCCCGAAGTCCGTCGCCGCGCCCGCGTCGCCGTCGCCGCCGTCCAGCGGAGCCCGCCCCGGGCCCGGACTTCGCTCCGATGCGCTGCAGCCACGCGGTCCCAGTATTGGAACCCCGCGTCGCCCTCCAGCGGAATCCAGAGCACGGCCCGGCCGTCGCCCCCGCTCGACTCCACGAGCACGCCGCCGTCCAGCTCCAACTCCTCCAGGTCGAGGTTCTCCATCGCGAACGCCTCCGGAAAGCGGGGCTATGGTGATAGCGCGTCGATCCAAATTCCGAGGGCGGCGAGCCTTCGTCAAGTCATGGCCGGGGGGCCGTCTCCCCTGTGGACTCGTCGTGCGCCCATACGGCCCCTGCTGATCCTTGCAGCACGCGGTGGGACCCAGTGGATTGAACCGGCCTGGCGGACCATCGCTGGGCTTGTGCGGCCCAATCATCGGTGCTTTTCCATCGGAAACTCGAAGGTCCGCTTGAGCCCAGATCAGCGTCCCGAATCTCTGCACGGCCCGCGTCCTATGTCCAGGTGCACACCGAGGCCGTCGAGGTGTTTGAGGATGAACCTCTCGGCCTTAAGCGCCTCGACGGCACGCCCGAGGTGTGCCGGGTCTGGAATCCTCGTGGCTCGCAACTCCTTCTCCGGCTGGAGCGTTCGCACGGCCGGATTTTCTAAATCGACGATGGCACGATAGGCCGATCGTCGTTGAAACGCTGATTGAGGAAGTCGAGCATGATTGTTGCGGGTCTGATATCCTGCCGCCCTCCCTCTCTGGGATGGCCGACATCGCCCTTAACACGCCGCGACGAGTGCGAAGGTGTGGCGGGCGAGGCGATTCATCCGAGTCGCACCCGGTGCCATCTGGCGGTGCGGCTCGTGCCCCATTAGCATGACGGATTGTAGCAGGCACGCATTCCTGACGCCTTTCCCTCACTCTCGGACATGGCGCACGAAACTCCAGAGCCTGCCCCACGCCGGCGCGGGCCTTGCAAGAAGAAGCCTGGGCCGTCGTCTGAGTCGCCCCAGCCGAAAACACCCCCGACGATCGCGGCGGGTCCTACCGATCCCACTGCAGTTCACGACGCCTCCGACCCAGGCGACGCAGTTCTGCAGTGTTTCCGGTATCAGCTTGCTTATGGGGTCATCCTTCTCGCCATGGCCCGGCGCGGACTCTTGCCCTACGTCGCGCTCTGGTGTGAACATCACGAAGATTTCCTCGCCCACCGGGACGACGGGAAATTCGACGCTTACCAGATAAAGACCTCACGCCCCGAAAACGGGGCGTGGAAGATGAGCGATCTGGAGATGGTCAAGAGCATCGGCCGATTCGTCGACCTGGTCGCCGAATTCGGAGACCGGATCGGCACTCTCTACTTCGTCTCAAACACCGATTACGATCATTGCACGGACGACTACCGCGTGGCCAGACGCAGGCGGCGTCGACCTGTTTCGTTCTTGAGGCACGTATGCTCGTGCGAGAGCCATGAGGAGATCGCGGCACCGTATGATGAAACCTTCCTCGAGCTGCAGGGCCAATGCGCTTGCCAGCCCGAGCAACTCTTCGTCGTCCTGAAAAGGATGGACTTGAGGCTGGGGCCGCCACGGATTTCATATCAAGCGGATGTCGCACATGAACATATCGGCCGGCTTTCTGACTGTTCGATGTTGGCTCCCGCTCGCCTCGACGAGTATCTGGAGGATTTGATCGGCGTGGTCTTCCGGGCCTCGTCTCTCGTGTCCACGGATCCTATGAGGCACGTCCGTTCGTTGGTCCACGGGGCCGACATTGATCCGATACTTGCGGCCAAGCGACTGAGCGTCGCCGAAGTGATGGTGTACCGCCCTCGCACGCCTCAGGCGAACGGTTTTCGTTTCCCTGGTCCGCCTACAATTCAGCTCGGCGCCCCGAGCCGAAGCGGAATCCTTCGCGAGAAACTGGAGCGCGGCCACCTGGGCGAACAGTTCGATTATCTTCGAGGTCGAGAGCTCGCGGCCGAATACAATCAGCTGGAAGACGTTCATCGTTCGCCCGAACAGGCCCAGCGGGAACTCAAGCAACTCGAAGAAGTCGTCCTCGGCGAATGCTCCGAAGCCCATCTGAGAGCTCGGCTTGATGGCGAACCGTTCGGCCCGCGAATGATGGTGGCAGTCCAGGACCGACTGCGTCGCCTCGCGGACTCTGAACCAGCACGCGTGTGCCACAAGCCTTACGACTACCTCCTTGGCATGGTGAGCGCCTTGACGGGCGATACTCGGGTTTGGTGGAGCCCCCGCTTCCCCATTCAGGAGCCCGCAGCATGAGCTTCCGATTGGTCCGAGCAGCCGCCGAGACTGAAACCACGGACGACTACCACCTTGGTAGGCTCCTCATCCTTCTTCGCAGTTCCGATCACCAAAAGAACTCGCCGGCGACGAAGCTGAAGGCCGTCGAGGGGATCACAAAGCTGGCGAAGCTCGACTTCCTACTGCGATACCCTACGTGCCTGGAGCGGGCCTTGAGGCTCGCGAAGAAGAATCCGAACAACGCCCAGGTGCAGCCGCGCGAGCGGACGTCGATCGAAAGCAAGATGATCCGCTTCCGCTACGGACCGTGGGATCCGCGATATCGGCGATGGCTCGGGCTGCTGTCGGCCCGGGGCTTGGTGCAACTCCAGGTGAGCGGTAAGACGGTGCAGATAGGCCTCACCGACCCCGGTCGAGACCTCGCGGACGTCTTCCGGGGCGACCCGCTCTACGATGACGTCAAGCGACGCAGCGACGTCATCGCGAAAGCCTTCGGGGGTTATTCCGCCACCAAGTTGAAGGACTTCGTTTACGAGGTCGTCCCCGAGATCATCGACCTCAAATGGGGTGAAGAAATCACCACCGGCACCGCCTGACGCAATCCTCCAAATCCGCGCTGGAGTTGTCTCCTTGAAGTTTCGCTTAAACAGGCTGGAGCTGTCCCTGAAGCGTGGGAATGTGAGCATCCCGTTCGAGGACGTGAACTACTTTTGGGGAGAAATGGGGGCCGGTAAGACGAGCATCGCCAGGCTGGTCGACTACTGTCTTGGCGGCGACATCGAGTTAACCCCAGCCTTGCAGAAGGAGTTCGTCGGCGCCAAGGTTTCGATCTCGCTCGCAATAGACGATCTCACGATCGAGCGACCGCGGGAGTCGGATCGAGTCATCTGCCGCTGGGGCGAGGGCGAAGCCGCTTTTCAAGTAAACCTGCCCGCGCGCAAGGCGGAGGGAGAGGTACTTCCCGGCACGGGAGTAGAAGTCCTTTCCGATCTGGTCTTCTGGCTTTCGGGAATCGTTCCCCCTCGAGTCCGGAAGAGCAAGACGCGTCAAGACAGCGACTCGGCCCGCCTCTCCCTCCGCGATTTGCTTTGGTACTGCTACCTCGACCAGGACTCGATGGACTCCTCGTTCTACAATCTGGACGACGACGCCGCATGATACCTCAGGAACAAGAGCCGCGACGTCGTCCGTTACGTCATTGGGTTCCACGACGAAAAGGTCGCAGACCTCGAGGCCCAACTCGATCAACTGCGAGGTGAGCGACAAGCCCTAAACTCGACCATGGTGAGCACGGTCCGCGTACTGACAGAGGTGGGGGTCGAGTCCGAGGAGGCTTTGAGAAAGAAGGTGGATTCTCTTCGAGGGCGAGCGGACGACCTTCAGGAAGAGATCGAAGATGCGAGGTCGAGAGCACAAAACCAACTCACCAGGCACGCGCTGGACGAACTGCGTCCGGAGGCCCGACGACTCGACGAGGAGTTGGGACGCATCGACGCGGCAATGGCGGATCTCCGAGCGTCCCACGACCGCGACACCCGCCATCTGAACGAGATCGAAACTCTCTCGCTGAAGTTCAAGAGGTCCGCTTCGGCCCGCGCGGTCCTCTCCGGCGTTGCTTTCACGGCATGCCCCCGATGCGCCCAGTCGCTTCCTCCGCGCGAGGCTGGATGCTGCGACGTCTGCGGTCAGATCGATGTCGACGCGGCCCCATATTCGGTCGAGCAGGTCGTCATCGAACGTGACGTGAAGGCTCGGGTCGTCGAACTCAAGGACATCATCGCTCGCCATCAAAATAGCCTAGCCGACCTGGGACGCACCCGAGAGCTACTGGCGGCGCAGAAAGCTAAGATCGAGGCTGAACGGAACGAGGCGTCCAGGAGGTTCGATTCCGCTCTGCTCTCGGCCATCCTCGGGAAGGAACGCGAACGAGCAGCCCTCCTTCAGGAAGCCACGAGCCTTGCCGCCCTCAGCAGACTCTCCCAAATGGTCGAAGCCCAGAAGGAATCCATCGCCGGGATCGAGACCAGAGAACGGTTGCTACGCGACGATTTGAAGGCCGCAAGAGAGGCTGCCGAGAGCAACGCGTCGAACGTTGAAAAGCTGAAAGAACTCTACATCGATTGTCTGACCCGAGCGGGAGTGCCCGGCATATCCGCCGACGACGTCGTCGAGCTGTCCCCGCCCAGCTTCTTCCCGTCCATCAGACCGAAGACGGACCCAGAATCCCAGGTCACCTCATTCGCAACGATCAGCAGCGGCGGCAAGAAGAACTTGTTCAAGAGCTGCTTTGCGATCGCTCTCCACCGTCTAGCCGAGGCTGAGAAGGCCCCTTTGCCGTCCCTTCTCATCATCGACTCAGCGATGAAGAACATCAGCGAGCGGGAGAACCGACGGCAGTTCGAGGGGTTCTACCGCATGCTCTACGAGCTGAAGCTCGAGGAACTCTCCCTGACGCAGATCGTCCTCATCGACAAGGAGTATTCTGCACCTCCGGCCAAATTCGACCTCGAGGTGAACGAACGACACATGAAGCTCGAAGATCCAGTGAGCCCGCCCCTGATCCCCTATTTGCGCAACGACGCTGAGGACGGCGTCTCCCCCACACAAGCCTTCCCTGACGCCGCCGAAGTCGCCGAAGACAGGCCGCTGAGCGACGCACGAGCGGAAAGCCGTGAAAGTTCGCCGAACGGTCCTACGGCGACCTGAGGGCCTTCAGGCCGGCATGCGATCGAGCGATCCGGCCCGGTCCGCCAGGGGATGACATTTGCACAAAAAATCCGAAATCCAAACTCCGGTTTTCCACGGTACTGCCAGGTGTGGTGGTCAGAGGGCGGTCGGCGTCAACATATTTGGGTCCCATGGGTGCATGCAGCATCCAAGCTTGCACCCGTGGGCGGCGCGGTATGGTGGGGGCGACCAAGCCAGAGGGGTTAGGTTGCCTGCCGATCGGCGCAGCCTCGCAGCTTCCGCTCGATCTGCGTGACGGGCGTACCCGGGGCGATATCGACCTCGAAGACGTCGCCGAACGATTGGACAGTGATCCGGGCCCCCTTGACGGCCCCGTATTCGGCGTGGGGGGACGACCGAGATACGCAGCCTCGGGACTCGCCTCTTCTCGCTCGCCGCGACGTCCAGGCAGTCCCTGGCCAGCTGGGCGTATAGGGCGTTGACGAACGCATCGCCTTGGTCCGGCCGGATCATAATGGGCTCCTCTCGATCACGATGTTTTGTCGATTTCGTCGGTGATTTGTCGGCAATTTGTCGGCAGGCTGCCGACACCATAAAAATTTACCTAGAAACGACTTGCGAATACTGTCGGTTTCGTCGGCGGTTTCCCGGGAAAACGAAGTAAGACACAACTTATGAATAAGCATAATAACACTTATTTATGTTAAATCATTGTTCTAGTGAGTCCCGACACAACCGACAATTCCAGGAATCCGCCGACGAAACCGACAGTATTCGCAAGTCGTTTTCGGAACACGACTTGCATTTATCGGCGGTCGCCGACAAATCGCCGACGAAACCGACAAAACTCCAGCGGGAGGGTCTCATCGCGCGATGCCGCCTTTGAGGATGACGGGATGAACATCCCAGGCGGGAGCCTGGGGGCGTCCGGCCCGAGGCGAGACCGAGGGTGGCGAAGCGGCTCGGATAGCTCCATGGTCCCGCATCCATCGGATCGCCTCGGCGACACCGGCGATGTTGTTCTCGAATCTCGTGCTGGAGCGCCGGATATCGCGTTCGGTGAAGCGTTCGATCTCGTGTTTCATGACCCATTCCAAGATCGCCATCGCGATATCGGGGATGACGGTCGCCCGGCCCTGGGCGTGGAAGCGCAGGGCGTGGCTCTTGAAGTAGCCGACCAGCCGCCATGCCGCCTCGATCGTCGCCGGCTGCACGTCCGGGGGTTGCTGGATGATCCCGCGGAGCGGGGCGGAGTCGTGCATCAGGTGGAGGACCAGGGCGAGCCGGGCCGCGTACTGTTCGAGCTTGCCCCAGCAACCTTCCAGGCTGCGGGGGAAGTCGATCGCGTACATCTCGGCGCGGTGGGCGTTGCAGGCGCCGAACCAGGCGTCGGCGGCGGCGGGGGTCATCCGCACCACGTTCGGCCGAGGGCCGGCGTCGGTTTCGAGCATCGGACGAGCCCACAGGCCGTTGACGAGGCGCCGCCAGTCCTCTGCGACCTCCGGGTGGACCCCTCGGCGAGAGTAGGGACGAGGAATCGGCTCCGGGAAGCAGAAGAGGAACCGGGCGATGAACCCGTCGTCGCGGCCCTTCCCCTCGACGAGGGACGAGCCCATGTCGGGCGTGAGGCCGCCCGCGACGGTCAGGAACGGGTGGGGCACGAAGATCGGCTTCAGGGCGTTCTTCGCCCGGTCGACCTGGACTGGGTGGCCGCTCCAGGCGCTGAGGTAGAACGGGCGGTCGCCCCCCTTGCCGCCCTTGTACTGGTCCATGCCGAGGATGAACTTCGTCAGCTCGTCGGGCGTGATCGCCATCCCCCTCGGATTGGCCTGGAGGATCGGCCCCAGGGCCTCGGTCGTCGGGTCAGTCGTGTAGATCCGCCGGAGCGCCGGCTCCTCGCCTCGGTCCTCTTCCTTCGTTTGCTTCCAGGCCCTGTGCTCCTCCTCCCACTCGGCCCGCGCCTGGATCTCAAGATCCCTGATAGGCTTCATCGCGATGGAGATCGCCGGCGACTTGCCGCTCGACGGGCCGCCCACGGCCGCGATGAAGAGGGCCGCCGATTCCCGGTATCCCGGCTTCACCTCCAACTCGGCCGATCGGCCGATCGCCGCCGAGGCGGCCCCCAGCACGCCGGCCGCGACGAAGTCGACCGGGCAGCCGATCGACTCGGCAGCCACCTCGACGAGGCGCCGGGCCGGGTGCGGCAGCAGTTCCAGCGGAAAGGGCTCGACGTCGGGGGCCATCCCGATCTTCAGGGGAGGCCACTCGTCGTCACCCTCGCCCCCAGGCCCATTCGGGGCGGCCGAGGACATCATCGGGGCCTGGACGCCCACGTTCGACAGGTCGCGAGGGCGTCCCATGCCGGCCTCCAGGCCGCTTCGGATCGTGTTCCTCGCCTCTTCCTCGCCCAGGCCGATCGAGAGGGCCGCTTGCGTCAATCCGGCCGTCGCTTCGGCTCCCGAAACCGCCCCGGCCCCGACCAGTTGGCCGATCGCGAACGAGGCGCGGTTGAGGGTCGTGTTCCGCTCCCCCTCGACGGCGGCCGCGACCCTGGCCAGCTCGGCTTCGAAGCCGTTCCGCGCGTACCTCTCCTTGCGCCCGGCGGGATCGCCCGGAGTCGTGACGGGGATGGCCCATCCCTCCGACGGCTGCGATTCGACCGCCGGCGCAGGGGGCGAACCCGACTCCGCGCGGACGGCCGCCCTCTCGGCGACGGCTTCCAGCGCGGCGAGCGCCGCGTCCGGCAGCTCGGCGACGTCCCAGCCGCCGGTCCACTCGCGAGGCTTGCCGTCGGTCCCGACGGTCGGCGGGCAGGCGGATTGCAGCTGCTTGAGGCTACCGCCCTCCTTCTCGCCGCCGACCCGGATTTCGAGCCCCCGGAAGTCGGGCAGATGAAACACCCCCTTCTGACTTCCCTTCCCCTCGACCGCGCCGGCCGCCTGGAGCAAGCCGAGGAAATCATCTACCACGAGGAACAGCCGATGCCGGCCCCTGGCCGAAGTCCAGCCCATCGTCTCGACGATCTCGCCGCCCACCAGGCGGAGGAAGGAATCCTCGCCCTCGGGGCCGTCGACCTCGACGTCGATCAGCCAGCGGCCCCAACGGGTCCTCCCCGGCCCCAGGCAGATCCCGACGCCCGCATCGGGGTGGTCGTCGAATTTCCGCCCGAGCCCGTCGGCGTTCAGCGTCTGCCTGTGATCGCCCCAGGCGGACCCGATCGGACGCTTGCCCTTGCCATTCGGCTCCTCGGCCGCCGAATAGAGGGCGACGGGATGGAACCCCTTCGCGAGCAGGGCCAGCGCGACCGCCCGCGGCGTCCTCCCGTGCGAGTCGCGTGGCGGAAGCGCCGGGCCGGCCGTCGCCGGCAGTTCCTTCAACTCGGGGCTCATCGATGGCCCCCTTTCCGCTTCCGACGCGCCGCCTCGCGGGTTTCGATAGCTTCGTCCGCCATCGACTCGATGCGACCGAGCGAGCCCGGCGTGCGCTCGCAGGCCGCGCACAACGCATAGATGTAGGCGACCCGGCCGGCCTGGGAGTGCGGCCGGTAGAATCCCCCGAAGGAGGCCGGTCGCCCGCAAAGACGACATCCGGATCGCACGGCGTCGGCGATCCGGTCCTCGATGTCGACGGCGGACATCGCCGCCTTGAAGCGGGCGGCCGCGTCCGTCGCCCTCTTTCCACCCCTCATGACGTCCCCTCAAAGTCGGCGGGTTGATCTCCCGGCCGTCGAAGACCCTTGGTTCGTCACCAACCCTTGGCGCGGAGGAGCGCCCGGGCCTTCAGGCCTCGCTCCTCGACGGATTGCTTGTGAGGGGCCCCGACGCGATCGGCGGTCAGGGCGTCGACGTATTCGGCGACCCATTCGGCGGTGGTCAGCCAGCCGGCCGGGGTCCGCACGGCGCGGAGCTTGATCCGCTCCGTCGCCTGGCGAACGCTCTGCGTGCCGCGAAGGATGGACCGCATGACGGACTGGGGCGAGAGCCCTCGGCCGTCCGCCGAGGGGAACAAGCGGCCGGCGGCGGCAGGGGTCAGGTAGGCGGGTTCGCTCATCGGCCGCCTCCGGCCGCCTGGGCGTTCGCGGAGGAATTCCGGAGGGCCCGCTCGTGTCGCTCGCGGGCGGCCGCCTCGGAAAGGCGTAGGAGTCGCCGCAGGCGGGCGGCCTCTCGGCTCACCTGGGCGAGCCGCTCTCGCACGACCGGCGGGCGAGGAATCAGATCATCGTGTTCAGACATGGTTGCCCCCGGATCACGGTTGAACGTGAATCGAATCCGAGGGCAAGTTTAAAGAGGGGGGCGGACACGGCGCGGACACAGCGCGGACATATCGCGGACACGGCGTCTATTCCGGAGAAATTTCCCGGAAGACACGGCTCGACGCCCATCGAAACGACAAAGGCGAGCTGATCACGCCCAGCTCGATGTTCGTTCGCGACACATTCTTTCGGACGGCGTCGGCGCCGACGCCGTCGTTTCCGTGGACCTGTTCGGCCAGCTCCTCGACCGTCGCCTGGTCGCGGCTCGCCATGTACTCCACAAGCGCCGCCGGGTTCTTCAGGTTCCTCTTCCGGAGCTGAGAGACGATTCTCCCGTAGTCGATCTCCTCCGGCCTGGACGACGGCGGCGTCGCGTTCCCCGCGCGGGGGAAGTTCTTCAGATCGACGCGAGCGTTCGTGAAGCGGTTTCGCAAGGCGACGGCGGTGACGAGAACCGGATTCCGATCATTCAGCCACCACCATGAACCGTCTCGCGGCAACCTGGCTCCCAGGGATAGGCCGTGGTCGTCTAGCAGAGGTAAGAGATTCTGGTCGAGATTGCTGAGCCGCTCGTCCTCGCGGAGAAGTTCAAGCTTCCTCAGCAATCGAAGTTCCGTGAAGACGTTCACCCGTCCCACCAGCTCGGGGGAGGTCTCGAAATCATCCTCGCCGTAGTAATCGAACGTGTCGGGGTGGGTGAAGACGAGGCCCGGGGGCGGCGTGAACTCGTCCGGCAGACCGAACCAAGGCATGAAGTGGGGGATGAATTTGACCACGTATTCCCATCGAGTCTCTCGGCACCCCGGGCAGATGCGGCCGAACGGCCAGGACATGGCACCGCAGTTCAGGCACGGCTCGACGGGATAGGCGGCCTCGCTCATCGGCGTGTTTCCTGATGACGCGGGCGCGACCGCCCGGGGGAAACACGACCCCGGACGGCCCGCCCGCTCGACCCGCTGATCAGGCGGACGATTCAAGAATACACAGTGTTCACCCGACCATCAACGCCGCGGCCCTGGCCTTCGCCATGTCTCTTTCGGCGTAGACCTGGGTGACATTCGCCTCGGAATGGCCCAGGGCGACCTGGGCGGCCTCCAGGCCCAGCCGGGCCCGGACCTCGGTAGCGAACGCATGCCGGAGCTGGTTGGGCGTCCAGACTGGCACGCCGGCCGTGGCGCAGGCCCGGACGACGGCGGATCGCAGGTTGTCGCGGCGGGTGGGAAAGATGGCCCCCCGGTCGGTCGCCACGAGCCTGGGCAAGACGATCTCTCGGGCGCGAGGCCCTATGAAGACGACCCGTTCCTTGCCGCGGTACTGCGTCTTGTGGGTCGCCGGCCGGTAGATCCAGCATTCGGGGTCGGATCGATCGAGGTGCTCGGCCCGCATCGCGACGGCCTCGCCGGGCCGCATGCCGGTCCAACGCATGACGCGGATCAGGTCACGGAACTTCGGGCCCAGGTGGAACAGCGTCTTCTCGACCATCCAGTCGGGGACGGCTGCGACTTCCGGCTTCTCGGCGACGTCTTGCCGCCCACGCTTCAGCGCGGGGAGCGTGGCCGTGTTCACGGCGATCGAGCCGGGGATCAGCTCCTCGGACGCCCCCCACCGGAACAGCCGCTTGATCCGGTTCACCGCGGCGTTGATGTGCCGCCGGGTCCATCGTCGGCGGATCATCTCCTCGCGCACGAGCCGCAGCTTTTTCGGGCCGAACTCGGACGCAGGGATCAGGCCGTACAGGTCGTCCAGCGGGCGGAATGCGTACTTGCAGTTCGTCGCCTCGCCGGTCGGGACGCCCTCATTCACGTAGTAACGCTCGGCCCAGGCCGCGAAGTGGAGGATCAGCTCGGCGATCGTGATGGAACCGGGCGGAGAAGCCTCCGGGAGGGCGGGGGCGTTAGGGTCGGTCAGCCCGGCCACGAAGCGGGCGTAGGCCTCCAGGGACTCGCGGCTCTGGAACTTGCCGGGAAAGTAGATGTCCCGGCCCTTGTGGCGGGTCCTGGCGCGACCCGAGGCCTTGTGGAGTCTGTAGGCGGGGACTCGGATGGGATCTGGCACGGCGCGGCCTCCATACAGGCGGGTACGAAATACCCGTCCGAACCATGAAGGGATGCCGCGCCGCCGATACGTATCGGCGGGTACGTTGCACGTCGGCCGACGGAAAAATCCGGGGTTTCGCGATCTCCCCGGCGGAATACGCCCGACAGGATTTGAACCTGTAACCTTTAGCTCCGGAGGCTAACGCTCTATCCAATTGAGCTACGGGCGCGTCACTGGGACTCATTCCATCGTGGACGGGAGGGTTTGTCAAGACGCCGGCGGTTGGATGCGGGGCCGGTTCGGCTCGCGAGGCCTGGGGAAGGCGTTGTAGAATGGGTCCGTCCCGCGGCGACCGGCCGCGTCGGGGAGGCGGGCGACTTCTACGGAGCTTGAGTCGGTTGATCGAAAGCCCCCATGCGCCGAACCGGCGATTGACGTTTCTGGGAACCGGAACCTCATCGGGAGTCCCCGTCCTCGGCTGCGACTGCTCGGTCTGCATGTCGGACGACCCCCGCAACAACCGCACCCGGCCCAGCGTGCTGATGAGCTTCCCCGCGGGCGACCTGCTCATCGACACCACCCCTGAGATGCGGATCCAGCTCCTCCGCGAGGGAGTGCGGCGGATTCACGCCATCGCCTTCACCCATCACCACGCCGACCACCTCTTCGGCCTCGACGACGCCCGGGTCTTCCCCAAATGGATCGGCGGGCCGGTTCCCGTCTTTTGCGAGGCCGATACTGAGGACTACATCAAGCGAGTCTTCTCCTACGCTTTCCGTGAGGAGACCCGGAACTGGCCCGCCGGATTCGTCCCCAAGATCGACTTCGAGCGCGTCGAGCCTTACAAGCCGTTCGAGGTTCTGGGGCAGACGGTCCTGCCGGTCCGGCTCCACCACGGCCGATTCACCGTGCTGGGTTACCGCGTCGGCGACCTCGCTTATTGCACCGACGTCAACCGCATCCCGGAGGAGACCTTCGACGCCCTCCGCGGGCTCGACGTCCTCATCCTCGACGCCCTCCGTTTCGACCCCCATCCCACCCACTTCTGCCTCGACGAGGCGCTGAAGGTCGTCGAACGCCTGGAGCCGAAGCGGGCCTTCTTCACGCACGTCTCCCATGAGTTCGACCACCAGCGCGTCGAGGCGATGCTGCCGTCGAACGTGCGGCTCGCCTACGACGGGCTGGTCGTCCCCTTTTGAACCGTTCGGCTACCTCCTCCCGAACCCGCGCACGGTCGCCGTGGAATGCACGGTGGCCGTGGCGAATTGAGTCGGCGTGATCGCCCCGAAGAGGCCGTCGGCCTCGTCATTCAGGCCGCTGGTGAAGTAAATCGTATTGTTAGGCCCCGACCCGTTGGGGAACGAGAAGAGGCTCCAGAGTCCTCGCGGGTCGATTCCGGTCGCACCTCCCAGGAGTTGGAGCGGCGCGCCCTGGGCGTCGTGGAGTTGGCCGAGGAAGGCGCCGGTGTTCGGATCGAACGCGCTGACGCGGCTGTCGCCGAAGTTGCCGACGAGGATGGCGTTGCTGAAAGCCCCGAAGTTCGACGGGGCCTGAACCACGGCCCAGGGCGAGTTCAACTCGGTCTGGATGCCAGAGCCGCCCAGACGCTGGATGAGAGCGCCGGTGGTCGAGTAGACGTCGACGAATCCGTTGCCGGGCCCCGCGACGTCGTCCTCACGGTCGTCATCCTGCTTGGCGTAGGTGACGTACAACTTGCCGTCGATCGACTGGACGCCGAAGGGAGCGAAGCCGGCGGGGATGCTCGAGTCGGTGAACGCACCCGACGGCAACGCGACGGGATGGAAGGACGAGTCGAACAGGTCGACGGCCCCGTTGTGGAAATCGGTGGCGGCCAGATACGACCCGGCCGCGAGTGGGCCGCCGGTCGGAACGGCGAGGATCGTCAGGCCCTTGAAGATCGCGCCGGACGCGGACATGTCGGCGGCCAGCACGGCGTGCGTCGAGGGGGCCAACGCCCCGTTGAGTGCGACGCGAGGGTTCCATCCGGCGATGGTCCCGTCCTCCGTGGCGAAGATGAATGCGGCGGGCCCGCTCGCCGTCCCGTCGGTTACGACGAAATTGCGGGAGCCGTTGAAGACGATCCCGGTCGGCGCCGACGGATCTGTCGAGCCCGCCGGCCCCGGGATGGTCACCACCGGGAGCGAAGCGCTCAGGTTCCCGGCCGAGTCAAAGACGCTGGAGGTTCCGGTGCCGTTGTTGCTGCTCCAGAAATCGCCCGGGTTGGGAGCGGCGAGCCCCCACGGATTGACGAAGTTCGGGTTGATGTGGTCGGCCGCGACGGCGCCGTCGGAGACCAGATTCGTCGCCGTGAACGATGCGGCCGCCGAGGCCGGCCCCTGCGTGATGGTCGCCGAGACCGTGTACGAACCGGGGCTCGCATACCGGTGCGAACCGATTACCCGGAACTGCTGACCGCCCCGCAGGCTCATGATCGTCCCCGGCGAGGTCGTCCCGTCGCCCCAGTCGATCACCGCCGAGAAGGCCGAAGCTTTCAGGCCCCGCTCGGGAGACGTGAAGACGGCCACTGTCGCCCGCGACACTATACCGTTGCGACCCGCGCGGACGGGCAAGCCCACGGCCGACAACGGCGCGGGGCTCACTAGATTCGTGGTCGTAATCGTGACCGAGTCGCCGTCGGCGTCGCCGACCTGCGTCGTCACCCGAACCGCCTTGCCGTGAGAGTAGACATGGCTGCCGACGACGTCGAAGCCTCCGGCGGGATCGGCCGTGACCGTCCCCCGAGAGGTTGCACCGTCTCCCCAGCGAATCAGGGCGGCGTACTTGGTTGGATCGGTCTCGCCGTCGGCGTCGGTGAACCGGGCGACGACCGCCGTGAACGCCGTTCCGGCGACCGGGACCGGGGCGATCGGCGTGCTGCGGCCGATCAGATCGGCCGACATCAAACGGCGATCCTCCAGCCCTTCCAACAAGGGCGGGAGGTTGAGTTTCGAGGTCGGTCGCGGCCGTGACGAACGCCGCGCGTAAGTCCTGTTCAGGCGAAGCATGTGTGACCCCACTAGGAGCGAGTGGCCCATCCTGGAGAGAAGAATCCGGCGACGACCCAGGGCCGCCGCCGACGTCCACACGGAAGGAAGTGCCTCACCGCTTCGGCCTGGTTGGAATTCTTTAAGAATTTCGCGAGCGCGTGGATTCATCTGGGGGGTCAACAGGATGCCGAAACCGTCGCGAACTGGTACGATTAAGGGGAGTGGGTCGGGCGTTAAGAGCCCGCAAGCGATCAACGAGGAGTGCGGCACGCGATGGGTCTCAAGCAGGAACTGACGGAGAAGCTGGAGCGGCACGGACAGGGGCACCTCTTGCAGTTCTGGGACGACCTGGACGACGAGCGGCGCAAGTTCCTGGCGACCGAGATCGCCTCGATCGACTTCGGCCAGCTCGATCGGCTGATCGTCGAGCACGTCCGGGGCGACGACGCCGCCGCCGCAGGCGAGATCCAGCCCGTGCAAGTCGATCCGATCGAGGTCGTCCGCATGCCGCAGACCGACGCCGAGCGCGCGGCGCGTCGGCGGGCGACCGAGGCCGGCGAAGAGGCGCTGTCGGCCGGCGAGGTCGGGATCGTGATCGTGGCCGGCGGGTCGGGGACTCGCCTGGGATACAACGGCCCCAAGGGGACGTTCCCCATCGGCCCGGTCTCCTCCGCCAGCCTCTTCCAGATCCACGCCGAAAAGGTCGTGGCGCTGGGCCGACGCCATGGCAAGCAGCCGCCGCTGTACGTCATGACCAGCCCGGAGAACCACGCGACGACCGTGAAGTTCTTCGAGGATCACGACCGCTTCGGCCTGGATCACGTCCGGTTCTTCCTTCAGGGCCAGATGCCCGCCGTGGACCGGGAGACGGGCAAGATCCTCCTGGCCGCCCCCGATCGCCTCGCCATGAGCCCGGACGGCCACGGCGGCACGCTCAAGGCGCTGGCCGCCCCCGGCGAGGAAGGCTGCCTCCCAAGTTGCCTGGACGAGATGGGGGGTCGCGGCGTCCGCACCCTGTTCTACTTCCAGGTCGACAACCCGATGGTCGAGATCGCCGATCCGACCTTCATCGGCCTGCACCGCCAGGCCGACGCCGAGATGTCCTTCAAGGTGATCGAGAAGCTCACCCCCGAAGAGAAGGTCGGCGTGGTCGTCACGGTCGACGGCAAGCCTCAGGTCATTGAATACTCCGACCTCCCCAAGGCCCTGGCCGAAAAGCGGAGCGAGGAGGGGCAACTCGCCTACTGGGCGGGGAGCATTGCGATCCACGTGCTGGAGTGCTCGTTCATCGAGCGTCTGATCGGCGTCCACCGACTCCCCTACCACCGGGCGATCAAGAAGGTGTCGTACCTCGATCCGGCCGGCCAGGTCGTCAAGCCGGCTGAGCCCAACGCGGTGAAGTTCGAGCAGTTCATCTTCGACGCCCTCCCCGAATCGTCCCGCTACGTGATTGTGGAGACGGACCGGGCCGTCGAGTTTGAGCCGCTGAAGAACGCCGTCGGCCCGGACTCGCCGGCGACCGTCCACCAGCGGATGAGCGACCTCTTCGGCGGCTGGCTCGAACAGGCCGGCGCCGTCGTCCCCCGCCGGCCCGACGGCACGGTCCCGTTCGCCATCGAGATCAGCCCCCTCTTCGCCCTCGACGCCCACGAGCTGAAATCCAAGATCGACCCCGGCCTCGTCGTCGAGCGTCCGATCTACCTCCGCTGAGCATCCGGTTCGATTGGGTTCGCTCGCCGGAACGGGGGAGGGAACCCAATCGACGCAACTCCCTGATTGACCAGGGCTTCCTGCCGAACTCCCGGCTCCGACGGCGGGTTCGATCGACCCATTTCGCAGGCCTTCCCGCTCGACGCGGAGAGCCGAAGGACAGACGCCGGGCTGCCGGATCAGGCCATTGCGGACGTGCCGCCGAACATGGACCGACTCCCACTCTCCGCCGATCGCGGCCAATGGGTTCGCTCGGGTCCGATCGTCGGGCCGCGAAGGACGCGATGGAACGCGTAATTCACGTCCCATGAATGCGTTGCGCTCAATCGACGGGCGAAGGAATCGGGTTCGATCGCTCATTTTCGTGACACTCCTCGCTCAACACCACCGAAGCAAGGCACATCTGGGTGCCATGGCCACGCTTGCGTGGCCATGAACCGGCGTGGGCGGCCGCGTGACCGTCGCCGATCGCATGGCCACGCAAGCGTGGCCATGGCACCCAATTCCAGCCTTCAACCCAGAAATGGCTTCCGGCGAGTGCCGGTGGTGTTCAGCGAGGAGTGTCATTTTCATGAGAGCCCATTCGGCGTCGCCACGGTCCGATCAAAGCTGATTTCCGCAGGGAGTCGACCTTGGAGGCCAGGGCCGCCCGCAGGCGGCCATTCCCGTTGCTTCCATTGGATATCAGGGGCTCTGATCGCCGACGAAAAACGCCAAATCGGCCGGAGAGTCGATTCCCTCCTCCGCGCGATCGGAATCATCGAAACCAAAGGCTTCGACGACGGAGCGAGGTTCAGGCGAGCCGTGACGGATGTGGTTCACAGAGCCGTCAATCGGCGCAGGAGGGTCGGGACCTCCGTAGGCTCCTGACGACCAGGAAGCCGATCGAACCAAGACAGACCGCGACGATCGCCGTCCGCAACTGGGTCGCGGCGGCTCCGGAGAGGGCGACTCCGGTGCCGATTGCGACGTAGGCGGCGAGGCAGGCGGGACACTTCGGCAGAAGCGCCAGCACGACGGTCGGCGCCAGCCACCCGCCGAATGCGAGGAAGGGCCTCCGGGTCGGCCGAGGAGAGCGCGACCCGGAGCCGCAACAGCCTCGAAGGCTCACTTCGCAGCCTCGTAGGTGACCCTGCCGATGCGATAGAGGCTCGTCCCGTCCACGAAACCCTGGAAACCGTAGCGGTCGTGGTGCCGCACCCAGTCCATCAGGTTTCCGTGGGGGCCGGTCTCGTTCCGCCCCTTGGGAGTGATGTCCAGGTAGAAGTAGGTGGTGACGGCCCCCTCGTCGCCTCGGCCGAAGCACGAGTAGGTGTGGAAGACGTCGCCGGCCTCGTCCTTGAAGAAGACGCTGACGCCGGGCAGCTCCTCAAGGGCCCCCTTCGTGGGCTGGTAGTTGTAGACGACCTCGCCGCCGGCCAGCTCATCCTTCGTGAACGAGACCTGAAAGTCGCGGTTGAAGTCGCCGCCGAACGACGAGACCCATTTCGGCGTCCAGCCCATCCGGCGGTTGAACGCCTGGATCTTCGCCAAAGGCGCTCGCGAGACGCGGACGAAGCTCACGTCGTGGTTGGCGAGATGAACAAGGGCGCCCTCGTCGTGGTCGGCGTGGAACGAACAGCCGATGCACCCCTCTTCCCATTCGGGGCTGAACATGAAGTGGTGGACGACAAGCTGGCTCCTCCCCGCGAAGAGATCGGCGAGCGTCTCCCGGCCGTCGGGCCCGTCGAAGACGTAGGGCGTCTCAACCTTCACCCAGGGGAGGGCCTGACGTTCGCGACTGAGTTCGTCGCGCATCCGGGTCAGCTTCTTCTCCTTCTCCAGCAGATCCTTGCGGGCCTTCAGCCACTCCGACCGCGAGACGACGGCGTGATCCGGCATGGGACGAGATCCTCCAATGATCTGTCAACGAGTCGAACAAGGGGGAAACCCCGGGCTGCAAGCCGGCGGCCCGAGGCGATGAAGCCCGAGCGGATCGTCACGACCGCTCGCGGACGAGACGTTCGGCGAGTTCGCCGATCCTCCTGAGACGGTCGTTCCAGCCGTGGTTGACGCCCTCGCGGATCCGCTCGGGGAGCGGCCCCATCGCGCGGTGGGCGAAGTGAAGAACGGATCCTTCACCATCGGCGATCAGTCGGTACTGAACGTGGTTGACGGCCGGGAACGACATGAACATCGGGCCGCAAAGCTCCAGCAAGGTCGGCGGCTTGATGACCTGTACGTGCCCCCAGAGGTGCCCCGCCCCGTCGCCGAGGTCGCGGAACCACCGCCCGCCCGGGAAGGGCTCAACGACCATCGGGAACGGCTTGCCGTCGGGCATCTTCCCCCCCGGGCCGATCTCCTCCAGGATCGCTTCAAAGGCGATCTCGATCGGCGCGGCGATCGCGATTTCGCGGGTGATGGTGAGGGTCTGGATCTCGGATTCGACTTCGCTCATCGACATGCTCAGTCCTCCTTATCCGATCGGTTCGACTCGGCGGATCGCTCCGCCGCGAGGCGTTCGGCGCGTTCCTTGATCCGGTCGAGCTGGTCGTCCCAGAAAGGCTCGAACGTCCGGACCCAGTCGTGGATGGCCTTCAGCCGCTGCGCGTTCAACTTGTAGATCCTCTGCCGCCCTGCGCCCCGGACGGTGACCAGGCCCACCTCCTTCAAAACCCGCAGGTGCTTCGACACCTGCGGCTGGCCCATCCCCAGCGCGACGACCAGGTCGTTCACGGGCATCTCGCCGGGGATCAGCCGTTCCAGGATCTGCCGCCGTCGCGGCTCGGCCACGGCGTTGAACGCGTCGGAAGTGGTGGGCGATCGGGCCATGCCGAGATAATATACCCTTATCGGAATATGTCAAGCGGCGGGTCGTCGGAGATCGCTTAAGACGATCTAACCCCCGCGTAACGGCCGTCTAAGGTTGACCGTCTATCCTTCCTCACGTCGGGTGGGGGCGAATGACCCTCGTCCTTCTCAACCTTTGAAACCTGAGGAGGGATGGATCATGACGGCCACCGTGTTGTGTTTGTTGTTCTCGCCGATCTGCAAGGCGGCGCTCCTGGCGATGGTGGTTTGCAGCGTCGGCGCGTTCGTTCCGGATCGGGCCGTGAAGCGTCGCCAGGAAACGCGACGGCGCTCGGCCGACGCTTCCAATCCCCGGGAAGCGAAGCGGGACGAGTTCGACCCCAATTGCGAGGCGGGACGTCGGAGAGGCGATGGCGTATCGAATGTTTACGAATGGGAGATGGTTTCCGTAAACTCGTGACGGGGACGAGACGGACGAGAAACGACTCCTTCGCAGCTCGCCCCGGCCCGGATCTCACTCGCCGAGGACGACCATGCGCGAAGGCTTGAGCGTCGATCAGGGTCGCGACTTCCTGCGTCGGGGATTCAGCCGACGCGACTTCGGAAGGCTCGCCGCATTGCTCGCGACCGGCGCTGGGGGCGTCGCCTCGTTCGAGGCCGCCCAGGCTCAGGGGCTTTCCGCCCGCGTCGACATCCCCAAGGACGCGGTCCGGATCAACGCCAACGAGAACCCAATGGGCCCCTGCCCCGAGGCCGTCGAAGCGATCCGCGAGATCGTCGTCCGCGGCGGGCGATACCTTTACGACGAGACCTTCGCCTTCGCCCGGGCGACGGCCGAGATGGAGGGCCTGCCGCGCGACTGCGTGGCCGCCTTCGCCGGGTCGAGCGATCCCCTGCACCGGTCCGTCTTCGCCTTCTGCGGCCCGGCCCGCGGCCTGGTCGTCGCCGATCCGGGATACGAGGCCCCCGAACGCGCCGCGAGGGTTCTCGGCGCTCGGACGACGAAGGTCCCGCTCCGGGCCGACGGCTCGCACGACGTCCGCGCCATGGCCGCCGCCGATCCCCAGGCCGGCCTCATCTACCTCTGCAACCCCAACAACCCCACCGGCTCGATCACGCGTCCGGAGGACGTGGAACTCCTCGTCGCCTCCAAGCCGAAGGACGCGATCGTGCTGGTCGACGAGGCTTACATCCACTTCTCGAAGAACGCCGCGACGGCCGTCCCGATGATCCTCCAGGAAAAGGACGTCGTCATCCTGAGGACGTTCTCCAAGCTGTTCGGCATGGCGGGCCTCCGCGCCGGGGCGGCGATGGGACGTTTCGACCTGATCGAGCGGCTGCGCGACTACGGGGCCGGGGCCTTGCCGGTCACCGGCATGGTCGGAGCCATCGCGAGCCTGAAGGTCGCCGACCGGCTCGTCCCCGAGCGTCGCGCCATTGTGACAGACCTCCGCGAGGACCTCGTCTCGTGGCTCTCCTCGCGGGGATGCTCGGCGTTCCCGTCCGAGGCCAACATGCTGATGATCGACGTCGGTCGGCCTGGCCGGGAATTCGCCGCTGCGCTGTTGAGGAACAAGGTGGCCGTCGGCCGGACCTGGGCATCGCACCCCAACCACATCCGCATCACCATCGGTACGGCCGAGGAGATGGCCAAGTTCCGAGAGGCCTTCGACCGCGTCCGCCAGGCCTGAGTCGTCTGCAAAGGAGTACGAATCATGGACGATCCAAACGGCGTCGCGACGGCCCCGCCGAAGCCAGGCGACCGCTGCCCCTGCTGTGGAGTTGTGGTCCCCTCGCCGCGAGGAGCGAGACGGTTCTCAATCCTCGACGTGATGATCCTGGTGGCCGCGTCCGCGGTCGCCTTCGTGATCGTACGGCCGATGATGGTCGGCCCCCTCCGCGCCCATCCGGCGTGGACGAGGTATCTGGCCGCGACCATCGCCGGCCTCGTCGTGTGGACTCCCACGGTCCTCGCCATGCAGTTCCGCCGGCCCCGCCCCGCGCTGCGACGGCTGACGAGGCGCCCCGGTTTCGCGGCATGCCTGGCGGGAACGTCACTCGTGGTCCTCGGGGCGATCGCCGTCGGACTCCTGGCCCTGGTTCGCCAATCACGGCAAGGAATGCCCGTTCGCGTCGGAAGGCCCGTCCCGACGCCCGACCCGAACTGGTGGGTGAGCGTGGTCCTGTATTTCGGAGGCTTCGTCGGGCCGGCGATCATCGCGACATGGCTGCTCCTGGCCGTAACAGGGCGTCGCCGCCCTTCGAGCGACTGGGTGGATCTTCTCGGCAGGGCGATCGGAACGGCGTGGATCGTCCTCTTCGTGATCCACGCTTGCACCGGGCTGGCGCCATTGAAAGACTGACGAGTGCGCCCGCCTCGGCATCCCTCTTTCGACGGCTTCATTAATTAGAGTTTATCATCGCATAATCGTGGTCTTAGATTCCCGGCCTATCCTTTCTCAGACGAACAAGTCAAAGGAGGGCGGCCGAGATGATTACCGCATTTGAAGCTTTGCTGCTGCCGGCGTGCGCGGCCGTGTTCCTGGGGCTGGCGCTGGGCTTCGGCCTGGAGTCGCTGATTCATCTGTTCGACACCCTGTTCGGGAGTCGCTCGGCCCGGCGAGTCGATGGATGCGTCGCGGCTGCGAGAACCGCCGCACGGCGTCATGCGAGCGGCTACGCCAAGCCCGCTGGATGTGGCCGGACGTCGCTGTAAAATGACAGGTGGCGCCGGGCCGGGATTTCCGCCGGGCGGTAGGACGAGGCTGAGGCATGGGTATTCGCATCCTGGTAGCTGAGGACGACGAGCTGATCGCCGCTTCGGTGACGAGGGGCCTCCGCGAAGAGGGCTTCACCGTCGAACGCGAGGCCGACGGCGAGGCCGCGTGGCGCGCGCTTCAGCCCGGCGGCTGGGACGTCGTCGTGCTCGATTGGTGGCTCCCCTCGCAGGACGGGCTCTCGATCCTCAAGCGCCTGCGCGAGCGCGACCACGAAACGCCCGTGCTCTTCCTGACCGCCCGCGACTCGGTCTCCGATCGGGTCAAAGGACTGAACGGCGGGGCCGACGACTACCTGTGCAAGCCGTTCGTCTTCGACGAACTGCTGGCGAGAGTCCACGCCCTGGTCCGGCGTCGCGAAGGCCGGGGCGGCGGCACGCGGTTGGGCTACGCCGACGTCGAGGTGGATCTGGCCACTCAGCGCGTAACGCGGGGCGGCAAGCCGATCGACCTGACGGCCAAGGAATACGCGCTTCTCGTCTACTTCGTCCGCAACCCCGATCAGGTCCTGTCGCGGACGAGGATCTACGAGCACGTCTGGGACGAGCGCTACGACGGACTCTCGAACACGCTGGAGGTCCACGTCTTCGAGCTTCGCCGCAAGCTGGAGGCGCACGGGGAGCGGCTGATCCACACCCTGCGAGGCCGAGGCTACTCCTTCGGCAGGCCGCCAGGCGCGGCGGGAGGCGACGGATCGTGAGCCTGGCCGGCCGGCTGCTGCTGTACTTCCTGGGAGCCCTGGCGGTGGTCCTGCTGGGGTTCTCGATCACCATGTACGCGCTGGGCTGGTCTTACCTCCACACCCGCCTGGACGGCCGACTCACCAAGACCCTCGCGGCGCTCGAAGCGGCCGTCCACGTCGAAACGGACGCGCTCGAATGGAAGCCGACGGAGCGCCGGATCTCCATCGGACTCGACCCCGGTCCCGATGAGATGCGCTGGGCGATCCAGGACAACCGCGGCCGACTCGTCGACCACTCGGCGAACTGGGAGTCCGGGCCGAAACCTCCGCTGGCCGATCCGACGACGGACATCAGCACGTCGCACGCTCGGGCCACGATGGTCGACGCCGAGGGCTGGCGCGTCGCCCACATCCGGCTGACGCTCACGGAGATGGTTCGCCCTCGCAAGGCCAAGAACGAACCGCTGGACGCCGACGAGTACGACGAGTTGATCCTCACCGCCGGGATGTCGACCGAGCCCGTGGACGCCAGCATCACCCGGCTGGGGATGTCGCTGGCGGCGGCCTCGGCGACGACCTGGCTCCTCTGCGCCGCGTTAGGGAGGCGGCTCTGCCGTCGGGCCCTGGCACCGATCGCCGAGTTGGCGGCGTCTGCGCGGTCGAAGGCCGAGGCCGACGATCAGGACGGACTCCCCGTCCCCGAAACGGGCGACGAGCTGGAGGAGTTGGGCCAGGCCTTCAACGCTCTGCTGGACCGACGCCGCGAGGCCCTGGAGCGTCAGCGACGATTCACCGGCGACGCCTCGCACCAGCTTCGGACGCCGATCGCCGGGATGCTCAGCCTGATCGACGTCGTCCGCCGCCGACCCCGACCGCCGGAGGAGTACGAGCAGACCTTGGACCAGGTCCGTCGCGAGGCCCAGCGGCTCAACCGGATCGTCGAGTCGCTGCTGTTCCTCGCCCGCGCCGAGTCCGAGGCCGAGCCGCTGGCCGAGGAGCCGATCGACCTGGCCGCCTGGGTCCCCGAACTGCTCAAGAACTGGGACGGCCGCCCCCGCGCCGGCGACATCCATTTCATCTGTGAGTCGACCCCCGACCGAATTCGCGCCCACCCGCCGCTGCTGGCGCAGGCCGTCGACAACCTCGTCGACAACGCCCTGAAGTACAGCGAGCCGGGCTCGCCGGTGACCGTCCGTCTCCGCCGCGAGTCCGGTTCCGCCGCCCTCTCGGTGCAAGACCGGGGCGTCGGGCTGACCGAGGCGGAGCAGGCGTCGGTCTTCGAGCCCTTTTACCAGTCCCCGCGCGCCCGTCTGCTGGGCCGAGGCGGCGTCGGCCTGGGTCTCTCCGTCGTCCGCCGCGTCGTCCGAGCCTCCCGAGGCACGATCCAGGTCGACAGCGTCCCCGGCGTCGGCTCGTGTTTTACGATCCGCCTCCCCGAAGCCGCCGGCCCAGCGCCGTCGCTGTCGCGCGACTTCGCAGAGCCCGCCCCCTCGATCGCCGCGGCACCATAAGAAGGCCGTCCGCGTGAGTGACAACGGCTTGCCGGCCCCCGTGGCGATCGTGCTGCATCACCTGCCGAGGAAGGGCTATTCCGCGGCGGCTTGCGAAGGGACGACGAGATCGGGGAGCGTGATATCGTCGGCCGTCGGCGCGTCGAAACGGATGACCGTCGACAGGCGGTGCGTCGACTTCACGTCAGACAGTGTCAGGCGGGCCTCGCCCTCGGCGCCGACGGGGACGGGCCCGAAGCGGTATCGGCCTTCGGCGTCGGTGGTGACTCCATAGCCGACGTGGCCGGCCGCGGCGAAATCAGGACCGCTGTCGATGGTCACGCCGACCCCTCTCCCCGCCACGGGCTTGCCGTTGTGATCCACGACGCGACCGGAGGCGATGGCAGCCTTCGCAACCACGACCTTCACCTCCTTCGCTCCCCTGGAAGGCGAGACGAAGCCGGCCAGAGACGGCGTTGCGGAGGCATAGAAAACGATCCCCTTGTCCGGGCCCAGCCACCAAGACCCGCGGAAGCGGCCGTTCTCATCGCATCGGATCGGGTTGAAACCTCCCGATCGGCCGCGGATCACCGGCCATAGCCGCGCGGAGGGGACGGGACGTTCGCCCTCCGGAGTGACCTCGACCACGATCCCGGACATCTCCGTCGCCGGCGTCTGCGCCATGTCGGGCAGGATTCGA
The DNA here is from genome assembly GCF_011065895.1 of Paludisphaera rhizosphaerae. Classification (NCBI taxonomy): domain Bacteria; kingdom Pseudomonadati; phylum Planctomycetota; class Planctomycetia; order Isosphaerales; family Isosphaeraceae; genus Paludisphaera; species Paludisphaera rhizosphaerae. Next base: position 266,480 of record NZ_JAALCR010000010.1, on the reverse strand, counting down.
CGCTCCTCGGATTCATCCTTCACGACCACCTGGAGGGGCGCGTCGTTCATCATGACCTTGACCTGATAAGACCCCGGCGTCACCCGGAATCGATAGACGCCGTCGGCTCCGGTGACCGCCCCCTTTCGAAGCGTCCCCCGCGAAGCGCTGAGACGCCGAAATTCTTGAGGGAGCAGATCGCCTTCCTGGATGAGCGTTACGCCCGAGTTCGGTACGGGACGTGGCTCGTCGCCCGCGACGACCCGCCCTTCCAGGATCGTCCCCTTGACCAGCGTCAGATCCAGGTCGCCGCGCGGCTCGTCTTCGCGGAGGAGAACCTCGTGGAGCGACCGCGACGTCCAGTCGGGGTCGTCGACCTCGATCATGTAGGTCGTCTCCGGGCCGACGCTGGCGCGATATCGTCCCTGGTCGTCGGTCCGGACCGACACGACGCCCTTTCCGGCGTTCGGCGACGGGCCGGCCTCCAGGCGGACCGCCAGTCCTGGCGCCGGCCGGCCGTCGGCGAACCGGACGGTTCCGCCCAACTCGGTGTCGCGCAGCAGCTTGAAGGTCCTGTCGGCCGGCGCGGGTCTCTGGGCAGAGAAAGCGAATTCAGCGCGGCCCGAGTGGTGGGGCGTCTCGAATCTGAACATGCCCCCGAAGTTCTCCGGGATCCAATCGCAGACGCCTTGGCCCTGTTCATCGGTCTTGATGCCGGCGATCTCGCTATAGTCGAGACGGCAGTGGTCGACCTTGTTGGGGAACGCGCCGTCCCGAGGACCGAACCAGGCGTCGGGAATCCCGCGGCCTTGGGAGTCCACCGCGCGGGCTCGGACGGTGGTCGCCCCGCGAAACGTGAGTGCGACGGTCTGCGGCAATGGATCGAAATGCTCGACGCGTCCCGGAGCGATCTTGTAGTTCTCGAAGTAGTCGAAGCCGACCTTCGACTTCAGGGCGAGGACCCAGATAATCTCGGCGTCGGCCGGGAACCGGATGGTCGCGATCCCGTCGACGCCGGCACGCGCGCTGTTCTCGTACCAGAAGCTCAAGACCTCGGTCGAGGCGTCCGGAACCGGGGCTCCCGCCTGATCCGTCACACGGACCGTGACCGTCCGTGAGGGCTTGAGGACGATGCGGATCGGCCGGTTGGCCATGCGGATGATCGGCGGATCGAACACGGCGATCCCGGACTTCGTGAGGTCGTCGGACTCGGCGACGACCGATCGCGCGAACTCGCGGACGTCCGCTCTGCCTTCCAGGGGGATCGTGAAGGCGCCGTCGTCGCGCGTCCGCGTTCGCAGGCCGTCGCGGCGCGATCGGGTATAAACGTTGACGCCCGCCGCCGGCTTTCCTTGCTCGTCGACGACGACGCCTTGCAGGCTCCAGAGGACGCCCGGGATTGTCGCGCCGCCGGCTGGCGGCATCGCCGCGGCAAGTTTGGGCTCCTCGGCTTGCGCAGAGCCGTCGAGGCGGACCAGGGCGGTCGCCGCCCCGACGATCACGAGCGTCAAGACGATCACGGCCCTGGTCGCAAGGCTCGTCACGTTCATGGAGGCCCTCCTGGGATCGAGCAAACCGGCGATGCGATCGGCGAGCGACCACCGCACGCCGAGCAGGCTGAGGCCGAAGGGCGGCTTGACGGGTCGGTAGGCCTCGGCGATCGCCAGCAGCGTGCGGGCGTAGTCGGCCGGCCTGCTCGCCCTCAGCACGAAGTCGTCGCACGCCTCCTCCCGAGCCCGCGAAAGCTCGCGGTTCATCAGGTGGATGAGCGGGTGGGGCCAGTAGAACGCCCCGACGAGCCGCTGGAGGAACCCGACCCAAAGGTCCCGGCGCAGAACGTGCGCTCCCTCGTGGATCAGGACGTCTCGCAACGCCTCGGGCGTCCCATCCTCCGCCAGCCGCGCGGGCAAGAGAATCGTCGGTTTCAATAGGCCCACGACCAGCGGCTCGCCGATCGCCGAAGACGCGAGCACGGCGGGGAACTCCGAAGCCCCGAGCGCGGCGCGGGCGGCCTCGACGACGTCCTCACGGCCTCGGACGGGCGTCCGCTCATCGGCCCGCGCGAGCACCCCAAGTCTTCGATACATCCGAGCGATCCTGATGAGCCCGAACCCCACGCCGGCTAACCAGACGACGGCCAGCGCCACGGGCAGATCCGGCCGCCAGGTTGGTCGAGGGGCGGCCAGCGGCGCGGCCTCGCGAGCCGCCGCGACTGGCATGGAGGAAGGAGCGAGGACCGTCGGCCTCGGAAGTTCGGATGGGGCTTCGGCGATGGCCCGCGAAGCCGAAGCGTCGAGCGGCGTCTCGGCGACTGGTGCCGCGCGTCTCGACGGCAGCGGCAGTCGGAGGGTCCCGAGCGAAGCGCCGGAGTAAGCTGCCAACACGACGACGATTGGGCACAGGGCCGCCCAGGCGAGCGCGCCCAGCCAGGCCGCGTGGCGAGCGTCGGCACGCCTTCGGAAAAACAGGCTCACCGCCGCCGCGACGGCGACGGCGAGCGACGTCTGCAAGAGGACGACCGCCGTAAACCGGAGGAAAGGACTCTCGGGGGGGAGGGCGAAGAGGGCGCTCATGATTTGCGGCCCTCCGCGCGGTCGATCATGCGCCGGATCTCGGCCGCCTCCGCCTTCGACACGCCCCGGCCGTGCAGCAGGGCCATCACCAGATTCTCGGCCGATCCGCCGAACGCCGTGTCGACGAGCTTGGAGACGATCGTGTTGAGCGTCGTCGCCCGGGGTTGGGTCGCCCGGTATCGGAAGGCGTGGCCGTCGTCGTCGCAGCTCAGCCAGCCCTTCTCCTGGAGCCGCGTGAGCATCGTCACCACGGTGCTCCTCGCCACTCTGCGCCGGCTCGAAAGCACCTTCCAGACGTCGGCGACGGTCGCCTCTCCGCGATCCCAGACCACACCCATGATTTCCATCTGGGCTTCGGACAACTCCGGCAGCGGGTCGCTCATCACACGGACTCCACGGGCCGATTGACGACATGTGTCGCCATTTTGACGACGAGTGTCGTCAAAATCAAGAGGGAGGCCGCGAAACGGGGCGGTGGGTCGGGCGAGCCTGCGGCCGTTGACAGCCGGGGGGGCGGGGCCCTATCGTGGACCCAATTCGTTCGCGTCCAAGTCGTTAGCGACCGGCGGGGCTCAGGGAGGGCCGTGGCGGTCGCGTCGGCGTTTCATCGGCCGGCAGATTGAGAGCCATGACCGTACGCACCCGCTTCGCCCCCAGTCCCACCGGCTACCTGCACATTGGGGGCGTCCGCACGGCGCTCTTCAACTGGCTGCTCGCCAGACACCACGGCGGCCAGTTCATCCTGCGGATCGACGACACCGATCAGGAGCGGCACGTCGACGAGGCCGTCGCCAAGATCCTCGACGGCTTCCGCTGGCTCGGACTGAACTGGGACGAGGGTCCCGAGGTCGGCGGCCCCCACGGGCCGTACTACCAGTCCGAGCGCAAGGACCTCTATCGGACGGCCGTCGACAAGCTGGTGGCCGACGGCAAGGTCTACCGCGACTACAGCACCGACGCCGAGCGCGAGGTCGATCGCGAGGCCGCCAAGAAGGCCAAGAAGGCGTACCGCTTCCGCCGCATCCAGTATTCCGACGCCGACCTCGCCCGGTTCGAGGCCGAAGGCCGGCCCTACGCGCTGCGGTTCGAGGTCCCCTCGGGCCGGACGCTCGTCCTGAACGACCTGGTCAAGGGCGAGGTCCGCTTCGACACCGACGAGATCGGCGACTTCGTCATCGTCCGTCCCGGCGGCCAGCCGCTGTACAACTTCGCCAGCGTCGTCGACGACGTGGAGATGCAGATCACCCACGTCGTCCGCGCAGAGGAGCACCTCTCCAACACCTTCCCGCAACTCCTCATCCTGGAGGCCCTGGGCGCGACGCCGCCGGCCTTCGCGCACGTCCCATACGTGGCCGAGCCCGGCTCGCACGCCAAGATGTCCAAGCGCAAGACCGAGGAGTACGAGAAGCGCGGCATCCTCATCTTCCTGCACCAGTACATCGAACGCGGCTACCTGCCCGACGCCCTGGTCAACTACCTGGCCCGCCTGGGGTGGAGCTTCGACGACTCCCAGGAGCTGTTCACACGCGCCGAGCTGATCGAGAAGTTCTCGCTCGAACGCGTCAACAGCTCGCCCGCGAGCCTCGACCCGGACAAGCTCTTCTGGATCGAGGGCGAGCGGATGAAGGAGACGCCGCTCGACAAGAAGGTCGCCGGCGCGATCCCGTTCCTCCAGGCCGAGAAGCTGGTGGACGATCCGATTTCGGACGACGACCGCGCCTTGCTGGAGGCCGTGATCATCGCGCTGGGCGACCGGATGAAGGTCTTCTCCGACGTCGTGAAGCTCGGCCGGTTCTTCTTCGAGAACCAGGTGACCTTCGACCCCGACGCCGTCAAGAAGCGGCTCCGCAAGCCGGGCGTCCCGGAGATGCTCCGCGAGCTGGATACGCTCCTCGCCGAGACCGAGCCCTACGACCTGGCGACGCTCGAGCAGGCCGTCCACGCCTACGCCGAGAAGACCGGCCGGAAGATGGGCGACGTGGTCAACCCGCTCCGCGTCGCGACCACCGGCCAGGGCGTCGGCCCCGGGCTGTACGACTGCCTCTTCCTCGTCGGCCGCGACCGCTGCCGCGCCCGGATCGCCCAGGCGCTGGGGATGTTGGAAGAAGCCTGAGGACGTTCGAGGTGCCCCTGCCAAATCAAGCTTCGCAAGCCCTGAACATGCCTCCCTTCTCCCCTTGTGGGAGAAGGTGGCCGAAGGCCGGATGAGGGGGACCATCAAGGCGTTGGCTTCCGGTTCCGCACCCCTCATCCGCCCCTGCGGGGCACCTTCTCCCACAAGGGGAGAAGGGACGTCGGCGACGGCCCGACTTCGACGAAGACTCTCACCCTCAATTTCGCCTGATCTAACTAACAGAAGGTCCCCTGATCCATGCGCGTCTTCGTCACCGGCTCGATCGCCTACGACTACATCATGGTCTTCCCCGGCAAGTTCCAGGATCACATCCTGGCGGACAAGGTGCACGTCCTGAGCGTGTCGTTCCTGGTCGACTCGCTGACGCGGCGTCGGGGCGGCACGGGAGCGAACATCGCCTACAACCTGGCGTTGCTGGGCGAGAAGCCGATTCTGGTCGGGACGGTGGGCGAGGACTTTGAGGACTACCGCGGCCGGCTGAAGGAGAAGGGCGTCGACGACGGCGGCGTTCGCGTCATCAAGGACGAACACACGGCCAGTTGCTTCGTCAACACGGACCTCGCCGACAACCAGATCATCGCGTTCTACCCCGGGGCGATGTCGAAGGCTTCGACGATCTCGCCGAAGGACCTGGGCGCGACCAAGGACGACCTGGTCGTGATCGCTCCCAACGACCCCGCCGCGATGGGCCGCTACGCCGCCGAGTGCACGGTGGCCGGCGTCCCCTACCTGTACGATCCCTCGATGCAGCTTCCGCGCATGGACAAGTCCGAGCTGCAGGAGGGCTGCAAGGGCGCCAAGATCCTCGCCGGCAACGACTACGAGTTCGGCATGATGGCTGAGAAGCTGGGGATCTCCGAGGAAGAGCTGCGCAAGAGCGTCCCCATCACCGTGATGACCCTGGGCGAGAAGGGCGCCCTGATCACCGTTGAGGGGAAGGAGTACCAGATCCCGTCCGCCAAGCCGAACAAGGTCGCCGACCCCACCGGCGCGGGCGACGCTTTCCGCGGCGGTTTCGTGGCGGGGATGGCTCGAAAGCTGCCGTGGGAGGTCGTCGGCCGGATGGCCTCCTTGACGGCGGTCTATGCGATCGAGCATCCTGGACCTCAGGAACACGCGTATTCGCTCGACGACTTCATCGCCCGCTATCGGACGAACTTCGGCTCGTCCGATCAACTGGAAGCCCTGAAGACCGGCGCGTCGGCCTGATCGGTCGACGTCGCTCGGCGACGGGAAGGTCGGGCACCCCGAGAGAAGCCCCATGTCGCTTTTCCGACTCGGCCCCGACCCGATCTTCCCGCCCCCCCACCTGGCCGAGCCGGAGGGGCTGCTGGCGATCGGCGGCGACCTCTCGCCGGACCGGCTGATCGCCGCCTATCGCCGGGGGATCTTTCCCTGGTACGAGCCGGGCGGGCCGATCCTCTGGTGGTCGCCCGACCCTCGGCTCGTCCTGTTTCCCAGCGAGCTGCGGGTCTCGCACCGGCTGCGGCGGACGATCCGCTCCGGCCGATTCGAGATCCGTCGCGACACCGCCTTCGACCACGTCGTTCGCGCCTGCGCGGAGACCCCGCGGGGCCATGAGGACGGCACCTGGATCACGTCCGAGATGCAAGCCGCCTACGGGCAGTTGCACCGCATGGGCGTGGCTCGAAGCGTCGAGGCCTGGCGCGACGGCGAGCTTGTGGGGGGCGTTTACGGCGTGCTGGCCGGCCGCTGCTTCTCGGGCGAGTCGATGTTCCACGTCGCGACGGACGCCTCCAAGGTGGCCCTCGCGGCGCTCGTCGAGGATCTGGCCGCCGAAGGGGTCGAGATGCTCGACTGTCAGGTCCGCAGCGAGCACATGGTCAGCTTCGGCGCCCGGGAGATCCCGCGTGACGAGTTCCTGATGCGGCTGGCTCGCGGGCTCGGAGACGACCCCGCCTCCGCCCGGCCGCCGGTCCGCCGTCTCGCGACCCCGCGCGTCGGGGTTCTCGGGCGGCTCCTCTCTCGCGAACGCCCCTGATCCGGGCGAGCCCACGCATCGCATCCATGTTTCGATTCGTTTGAGGACGAAGATGTCAGAGCATCGCATCGGCGTCGTCATGCACGGCGTCACCGGCCGGATGGGGATGAATCAGCACCTGATCCGATCGATCGTCGCCATCCGCGACCAGGGGGGCGTGACGCTCTCCAACGGCGACCGGATCGTCCCCGACCCGCTGCTGGTCGGCCGCGACGCCGAGAAGATCGCCGCGCTGGCCCGGCGCGTCGGCGTCCCGCGCTGGACGACCGACCTGGACGCGGCCCTGGCCGACCCCAACGACGAGATCTTCTTCGACGCCGCCACCACTCAGGGCCGGCCCGCGATCCTCCGCCGGGCCATCGCGGCCGGCAAGCACATCTACTGCGAGAAGCCCGTCGCCGTCGACCTGGAACAGGCCCTCGGCCTCGTCCGCGAGGCTCGCAAGGTCGGCGTCAAGCACGGCGTCGTCCAGGACAAGCTCTGGCTGCCGGGCGTGATGAAGCTGAAGCTCCTCCGCGACGCCGGCTTCTTCGGCCGAATGCTCTCTGTCCGCGGCGAGTTCGGCTACTGGGTCTTCGAAGGGGACCTTCAGCCCACCCAGCGCCCGTCGTGGAACTACCGGGCCGAGGACGGCGGCGGCATCATCCTGGACATGCTCTGCCACTGGCGATACCTGGTCGACAACGTCTTCGGCCCGATCAAGAGCGTCTCCTGCCTGGGCGCGACCCACATCCCCGAACGTCGCGACGAGCGCGGGCGGCCCTACAAGGCCACGGCCGACGACGCCGCTTATGCGACCTTCGAGCTGGCCAACGGCGTGATCGTGCAGATGAACAGCTCGTGGACCGTCCGCGTCCGTCGCGACGACCTGCTGACCTTGCAGGTCGACGGCGTCCTCGGATCGGCCGTCGCCGGGCTGACCGACTGCCGCACCCAGTCGCGCGTCAACACCCCCAAGCCCGTCTGGAACCCGGACGTCCGCAACACCCACGACTTCTACGCCGACTGGGCGAGCGTCCCCGACACCGTGACCTACGACAACGCCTTCAAGGCCCAGTGGGAGCTGTTCCTGAAGCACGTCTACGGCGAGGGCGAGTTCCCCTGGGACCTGCTGGAAGGCGCCAAGGGCGTGCAGCTCGTCGAGTTGGGCCTGAAGTCCTGGCGCGAGCGGCGATGGGTCGACGTCCCCGAACTGGAGGTTTGAGAGGCTGTCCCGTAGGATCGAGTGGCGGCCTTTCGACGTCTTCCCCCCTGGAGGGGGAAGACAGACCGCGCAGCGGTCAGATGAGGGGGACGACCGCCGTGGGATCGAGAACGCCCCGTCGGGTGTGCGTCCAACGCCGCTCATCCCCCTCATCCGGCCCTCCGGGCCACCTTCCCCCTCCAGGGGGGAAGGCCGGCTTTCCTTTCGTCCGCATCCTTTCAGGATCGACTCAGAGCCATGCCCCGCGTGAATCTCCTCAGCCGCTCCGGCGCCGTCGAGCCCTACACGATGCAGGGAGCGCGGTCGTGGAAGCCCCCCGCGCGACCGGAGTTCAACCGCGTCGCCTTCTCGGCCGCGCACGTCGTGGCCGACGCACGCAGCGCGGTCGATCCGTGGATCGGCGCGGCCGTCGACTGGGACGCCACGCTCCGCTATCGCGAGCACCTGCTGTCGCTCGGTCTGGGGATCGCCGAGGCGATGGACACCGCCCAGCGCGGCATGGGGCTGGACTGGCCCACGGCCCTGGAACTCATCAAGCGGACCGTCGCACTCGCGAAGGGGAAGCCCGGCGCGAAGGTGGCGTCGGGCGTGGGGACCGATCAACTCGCCCCGCGACCAGGGCTGACCACCGCCGACGTCATCGCCGCGTATGAGGAACAGGCCGAGGCCGTCGAGTCCGTCGGCGGGCGGATCATCCTGATGGCCAGCCGGGCGCTGGCGGCCTCCGCGCGATCGGCCGACGATTACGAGCACGCCTACGGCGCGATCCTCGGCCGCGTCCGCGAGCCCGTGATCCTCCACTGGCTCGGCCCCATGTTCGACCCGGCGCTGGCCGGCTACTGGGGCTCGGACGACCTCGACGAGGCGATGGACGTCTGCCTCCGGATCATCGGCGACCACGCCGCGAAGGTCGACGGCATCAAGATTTCCCTCCTCGACAAGGACAAGGAAATCGACATGCGTCGCCGCCTCCCCGAAGGCGTGAAGATGTACACCGGCGACGACTTCAACTACCCCGAGCTGATCGAGGGGGACGACCGAGGATACTCGCACGCCCTGCTGGGGATCTTCGACGCGATCGCCCCGGCGGCCTCGGCTGGGCTGCAGGCTTTGGGGGCGAACGACCTGGGCGAGTATCGGCGGATCCTGGAGCCGACGGTCCCGTTGTCGCGGCATATCTTCGCGGCCCCCACGCGGTTCTACAAGTCGGGCGTCGTGTTCCTGGCGTGGCTCAACGGCTGGCAGGACCACTTCGTGATGGTGGGCGGCCAGCAGAGCGCCCGCAGCGCCCTGCACTACTCGGAGCTGTTCCGCCTGGCCGACGCCGCCGGCCTGCTCGACGACCCCGACCGCGCCGCCTCGCGGATGCGGTCCTTTATGGCCGTGCAGGGGATCGAGCCGTGAGCCACCGCCCGCCCGATCCGAAGCTGCTCTCGATCAACACGGCCACCGTCCGCAAGCGCTGGAACCTCGGCGAGATCTTTGAGGGCTGCGCCCGCCACGGCATCCAGGGTGTCTCCCCCTGGCGCGACCAGGTCCAGACGTTCGGCCTGACGGAGTCGGCGAAGATGGTCCGCGACCTGGGCTTCGTGGTCACGGGCTACTGCCGGGGCGGCATGTTCCCCGGCTCCACACCCGAGGAGATCGTGGCCGCCCGCGACGACAACCGACGCGCCGTCGACGAGGCCTGCGAACTGGGCGCAACGTGCCTCGTCCTCGTCGTCGGCGGCCTGCCGAAGGGCTCGAAGGACATCCTCGGGGCGCGGGCGCAGGTCCGCGACGGGATCGGGGAGTTGCTCGACTACGCCCGCCCGCGCAACATGCCGCTGGCAATCGAGCCCCTGCACCCGATGTACGCCGCCGATCGCGCGTGCGTCAACACCACGGCCCACGCCAACGACCTCTGCGACGAGTTGGGGGACGACGGCCTGGGGATCGCGCTCGACGTCTATCACGTGTGGTGGGATCCTTATATCCACAGGGAGATCAACCGCGCGGGGAAGAAGCGGATCCTGGCCTTCCACATCTGCGACTGGCTCGTGCCGACGCGCGACCTGTTGCTCGACCGCGGCATGATGGGGGACGGCGTCATCGACATCCCATCGCTCCGCGCCGCGGTTGAGGGCCAGGGGTACGAGGGCTTCCACGAGGTCGAGATCTTCTCCGGCCAGGACTGGTGGGAGCGGCCTCCCGACGAGGTCCTGAAGACCTGCATCGAGCGCCATCAATCCTGCTGCTGATCACGGTTCACGGCTTCGGGCGAGGGTCGGGGAACTTCGGGTCGAGACGCAGGTCGCCGGCCTCGGCGTTGCTGAAGTGAGGCTCGACGCCGTAGACGCCGCCAGCCTCGGCGACGGGGAGCGTCGGTCGGCTGCGATCGGGCGTGTCGAGGGCGTACCAGGCGTTGCCGGCGAACGCGAACGTCTGGGGCGCCGTGCCGGAGCCCACGTTGACGGCCGTCTTCATCTCATCGGTACGGAAGACGATCAGGTTGCCCTCCACCCGGCCGTTCCGCGAGGCGACGAAGCCCGGCGTTCGGTTCTCCTGGAGGATGCGGAATCCCCAGTAGCGCGGGCGATAGACGACGTTCCGCCGCACGGTCGCCCCGTCGACGCCGACGAACGCGACGGCCGCCGCCGAACCGACGAACGTGCAGTCCTCGACGAGCAGGTCCTTCGCCTCGAAGCCCTCGGGCCTGGGGCGGAAGAAGGCCGTACCCGTGCTGCCGCCGAGGTTCACCGCGCGTTCGCCGGCGTGCTCGAAGCGGCAGCGACGGACCGCCACGTTCCGGCTTCCTCCCTTGATTTGCACAGCGTTCGCCCCGGCGCGGTCGCCGTGGCGGAAGGAGCAGCCGACGATCTCGCCATCGCGACAGCCGACCATGTCGATCGCCGAACCGCCCAGGCCCCAACGTTCGACGGTGCAGTTCTCGACGCGGAAGTCGGCCAACCCGGAAAGCTTGATCCCGTCGTGGTTGCCGTCCGGGCCGACGTCTCGGACCCGCAGCCCGCTGAGAACTACGTGGTGCGAGGGCGCTTCCATATCGCCGCCGTCGTCGATATTGATCCCGTTGTCCGTGGCCCGCTCCACCACCAGGTCACGCAACTCCAGGTGAGCGACGCGCGACAGGTGAATGGCGAACGCCATCCCGCGGAAGACGGGCGGATGCTTCGGGTCAGCGCCGCGGATCACGATCGGCGCATCGGGCTGGCCGACGAGGTCGCGCGCGAAGACGCCTCCCTTGTACTCGCCCGGCGCGATCCGGATCGTCGTCCCGGCCTTCGCCGTCTCGATCGCCCGGCGCAGGGCCGCGTCGTCGGCGACGTCCACGTCTCCGATCAGTCCGACCAGCAGAGGCAGGATCAATCGCATTGTGACTCCTCCATGAACGATCAAGCGAACGGGACGTTCAACTGCCACGAGACGCCGAACCGGTCGTTGAGCCAGGCGAACGCCGCGCTGAAGCCGTACTCGCCGGGGGGCATCAATAGAGTCCCGCCCTCCGACAGCCTGGCGCAAGCGGCGTCGAACGCGGCCCGTTCCTCGAGGTCGACGAACAGGCTGATCGACGGCGTAAAACCGAAGGCGTGGACCGGCGGGCTGTCGATCGCGCGAAACGGGCGGCCGGCCAGGGTGAAATTGGCCAGCTTCACGGTCCCTTCCGGCCCCATCTCGCCCGGCCCGTAGAAGACGATCGAATCGACGGCCGAGTTCGGGAAAAGGTCGACGTAGAACCGAATCGCCTCCTCAGCCTGCTTCCCCTGGAACATCAGGAACGTCGTGACGCTGGTCGGCATGGCCTTGGGTTCCTTTGGGTCCGTTCGCGACGACGTTTCCAGCGGTCGCTCGCTGCAAACCATTTATCACCAAGAAGCTACAGCGATTTGCCGGACGCCGAAATTGGGTTCGCTCGACGACTTTCGTCGTCGTTGCGACAGCCGGCTCTGCAAGCGGAACAGGGTCTTCGGCGGTCGTGCCTATCCTGTCTTCGTGCGGTAATCGCACCAGGACCACAGCACGCCTCAAGTAGGATGATACGACCGAATTCAAGTTGCCACCCCCACGCACGGGGAATCGGCGCAGGCGTCGCAATCCGTCGTGTTCGGCGTGAATCGACCTGGGGGATCAGGCCAGCAGTTCGGGGATGCGGCGGCCTTCGCTGAGCTTGATGGGACGGCTGGTGACGGGGGCGATGTTCTCCCGGGAAGGGTCGAGGCCCAGGGAGGTGAGGATGGTGGCGTGGACGTCGGCGACAGGGATGGGGCTTGTCGGGTCCTTGACGCCCTCGGGGTCGGTCTCGCCCAGGGCGAAGCCCGAGCGGAGGCCGCCGCCGGCGAGGGCCAGGCTGAAGCCGTTGGTCCAGTGGTCGCGGCCGCCGAACGGATTGATGCGCGGGGTCCGGCCGAACTCGCCGCAGCAGAGGACGATGGTGCGCTCGAGCAGGTCGCGGCGGCGGAGGTCGCGAATCAAGGCCGCGAAGGCCGGGTCGAGGATCCCCGCCTGGCGACGGTGGATCTCATGGTTGTTGACGTGCGAATCCCAGCCGTTGAGCGTGACCTCCACACAGCGGACGCCGACCTCGACGAGACGGCGGGCTGCTAGACAGCCGCGGCCGAAGGGAGAGTCGCCGTACTCCGCCCGGATCTCGGCCGGCTCGCGCGAGACGTCGAACGCCTTGAGCTGCTCCGAGGACATCATCGCTCGCGCCGCTGCGACCGAGCGCTGATGGAGCGTCGCCTCGACCCTGGCGGTCCGACGGCGGGCGAACGCGCGGTTGACGACGTCCAGATCGAGGGCCCTCTGGGAATCGCGGCCAAGTGCGACGGGGGTGACGACGTCCGGCAGCTTCCCCTTGGGGTCGTCGACCTGGAAAGCGTCGTACTCGCCGCCGAGGAATCCGCCGCGACTAGGCCACTGGCCGGTCAGGATGGAGACGTGACGCGGGATGTCGGTCGTTCCGGTCGGCAGTTCGTGGCAGCAGATCGCGCCGATGGATGGGTGGATGACGGTCGGATCGGGGCGATAGCCGGTCTTCAGCATGTACGTCCCGCGCTCGTGGTCGCCTTCCTTGCTGGTCATCGACCGGATCAAGGCGATCGAGCCCATCTCCTCGGCGAGCCGATCATACCCGGCGGCCAGACTGACCCCCTTCACGGCCGTGGCGATCGCCTTCGTCCCGCCGGCGGCGTTCGAGTCGGGATGAGGGTCGAAGGTCTCAAGCTGGCTAGGGCCGCCGCCGAGCCAGAGGAGGATGATCGAGCCGGCCGGCCCGTCGGTCTTCTCGGCCTGGCGCGCGAGCAACTCGGCGGCAGGGGTCATCCAGCTCAGCCCGGCGAGGGTCGTCAAGAAGCCGCGACGGTCGAGGTGCATGGGCCGGCTCCTTCGTACAGACTGGGCCTGGGATACGAGTCGAGACCATAACGGCCTTCCCCCCTTGAGGGGGAAGGTGCCCCGCAGGGGCGGATGAGGGGTGGAGATCTAGGAACTTCTGGATCTAAAACGTATCTGGAAATCCACCGCTGGTCGTCCCCCTCATCTGACCGCTGCGCGGTCTGTCTTCCCCCTCCAGGGGGGAAGACGCCGGAAAGCCCGACGTTCCTCAATGGTTCCATGAGAATTCCGCCGAGTTGAGCAGGGTCCAGAAGAGGTCGGCGATCAGGTTGATGCGGTCGTCGCGCTTCGCCCCCTGCAGACGAGGGGTGAAGTGGGCGGCCTCCTCGTCGGACGGGCGACGGCTGAGAACGCAGAGATAGGCCAACTCGACGGCTTTCGAGCCATCGGGGGCGAGATCGGCGATTCGTCGCGAGGCGTTGAAGAAGTCGCCGCGGGTCTTTTTCTTAACCAGTTCGCCGTTCATCATCAGCAGCCGTTGGGGGAGCGTGCCGCCGAGAGGGGAGAACTCGTCCTCGCCGGCGTCGCCGTAGCGGCGGACGAAGTTGTTGCCGTCGACATAGGCGACGAAGCGAGAGGGCCACGACGAGCCCGGCCCGAGGGTCGAGATCGAGGCCGACTGGGCCAGCCCGCCGGCCACCTGTTCGGGCCGCAGGCGGGTCATGGGGAAGGCCGCCCAGGTCTCGTCGTTGGGGGAGACGGCCTCTTCGGGCAGGTCGACGCTCTCCAGCCGGTAGACTTCCGTGGAGGCGATCGCTCGGATCAGTCGGCGAAGGTCGTGGCCGTGCTCGACGAAGTCGGCCGCGAGCAGGTCGAGCGCCGGGGGTGTGTCGGCGGCGGCGGGGAGTTCGTCGATCGGGTCCACGAGCGGTCGGCCGACCAGGACGGCCCAGACGCGGTTGACGGCGGCTCGGGCGAAGTAAGGATTGCGCGAGTCGACGACCCAGCTCGCCAGGCGCTCGCGGGGCGGTCCCTCAGCGGGGAGAAGTTCCGGATGCGAGGGGACGGTCGGCTCGACGTCGATCGGCTCCTTGGTCTTGCGGTCGAGCGGTCGATACTCGTTCTTGGCGTCGGAAACGCCGCGAAGGTTCGATCGAACGCCGCCGAAGAACGCGGCGAGCCCCCGGAAGTCGGCCTGCTTCCAGGGCTGGAACGGGTGGTCGTGACACTGAGCGCAGTCGATCCGAACCCCCAGGAAGGCCCGCGAGACCCGCGCCGCGAGCCGGTCGGGGTCGGGCCGCTGGGTCATCTCGTCGCGGGTGACGGTGACGAAGTTGACGGCCGGGTGATCCGTCCAGATCCCCTGTTCGGCGATCAATTCGCGGACGATCGCCGAGTACGGCCGGTTCTCCATGATGGCGTCGCTCAGCCAGGTGGTGAACCGCCGTCGCCGAAAGACGATGAACGGCCCACCTTCAACGCCGACGAAGGCCCGGGCGAACCGCTCCGCCAGATGGTCGGCCGTGCGACGGTCGCGGAGCAGCACATCCAGCCAGGCGTCGACGCGCTTGCCGGGCTCGATCGCCTCAAACCGTCGGACTTCCTCCAGCGAGGGAACCGTCCCCGCCAGCCCCAGGCTGAGCCGGCGCATCACCGTCAACTCGTCGGCCGGCGAGGCGGGCTCAATCCCCTGGTCGGTCCAGCTTCGCCGAAACGCTTCGTCGACCCGCGCCGAAACCTCAGGCCGCGCCGCGACTTCCCGCAACGGCCCCCGAACCGGCGAGGCCGAGCGGATCACCCCGCGCCCCGTCGCCAGCCCGCAGCCAAGCACCACGCAGAGGAATCCGACGTCGCGGAGTCGCATGGAAACGAACCCTTCGGACCTGTCGGCCGCACCGATCCTGGAAGCTGATACCCCGGCTGACGGCTCATCGTTTCAAGGACGCGGCATCGACTTCGGTTAGGCCGTCTTTCGACGTCCTCGCGATTCTTTCATGAGCTGCCGCCCGGCGTCGAAGAAGACCCCCACCTGGTATAAGCATACGCCCAGAGGATCAGAAGCCCCTGCAGCGGCAGTCTCAGGAGCAGCAAGGTCGGCGAGATCCCGAACCTCTCGGCGTGTTGGTACATGAAGACGTTCGCCGGGAAAACGGCGACCAGGAGCGCGATCAGACCCCAGGCGGCCAGCCGAGATGTCGCTGGGATCATGAGCGCCACGCCCAGGGCGATCTCGAAGAAGCCGCTGACCAGCACCAACTCGCGGTGGAACGGCAGGTAGGGCGGCATGATCTTCATGTAGGCTTCAGGCCTCGCGAAGTGGGCGACGCCTCCGACGATGAAGAGGGCTGCGAACGCCGCCTTGCCTGCCAGTCCCGCGACCCTCCGCGCTCCGACCGCCATCCGATCGCCCCCTTCGCATCGCTGCTAAGCCCGGACTGCGTACCTCAGTTTGGCCGACGACGACCGGGGATTGTCCCGCCTCTCCGCGGCCGAGGCCCGCACCACGTCATCGGCGATCGAGGCGTAGACGCCGTCGCGGAGGCCGTCCTTGAACGCCGATTTCACCCGGCGGTCCTCGCCGGAGTGGAACGTAAGGATGGCGACCCGGCCGCCCGGCTTCAGGCAAGCCGGCAGCACGCGCAGGAATTCGGTCAGGGCCCCGAACTCGTCGTTGACCTCGATCCGGATCGCCTGGAACACCCGACGGACCACGTCCTCCGCGGCGTCGCTCGAGAGCCCGAGCCTCTCAGCCTCCCCGCGGACGACCTCCGCGAGCCCCTGCGTGGTCTCGATCGGCCCGGCCGAGTGCGCGCGGAGGATCGCTCCGGCCATCGCGAGGGCGTGCGGCTCGTCGGCGTTCTCGGCGAGGATCCGGGCGAGCGCCGGCCGGCTCAACCCCGAGAGCAGGACGGAGGCGGGACGCCCCTTCGCTTGATTCATCCGCATGTCGAGCGGGCCGGCGACCTTGAAGCTGAATCCGCGATCAGGGTCGTCGATCTGCATCGACGAGACGCCGAGATCCGCGAGCAGGACGTCCGCCCCCGCCGGCGACTCGTCGGCGAGGAATCGCGGCAGGCCCGCGAAGTTCATGCGTCGCACGACGAGCGACTCCGGAGGGAAGCCCAGCCCCCGCAGCCTCGCCTCCGTCCTGGCCAGTTCGATCGGGTCGGCGTCCATGCCCAGCAGCCGACCGCCCGGCTGCACGGCCGCGAGCAGCAAGCGGGCGTGGCCGCCATAGCCCAAGGTGCAGTCGACCGCAACCTCCCCCGATCGGGGCTCGAGCATCGTTAAGATCTCGGCCGCCATGATCGGCCGATGCGTCCCGGCCGGGGTCTTACCCCCGGCGATCACCTTCGCCACGTCGTCCGGATAGCGATCGGGCTGATGTTCCTTGTACTTCTCATGGAAGTGGCGTGGATTCCGGCCGAGGTAACGGACCCGACGCTTCGGTTTTTCTGGCGAGGGCTCGGTCATGAAATACCGGGTGCTGGGTTTCGAAGGCGTCGGGACGAACTTCAGCTTACGGCCCATCCGGCTGGCCGTCCATCGGCGGACGCCCAGTCAGGACGCGCCGCCGTCCCGACCATTCCCCACGTTCACCCCACCAGCCGATTCGGCCGCGACCAACGAATGCGGGCAAGGAGGAAGTCGCCCCACCAGGCTTCCTTGGGTCGGTTTTCGCCGACGGTGACCCACGATTCCTCGGGCGAGGCGTTGACGACGTGGAAGTTGCCCATCAGCGGGATGCGAGCGGGCTCGGCGCGGGCGTCGCCGACGATGGGGAGGGCGACGCGTTCGGTCGAGCGAATCAGGCGGAGGCTTGAGCGGTCGACCTCGGCCAGGAAGAGAGGCGACCGCCAGCGGACGACCTTGGCGTTCTCGTCGGTCTTGCGGGTGTAGACGAGGAAGAGGGCGTCCGAGTGCGTCAGCCAGTGCTGCTGGGTGGTGCTCATGGCGAGGGGCTCGCCGTCGTCCCAGCACCAGGGCCGCATCGGCTCCCAGGCCAGGCCGTCGGGCGACGTGGCGACGTAACCGCGATCGTCCTCGGCGCGGATCGTCATGTAATAGCGGCCGTCGAGGGTCGTCAACGAGGGTTCCAGCAGGCCGCGCTTGGCCCGAAGTTCGAGCACCGCGCCGACGCGGCGGATCCGCAAGGAACGACCGTCGAACGAGCAGAGAACCGACGTAACCAGGCGGTCCTCGCGGTTTTCCGATCCAAACGTGAGCGGGATCAGGACGTCGCCGTCGGCCGTCATGATCCGCTGCGAGCAACCGCAGGAGTGGATGGCCGAGGCGCGAGGGTCGTCCCATTCAAGCCGCTGGGGAGCAGACCACGTCCTGTCGGCCGAACGAACGACGTAGACGGGCTTGCGATGCGGCTGCGGTCGGGCCAGGACGTTGTTGCGATAGAAAACGTCATGGCCGATCGCCAGCACGGTGCGCGTGGCCGGGTGGAACTCGGGGACGACGTCGCAGACGCCTGCCTCCAGGCCGTCGGTGAACGGGGATCGCCCCAGGCCGGGAATCGCCGCGGGTGTGGTCCACGTCCGACCGAGGTCGCGCGAGGCCGTCCAGTGGATCGGGCCGAAAACGTCCGAGCCGTGGATCGTCTGCAAGGTCGCCAGGACCTCATTCTCCTGGCCGCCGGGGACCAGGCAGGCCCTGGGATGGAACCAGGCGGGCGTCCCCGGTCGGCCGGGGATGGCGACCTCGCGGGAGATCGACGAAATGAAGTCCGATCCTCCCGCCCGCGCCCCTGCGCCTGTCAGAGCCAATCCCGCGAGCCCCGCCGTCTGGGCGAGGAACCGCCTCCGGGATGAGATCGAGTCGAAAGCCGGTTCTCTCATCGCAAATCCCCCCGTGGCTTCTCGATACGACGGCCGGCGGATCGTAACACGGGGGTGGAGGAGTCACAAGCCACGGCGCTGATACGTCAAGGCAGCCTCGTTGACGATTCGGCTGGATGGTGGGACGATGACGAAGAGGCGTGAAACCAATCGCCTCGCCTTTCGGTATCTCCATTTATGGACACCGCCATCCTGCTCGACGAAGCGCCGGCTGAGGTCAGCCGTTTCGAGGTCCCGCCTCGAAGGCGGCTTGTTCCGCGCTTGTTCATGTGGCTGATGCGTGGGATTGCGTCGGCGGTGGGGTGGGTTTTCGGGATGGTCTCGCTGGTGCTGGGGCTGGCGGTGCTGTCGTCGACGCCCGTCTTGCAGTTCCTCAGCCTGGGGTACTTGCTGGAGTCGTCGGCGAGGGTCGCGCGGAGCGGGAGGCTGCGGGACGGGGTGTTCGGGGTTCGACTGGCGGGCCGGGTCGGCGGAATGGCGCTGGGGACGGTCGTTTCGATGGTCCCGCTCTGGCTGGTCTCGTCGTATGCGGCCTCGGCGGCGGTCATCGATCCGGGGGGGCCGGCGGCGCGAGGATTGCGGCTGGCGACGATCGCCGTCTGGGGGCTGTCTTGCGGGCACGTCCTGACGGCCTTCCTGCGCGGAGGGCGGTTGCGTTCCTTCCTCTGGCCGTTCGGCGGTCCGTTCTGGCTCAAGCGGAAGCTCCGCGAAGGGGGCCTGCTTGCAGAGTCGACCGACGGCTTCTGGGGGTTCCTCGCCCGGTTCCGGCCGGCCTATTACTTCCGGCTGGGATTCGTGGGGTTCGTGGGAACGTTCGCCTGGATCGCCCTACCGTCGGCCATGATCGCCGGGACGACGCGGTTCCCATTGCTGGGGCCGATCGGGATGCTCTGCCTGGCGATCGTCGCGCCTGTGATCCCGTTCCTTCAGACGAGCTATGCCGTGGAAGGGAAGGCGTCTGCGCTGTTCGGGCGCAGGGCGGCCCGCGAGCGGTTCCGACACGCGCCCTGGGCCTTCGCGTTCGCGCTCTTCGTCTTGCTCGCGGCCTCGATCCCGCTCCACCTGCTCAAGATCGAGATGATCCCCCGCGAGGCTGCGTGGCTGCCGGGGCTGGTCTTCGTGG
Source organism: Paludisphaera rhizosphaerae (assembly GCF_011065895.1). Lineage (NCBI taxonomy): Bacteria > Pseudomonadati > Planctomycetota > Planctomycetia > Isosphaerales > Isosphaeraceae > Paludisphaera > Paludisphaera rhizosphaerae. Next base: position 247,287 of record NZ_JAALCR010000010.1, on the reverse strand, counting down.
TCTTCCTCGCACCGGCGCGACTGCTCGTCGGCTGGGCCTACGCGCGGTCGCTCCGGCGCGAGCGGCGGAGTCACTGGTTCTTCCGGCTGCTGGGGAAGCTCGCCATCGTGCCGGTGGCCGTCATCTACGTGCTGGTCATCTTCTTCTCGCAGTACACCTCGTGGGGAGGCGTCTGGAGCCTCTTCGAGCAGCACGCGTTTCTGACGCCCGCCCCGTTCCTGTACTTCGACCTCTGATACGGCTGGATCACGACTCCACGATGATCCCCGTGGCCTTCGAGGTGTCGACGTTGCCGAGGGCGTTGTCCTCGATGGTGTTGTCGCGAACCACGGTCACGGCGACGTTTCCGATCGCCTGCAGGCCGTAGCCGGCGTTCGACTGGATCCGGTTGTTGGCGACCCGGCCGTTGCGGGCCGACTTGATCAGCACGCCATTGGCGAGATTGTATGCGATCAGGTTGGCCTGACCGTCCTCGGCGCCGCCGATGGAGTTGTTCGACGTACCGGGGCCGAGGTAGACGCCCCCCAGCAGGTTGCCCAGGGCGCTGGTCCCTCGGGCGTCGGTGCCGATGTATGTGTTGTAGATGACGTTGTCGCGAGCCGAACCGACGATCTCGATCCCATATCGGCCGTTGGCCGAGGACGTGTCGCGGGGCTCGATGGACGGCTGGTATCCGCCGACGGCGTTGCCGTGGGCTCGGCCGGAGATCTTGATCCCGCTGCCGCGGTTGGGGATGGGGGCGTTGATCGCCGTGTTGGTCCCGGTGGCCGTGTCGGTGATCTCCACGCCGGTCGCCTGGCCGCCCAGCTCGATACCGTTGCCGTAGTTGCCCGAGATGATCGACGTCCGGACCAGGTTGTTCCCGCCCGTCGAGGTGATCAGGATGCCGTCGCCACGGTTGGGGGCGGCCCCGCCGAAGGCGAAGACGCCGCCGAACGTGTTGAACGAGACGAAGCCGCTGGCCCGGTCCTTGACCTCGATGCCGTTGCGGTTGTTCCCCGAGATCACGTTCCCCAGCGGGATGATCCCGCCTACCTGAGTGTTCCGCGACGATCCCGAGATCAGGAGACCGTCGCCGCCGTTGGCCACGATCACGGCGTTGTTGGCGCCGACGCCCATGAAGTTGGCGTGCACGGTGATGTCGTTGGAGTTCGTGACCCGCAGGCCGTTGCCGCCGTTGCCCGAGAGAACATTGTAATAGACGAACGGGCTGTTCTGGACCGTGCAGCCGATGAGCGAATTGCCGTCGGCCCGGTCGATCGCCACGCCGTCCTTGCGATTCCCCAGCGCGGAGTTCCCTGAAGCGTCGGTGCCGACGAAGTTGCCGCTCAGGGTGTTCCCCGTCGCGCCGCCGGTGATGAGGACGCCGTTGGCCCGGTTGCCCGAGATCAGGTTCCCTTGCGGCGGACGGACGATCACACCCGCCGTGGGATCGTTGCCGCCGGAGTCCGTCCCGCCGATCATGTTTCCCCGGGCCCCATTCGTGATCAGGATCCCGTTGCGGCCGTTGCCGCGCTTCTGGGTCCCGGTCATGTCGGTCCCGATGTAGTTCGTGGCGATCCGATTGTTGTTCGAGCCGTAGACGCCGATCCCCTCGCCGCCGTTGCCGGAGATGACGTTGGAGAGTTGGTAGGCCGTATTGACCGTGGCCTGATAGGAGACGGTCCCCTCCGTCGAGGCCGCGATCCCGACCACCTGATTGCCCATCACCGCGTCCGACGTGGTGATGCCGCTGGCGCCGGGCACCTTCACGGTGACCCACGTCCCGTCGCCGAACGTCCCGTCCGCGTTGCGCTTGACGGTCACGAGGGCCGCCTCGCTGAAGGCGCCGCCGCCGATCTGAGCGGACATGCCGGCCAGCGTATAGACGCCGTCCTCGACGCTGCTGATCCCCTCGAAGTGGGTCAGCAACTCCACGCCGGCGGGGCCGTCGGGATAGGCGAACGTCTTCCAGTTCGAGAACACGCCGGTCGTCGCGTCGTAGTCGACCATGTAACCCATGCCGAGCGGCGTATCACGCCCGGGAGTCGCCGGCAGGGTGGTCCCGCCGACGATCGTGTAATGCGAACGGCCGTTGTCCCAGATGCCGTAGGCCGTGTTGCTGACCGAGCCGGGATAGACGACGTCCGTGACGAACGTGCTGGTCGCCAGGTTGTAGATGAAGGCGTGACCTGCGTCGAGGGGGGCGCCGGTGGAGTTCGAGCTGTCGTAATTGCCGACGGCCAGGTCTCCCATCGTGCTGTGGACGTAGGTGAACTGCGCGCCGGGATAGGCGATCGACTGATAGTGCGAGGCGTCCGTCAACTCGGCGGTCGTCCCCTGGAAGACGAAACCCGAGACCGTGTCCTCGCCGGTCCGATAGCTGCCGACGAGCCGCACGCTGCCGTCGCTGAGGAGGTCGGGCCCGTAGACGCTGGTGGTCGCCGCGCCGGGGTAGTTGACCAGGTAGCTCGTCCCGCCCTGGCCGCTGATGGGTCCGTCGTAGAGCAGGCCGTTGCTGCCGGAGGTGCCGGAGATCAGGTAGTTGCCGGCGACGCTCGAGGCCCGGATCCCCTGCCAGCCGGTGACCGGCTGGATGCTCACGGAGTCCGTGTTGTAGTAGGTCACGTCCGTGACCGGGTCGACGCGGCCGATCAGGTTGTCGTGCGACGAGGCGGCGATCGTCACGCCGTCGCCCCGGTTGCCGGCGACCGTCGAACCGTTCGCGAGGAGCCCGATGTAGTTCCCCTGCACGGTGATCCGCGAGGCCTCAAGCGTCACTCCGGCGTTGCCGGCCTTGACGATCGAGAGCGAGGTCAAGGTCGACCCGTCGCTGCCAGCCGCGAACCGGACCCCCTTCGTTCCCTGGAAGTTCACCGTCACGACCGGCGATCCGGCGAACGTCGGCGCGGAGGAGCCGTCGATCGTCACGCGGTCGGTGATCGCGGGGAGGCTCGCCTTGCGGTTGAGGTTGATCGTCCCGGCGACCTCGAAGTCGATCTCATCCGCCCCGGGATGGGCGTTCGCCATCTGGATCGCCCACCGCAGCGTCCCCTCCCCCGAGGCGGCCAGGCTCGTCACCGCGAACGAGGCGGGGAGCCGCCGGTCTTCCAGGATCTCGACGCTTCTCCCTATGGGCGTTCGCGACGAGCGACGAATGGTCGAGTTCTCGGAAGTCGTCCGCGGACGTCGGAAGGGGCGAGGCGTCGTCATGGTGCGTCCTTTTTGAGGTCGACGCGGCGCGTGAAGACGTCTCGACAGGAGAGGACGGCCCCTCCACGACGTCTTGCAACGGCCGGTACGGTCGACTATAGGACGCGACGCCGTCCGACGAGAATTCGACAGCTAAGCCTTCTTAATCCGTGGATCTGACGACTGCGTTTCAGCCCAGTTCCGCGGCGGCGGGCTCGTCGAGGAGCCAGACCACCTTGTCGGCGACCGTCCGCAGCAGCGAGGCGGGGAGGGACGCCGTGATCGGCCCCTTGAGGGCCTGGGTCACGACCGGGGCCTTCTTGGGCCCGGTGGCGAGCATGATGATCGAGCGCGCCGCCAGGATCTGGCGGACGCCCATCGTCAAGGCGCGGGGGATGACGGCCTCGGCCGAGCCGAACTCGCGGACGGCGTCAGCCTTGGTGATCGGATGCAGGTCGACCATCCGGGTGGGGAGCGCGGCGAACTCGGCCGGGGAAAGCTCGGAAGGCTCGTTGAAGCCGATGTGGCCGTTGCGGCCGATGCCCAGCAGTTGAACGTCAAGGCCGCCGTCGGCTTCGATCCAGCGGTCGAACTCGGCGGCGTGATCGGCGGCGGCCGATTCGGGAACCGTGCCGTCGAGGACGTGGGCGCGGTTCGGGGCCAGGTCGACCCGGCTGAAGAGGTTCCGGTGCATGTAGTACCGGTAGCTCAACGGGTCGAGGGGCTGGATCGGGTAATACTCGTCCAGGTTGTAGCTGACCACGTCCCGAAACGACAGCGAGCCAGCCTTCACCCGCGCGGCGAGATCGTCGTAGACCCTCTCGGGCGTCGCCCCGGTGGCCAGGCCGAGGATCGCCTTGCCGCGGGCGGGGACCGCTTCCGCGACGACGCGGGCGATCCGATCAGCCGCGGCGCGGCTGGCGGCGGCGGCGTCGGGGAAGACGATCACGGTCGAGTCAGCGACGTGCAGGGTACGTTCGGCGGGCATCGGCGACGGGCTCGCTGCGGGGTGACGGATTCAGAGGGCGGACCAAACCGAGACGGTCAGGCCGAGGGGGCCTTGGCCGGAACGGCTCGCGGAGGCTCGACGGCCAGCGGCGCGGCCTGGGCCGGAGCGGAAGCCGCGGCGGCCCGCTCGCGAAGCAGACCGAGGGCCTGGTGGATCGGGTCGGGCGGGTTGTTGGTCGCGCGGCAGGGGTTGTAGGTCTCAAGCTCGAACAGCTCGACCCCCACAAAGCGATCGTCGGTCCGGTGGGCGCGGCCGGAGAGGCTGTGGCCCTCGGCCCATTCACGGGTCAGGGCGGCGTAAGCCCGGCCCAGGTGGGAGCAATACTGGGTGTAGTCCGTCAGCAGAATCTGCGACGCATGGCAGTGGATCGCCCACTCCTTGGTGCGCTCGGACTCGCCATCGTAGGCGAAATAGGCGTTGGGCTGCGGCAGCGGGCCCCAGGGGGTCCAGCCGGTCATGACCAGGGTGTCGTGCAGACCAGCGCCGAGGAGGCCAACCGCGGCGAGGGCGCGGGTGACGCGGTGGGCGGCGTGGGCGTCGTTGACCGGCGGGACGATGATCGCGCCGGGGCGACGCTTCGAGAACCAGTCGACGACCTTCTGGACGTCGCCGTCGGTCGGCTGGTAGCCGGGCTGACGGTAGCCTTCCAGGTTCCAGCAGACGGCCTCGGCCCCCAGGACGTTGCACTCCAGGAGGAACTCGTTCTCGCGCATCGTGATCTTTTTCTGGTCGTTCAACCAGGGCGCAGCGACGTTGCGCTCGCCGGCGAAGACCAGAACCTCGATCACCGGATGGCCGCGGCGGACGGCGTACTCGTGCAGCAGGCAGGCGGCCGTGATGGCCCCGTCGTCGGCGTGGGGGCAGAGCATCACCAGCGGGCGGTTCGGCCCCAGCGCAGTGCGGAGAACCTCCCGGACGTCGACCAGCTGGCCATGGGCTCCAGACGTCGTGGCCGCGCGGAGAAGGCCGTCGAACTCAGGGTGCCTCGTCGGCGATGAATTGTTCATGGCTGCGTTTGAATGAGCTTTCGTCCGGGATTCTTCGGCTCGGTGAACCACGCCCACGGGTGAGGCGGGACCACGGCTCGACCTGGACGGGGTCGGTCGGCTGCGGTCGATGGTCTGGGGGAGGCGCGGGGCGGATCGGCGCGTCGCGCCGAAGGTCGTCGTGAGACGGGGCGTCCGGTGGGATTCCGCCCAAAGGCGGCTTCCCGCCGTGAAAGGCGTCGCGGTCTGCGCCTCGCCCCTTCATTGTGCATCGGCCCCTCGGCGTCGTCAACCGACGTCTACTCGAAGCAACCTTGCGGCTCGACGATTCCACAACCGCCGGCGGCTTCCTCCGGGCGCCGGCGACTGCTACAACTCGATGGCGTCGCCGCGTCGAGATCCCAAGCCTCCTCGGGGCCCCCTCCCATGCCGAAGACGACGCTTTCCACCCTGTGCTTCGTGCTGTTCGCCGCCTCCAGCGTCGCCCAGGAGCCGAAGCCTGCCGGTTCCACTCCTTCCCGGCCGACGGCGCAGGAAGACCACCGCCAGATGATGGACGCCCTGGGGATCAAGTCTCTGCGACCTGGGGCCGACTCCCGCGGCAATGGGCCGAACGCCGTCAACTACGACGAGTCCAAGGTTCGTTCGTTCACGCTCCCCGATCCGCTCGTCTGCAAGGACGGCACGAAGGTCGCCACTCCCGACGAGTGGTGGAAGAAGCGCAGGCCCGAGATCGTCGAGGACTTCGACCGCGAAGTCTACGGCCGGGTCCCGGCGGACGTCCCCGCGGTGAAGTGGGAAGTCGTCGAGACGAAGGAGGAGAAGGTCGGCGCGATCCCGGCCGTCGTCAAACGGCTGGCGGGTCGAGTGGATAATTCGCGAGCGCCGCAGATCGAGGTCGCCATCCAGCTTACTTTGACGACTCCCGCCGACGCCAAGGGCCCCGTCCCGGTGATGCTCGAATTCGGGTTCGGCACCTTCGGCCCTCGTCCGGGAGGCCCAACGGCGAAGGGGGCCGCGCCCAAGGCCGCCCCGCCGGGGTTTGGCAGCGGCCCGTCGTCGCGGGAACAGGTGCTGGCGAAAGGCTGGGGCTTCGCCGTGGTCGTACCGAACAGCATCCAGGCCGACAACGGCGGCGGCTTGACCCAGGGGATCATCGGACTTTGCAACCTGGGGAAGCCCCGCAAGCCCGACGACTGGGGAGCGCTCCGCGCCTGGGCCTGGGGAGCGAGCCGCGTCCTCGACTACTTCGAGACCGATCCCGTCGTCGACGCTAAACAGGTGGGGATTGAGGGCCTCTCTCGGTACGGCAAGGCCGCGCTGGTGGCGATGGCCTACGACCCTCGATTCGCGATCGGCTTCATCGGCTCCTCGGGAGAAGGAGGGGCCAAGCTCCACCGTCGCAACTTCGGCGAGTTGGTGGAGAATCTGACGGCCACCGGCGAGTACCACTGGATGGCCGGCAACTTCCTTAAATATGGCGGGCCGCTCACCCCGGACGACCTGCCGGTCGACGCCCATGAGTTGATCGCCCTGTGCGCGCCTCGACCCACGTTCATCAGCTATGGGGCGTCGTCCGGCCCTGGAGCCGAGGGCCAGTGGCTCGACCAACGCGGCAGCTTCCAGGCCGCCGTCGCCGCGGGACCGGTCTTCCGGCTGCTAGGCCGGAAGGACCTGGGAACCTCGGAGTTCCCCGAAGTCGAGACCGCCCTGACCGACGGCGAACTCAGCTTCCGTCAGCACAAGGGCGGGCATACCACCGGCCCCAACTGGCCCACGTTCCTGGCCTTCGCCGACCGCTATATCAAGCTGAAGCCCGTAGCGGCCCCTGACGGCAAGTGACTGCGACTCCTTCGTTGCAGGATTGTTCCTTCGGAGAGTCTAAAGAATCAGTTCGATCCAGGTAACGAGGAAGGGTGAGAGGATCCACAAGACGCCCAGCATTCGGCCCGCACGGTCGATCAAATCCGGCTCGGGTCGCCACCGCCCACTGACGGCGAGGGTCAGCCACGATACGGCCACGGCGAGGCTGTAGAAATCGATCCGCGCGACGCTGAAGATGAGGTCGATCGCCCAGAAGTACGGCTCGGCGGGCCTTGCTTGGACCTCGGGCCTGAGCCATCCGTTTGCCTGTTCAACCACGATGAACGCCAGGCTCAGGGCCACGGCGTCACAGGCTGCCAGGCCCGGCAGACGGCCAATGCGACGAGGCCGCGGCCGGCGAAGCCGCAACGGGATGAGGACGATCGTCAGCGCGAGCGCGAAGAGGATAATCGTCAGCCTGGCGGCGAAGCTTCGGGACATGCCCGGCATCACCCGCAGGCTGAGTTGCGTCGCGCCAACTCCTACGCCGACGGCGGCCACGAGCATCATCGTGTCGGCGAAACTCAGCCGTCGCAGGGGAGCGGGCATGGCCGTCGGCTCCGCAGGACTGTGAGGACCGGGGCAGATACCTCGAGGCTTCCAGGGATCATAGACCGCGCCGCCTTCCGGATCCGGCTTTAAATGGAGTGCTCCTCGAACAGCCGGGTGCGGAACCGGGACCACTCGGAGACGTCCTCGGCGTGAGGGTGTTGCCGGAGGTAGTCGGCGAAGAGCTGGTCGAGGAGGTCGAAGCGTTCGGAGACGGCCCGGAGGACGGCGACGGCGAGAGCCTCCGCGGCGCGGGGGTGGTCGCGGCGGAGCGTTTTGTAGGCCGGATGATGGAGGGTCAGCACCCAGACGTCGGAGGTCGCCTGGACGGTGACCTGGGGGGGATTCGGTCGGAAGAACGAGGTGGTGCCGAAGACCGCCGGGGCTTTCAGCGTCGTGATGTGGTCGGTTCGGCCGGTCTCCGAGCGGCGGACGATCTCGGCGGTCCCTTCGATCAGAAACGCGAGGTGGTCGTTCGGCTGCCCCTGCGCCAGCAGGGTGGCGCCCTTGTGCGCTCGTTCCTCAGCCAGGGACTCAAGAATCTGGTGCTTGATCTCGCGTTCGGTCGATTCGAGCCAGGGGGCGGCCATGAACCGTTCTGCGGCTTCGGCGTTGATCATCGTCCGTCCTTCCTCCATCCGTCGCGCACGCCTCGCACTTGGGGCTTCAGCGTATCGTCTTCGCCCCGATAGTTCAAATTCTGCGGCCCGCGGCAGACTTTGTCGACTGAAGCGATTCTCCGCGATAGCGGGGTCGCACCCTCGGGGGGACGTCCGGAGGGGTTGGAATCGCCCGAGACGGCCGGTCGCGAATGCCGATGGAAACGGTCGGATGATTCCGGAACGGTCCGGCAAGGATGCCAGAAGGGCCGCGGTCGCGTGGATCGCGCCGCTCCAGGCGGGAGGATACGCCATGAGGACGTCGCGGGTTGCAGGCTTGGCGGTTTGCTTGCTGCTGGGAGTCTCCGGCTGCGCGGGGCTCCACCATCGCCCAGCCGCGACCGCGGAGGGGCCTGTCGCGACGACCGCGGCGCCCTCGGCCGGGGGGATCCGGGCATGGTGGTCCCGGAAGTTCCATCGAGGGACGGCCTACCAGACGACGGCTGGGTCGGCCCCTGGGTTCGCCGTCCCCGCCAACGCCTGGCCGGCGTCCGCGCCGTCGGGCGGAGGGTGGCCGGCGATCTACCAGTTCTCAAAGCCGCCGTGGGTCACACGGCAGCCGGAACGGGCCCCCATCTTCAGCCGAAACACGACGACGCCGGAGTCGCAGTCGAAGATGACCGCGGCCGAGGCCAACGAGGCGATCGCCCGGATGGTGCGGGCTCGCAAGAACGACGATCGAATCATGCCGGTCCGCGGCGATTCCGCCGACTTCCAGGACCCCCCCACGGCGGGCGATTCGGAAAGCTCATCCGCCCTCTACAGGCCCATTCCACTGCCTGGAGCGCTCGCCGCTGAACCGGAGTCCGGCCCGGCCGTCGTCGTGGACGAGCCCCACCCGCGCGTCCCTGACGACGCCCCTAGCCTCCTGCTCGATCCCGCCGTACCGGCGACCATTCGCAGGAGCCCCATCGAAGCAAAGCGCGAACCAGCGCCGGCCGCCCCTCCGGAGCGGGTTGCAATGACCGAGCGCAACGAGGAGGCCGCTCGACCCGATCCCGCGGCCGACGAGGAGTTGCTGCGGTCCGCCCAGCTTCCGCCGCCGCCGCCGATCCGTCCCCTTCCGGGAGGCGGCGTTGAGCCTGAGAAGCCGGCGGCGCCCGTCGTCCCCCTCGACACCCCCAAGGAGGCTCCGGCCAAGCCGGCCGACGCCCCCAAGCCCGTTGAGGAGCCGAAGCCCGTCGAGCCGGCCCCCGCGCCCAAGCCCGCCGAGGAGGCGCCCGCGAAGCCCGCTGAGCCGGCCCCCGCGCCCAAGCCCGTGGAAGAACCCGTGAAGCCCGTCGAGCCGGCGGTCGCCCCGCCCCCGCCACCGGCTGTCGAGTCGTTCCCCGTGCCCACGCCCCCCCAGCCGAAGGCTCAGCCCACGATTCCGCCTCCGCCGTTCACTCCGGCCCTGGCCGTCGAGGACGCCACGGCGCCGTCGGCCGTCGCCCAGACGCCGGTCGCGCCGATGGCTCAGGTCCCGGTCGCGCCGGTCGCTCAGATCCCCGTCGCCCAGCCCCAGACGTATGTGCCGACGATGGTCGTCGCGGAGGCTGCTCCCTCGAAGGCCAAGCGGTGGTCGTTCTGGAACTGGAAGGGGTCCAAGGGGGGCTCGACGTACGCCTCGCCGCAGTCGATGCCCGCGCACCTGCCGCCGGCCACGTTCCCCTCGTCGTATGAGTCTTACTGGGCCAAGCCGCTGAAGCCCTGCCCGCCGAGCGAACGGTTCCCGATGGCCTCGCCGCAGGCCACGGCCCACTCGCACGAGTGTGAGGCCGTCGCCGACAAGGCCCCGTGCTGGCTCGTCGAGAAGCTCAAGGGCAAGGTCGAGCGGATCAAGGCCTGGAAGGAAGAGCACATCTGCCGGCACATCAAGGACTTCAAGGCGGCGCTGAAGGGCGGGAAGTGCCACGACTGCGAGGCGAGCGTCAAGGCGACGCCCCAGGCCGTCCCCATGCCCTCGCCGCAGGTGCTGCCCACGTCCCAGAATCTGCCGGTCATCGGAGGCTCGCGCTTCGGGCTCTATTGAGCCTCCGACCGACGTGAATCCGGGCCCCGGCCGCGTCCTCCTCGACGGGGGAGGCGCGACCGGGGCCTTTTTTCGTTGGGTCAGGAGAGCGACCACCCCGGGCGATAGTCGCGACGCAGGAACGGGTCGGCCTCGGACGCGTTGGTCGCGCGGAGGGCCTCGGCGTCCCAGATCAGCTTCTTGCCCACGCGGTAGGCGACGTTGCCGAGGTGGTTGGCCTCGGTGAGCCGGCCGGCGTAGTCGAAGTTGCAGGTGGTCGGAGCGCCCGTCTTGCAGGCGTGGATCCACTCCGCATGATGGCCGAGCGACTTGGGGATCGTGGGCTCGGGCCGCTTGTAGTCGCGGAACTTCTCCTCGGGCAGCAGGAGGTGGCGGCCGTAGTCGGAGACGAGCATCCCCTTCTCACCGACGAAGAGGACGCCGCTGTCCCACTTGGGGATCTCGCCTGCGGTCCACGGCTCGGGCTTCATCGCTCCCTGGTACCAGGTCACCTTGACGGCCGGCTGCTCTCCCTTGGCTTCGTACTCGTAAACAGTCTTCATAGTGGCCGGGGCGATCTCCGGATGCGCGGCCGGTCCAAAGGCCTCAATCGTGCTGGGGGCGTTGAGCTTGAGCGCCCAGAACGGCAGGTCGATCCAGTGGCTCCCCAGGTCGCTCATCGTGCCGTTGCCGAAATCCCACCAGCGGTACCACTTCGGCCCCGGGAAGTAGACCTCGTGGAACGGCCGCGCCGGCGCGGGGCCGAGCCAGAGTTCCCAGTCGAGCCCCGTCGGGATCGGCGACGAGCCCGAGGGACGTTCCAGGACGGAGACGATGTCCTTGTTCTTGGCGGCGTCCTCGGGCGACTGCCGTCCCCAGGCGCGGCCGACCCAGACGTGGGCTTCCTTCACCGGGCCGATCGCGCCGGCCTGGACCAGCTCGACGACGCGTCGGTAGTTGTCGCTCGCGTGGATCTGGGTCCCCATCTGGGTGGCGACCTTGGCCTTGGCGGCGGCCTCGCGAATGATCCGGGCCTCCCAGACGTCGTGGGTGAGAGGCTTCTCGCAGTAGACGTGTTTGCCGAGTTGCAGGGCCGGCAGCGTGGCGAAGGGGTGAGTGTGCTCGGTGGTGCTGACCACGACGGCGTCGTAGCTCTTGAGGTCGTCGAACAGCTTGCGGAAGTCGCGGTACTGCTTCGCGCCGGGGTGCTTGTCGGCGGCCCGAGCGACGGCCGCGTCGTAGACGTCGCAGAGGGCGACGATGTTCTCGCCGCCGACGTCCTTCAGGTTCGACGCCCCGCGCCCGCCGACGCCGATGCAGGCGATGTCGAGCTTCTCGTTGAGGTTCCGTCCCCGCACCACCGCCGGCGCTGCGAACGCGCCCAGGGCCAGCGCGGCAGTTTGATGAAACCGCCGCCTCGAAACGCGCGTCGGGCTGATCGTCGACTCGTCGGCCATGAGCTGCTCCCCTCCTCTCGTGCGCCTGGCCCCCGCCGGACGACGCTCGCCCGGCCCCTGGGTCCGACGCCCGAGCATCGCCGAGCCGACGCGACGAAGCAAGCAGCCTTTTAATTCGATCCGACGGAAACGACCGTCGACGGCGAGACAGGAACGTCCGACCTGGAGGCTCCTGGCTGTTTCGCCTTGATGTACCAGGTCTGTGATGGGGCGTCCTTGGGATTTGGGACCTTCTTGATCTCGAACATTCCGACAGCCGCAATCAGATCACCAAGGGTCTTGTAGCCGAACGTTCGCGGGTCGAATCCCGGCGAGGCCTTGCGTATCCGATCGCCGACGTTGCACATGGGAGCCCAACCGTCTCCCGCCGTCGCGGCCGCGCAGGCGTCTCGGGCCAGTTTCGCGAGGGCGGGGCTCACCCCGGCCGGCGATGGGGGCATCGCGGCGAGCTTGAGCGACGGCGGCTCGACGACGTCGGCGGTCAACGTGAAGAATCGGTCGCAGGATCGGACGAACGACTGGGAGGCCTGGCTCTGGCCGAACCCGAAGACGAGCAGGCCCGACTCCCGGATCCGGCGCGCGAGCCTTGCGAAATCGCCGTCGCTGGAAACGATGCAGAAGCCGTCGAAACGAGCCGAGTGCAGCAGGTCCATGGCGTCGATGATCAGCGCGCCGTCGGCCCCGTTTTTACCGGCTCTCAACAAGAACTGCTGCACAGGACACAACCCGTAGCAATCGATCGGACCGCGCCACGGAGCCAGGTTGGGCTGGCTCCAATCGCCGTAGATGCGTCTCGTCGTCGCCGCTCCAAGACCGGCGATCTCCTGAAAGAGCGTTGCGGCGTGTCGAGAGCCGATGTTCTCGGCGTCGATGAGGACGGCCAGTCGGGATGTCTTCGGTGCATCGTGGGACATCGGCGGATCCAGAGCGGGCCTCGCGGGGTTCGTCTCCGCGACGTCCCCCGCCTGGAATGTAGGCCCCCGATCGCGCGGAGTCCGAATGCGTCTCGGGATTTCAGCGCCGGGTCGTCGACTTCGGGTCTCCCCGCTGGTAGGTATGGACGCCCTCGTCGCGCCGATCTGGGCCGACGTCCGACCAAACTGCGAGGCGGCGACGAACCATGAGCATGCAGGCCGACCCGTCCGGGACGCCCACGATGATCCGCCGCAAGGTGCTGGCGATGACCGTGGCCCTGGGAGCGTTGACGTACCTGGATCGGGTCTGCCTCTCGCACGCGGGGGTCACGGCGTCGATCAAGGAGGAGTTAGGGATCTCAGACAAGCAGATGGGGGTGGTCTTCAGCACGTTCACGCTGGCCTACGCCCTGTTCGAGATCCCGACCGGCGCATGGGGCGATCGCGTGGGGACGCGTCGGGTGCTGACGCGAATCGTCGCCTGGTGGTCGGCCTTCACGATCGCCACGGCGGCGGCCTTCAACCTGCGTTCCCTGCTGGCGGTCCGCTTTCTCTTCGGCGCCGGCGAGGCCGGGGCGTTCCCGAACGTGGCCCGGACCCTCTCGCGATGGTTCCCCACGGCCGAGCGAGGCGCGGCGCAGGGGTTCTTCTTCGCCGGCGCCCATCTGGGGGGCGGGCTCTCCCCGATCCTCGTCTCGATACTTCTAGGTTTCGTCCCCTGGCGATGGATCTTCGTGGTCTTCGGCTCGATCGGCTTCGTCTGGGCGTGGGCCTGGTACTCATGGTTCCGCGACGAGCCCTCGGAACACCCGTCCGTGAGCCCGGAGGAGTTGGAATACATCGAGTCCGGCCGGTCCCCCAGCAAGCCGCACCGCCTGGACCTCGCCGCCTTGACGACCATCGCGTCCAACCGCAGCCTGCTGGCGCTCTGCCTGATGTACTTCACCCAGGCGTACGGGTTCTACTTCAACATCACCTGGCTGCCGACCTACCTGGCGCGCGACCGGGGACTGACGCCCGAACGCCTCGGCCTGCTGGCGGGAGTTCTGGCGGGGCTGCCGCTGATCGTCAGCGCCGTGGCCGACGTCGCCGGCGGTCTGACCTCCGATCGGCTCGTCCGCGCCCGAGGCCGCTGGATTGGGCGTTGCGGGCTGGGATGCGCTTCGCTGGTGGTCGCCGGCCTGGCGATGATGGCCGGGGCGACGGTCCCCGACGCTCTCGCCGCGGCCCTGCTGATCACGCTCTCCGGCGCGGCGGCGAGCTTCCTGCTGGGCGCCTGCTGGAGCGTCTGCCAGGACGTCGCCGGCCCGCACGCCGCGCTGGTCGCGGCCTGCATGAACACCTCCGGCCAGGTGGGAGCATTCATCAGCCCGATCATCTTCCCCCACTTCGCGAACCCGGCCATCCCGCTCTGCATCGCCGGCGGTCTGTACCTCCTCGGCGCCGCCTCCTGGCTGCTCGTCGACCCAAGCCGTCCCATCGGGGACGCATCCCCTGCGGAACATCTCTGAAGCCTGACCGTTGGATTCGAGCCGATCGCCGCCTCGGGTCGGAAATGCGCCGTCGACCGGGTATATTGCATCGATGGAAGCGAACCGACGACGATCGACCACACAGACCGACGGCCAATGATGGAACTCAGCGAACCCTCCACCTCTACCCCCTCATCCGGCGTTTCTCGCCCGGTCAGGCTTGCGGGAATCGCCGCTGCGATTGCGTGCCTGGCATGCCTGGGCATGGTGCTGCTCGAATACCTGGAATTGACAGGCTACTGGCCCCCGAAACGTACGGACGTCGCCATTGTGATTGGGATCGTCGCGGTTCTGGAAGCGGCCAAATGGGCGGCGCGTCTGCCCTGGGTCGAGCCGATGCTCCGAAGTCGCCTCGAAAGATGGACCGCGTTCGCCGAGTCCTCTGCGGAGTGGGCCCTGGCCGGGAAACGCCCGACGATCGCGATCGCCTCGGCGCTGGCGATCATCCTGGCGTCATGGGCCCCTCACTACCTGACCTGGCCGTACTGGACCGACCACGACTTCATCGCCTCGCTTGCCCTGGGCTGGGATCGTGGAAGGCTCCCCTGGCGAGACCAGTTCGGGTTCCAGTTCCCCGGAGAGATCGAATTCTTCTGGGTGCTGGGGCGGGTCTTCGGGTGGGGTTCTAGTCTTTCGTTCTACGCGGCGGATTTCGCCCTCCTCTGCGCCCTGCTGACGACGGTCGCCGCCTCGTGCCGGACGTGCCTCGGCCGCTGGCTCGCCGGACTGACGGCTTGCCTGTGGATCGTCGGCTATTACACGACGCTTCCGTTCACACTGGTCGCCCAGAGAGACTGGCATACGGCGGAATTGGTGGCCATCGCTCTGATGCTGCTGGCCCTGGGGGGCTCGCGATGGACCTGGATCGTCTCGGCGTTGCTTTACGCCGCCGCGATGACGATCCGACCGCATGCCGTCGTCTTCTTTCCGGCGTTCGTCGTCGCGCTGATATTCCCTCCCCGTGGAGCGGCGGCCGGCTGGAAGGGGATCTTGTTCTGGCTCAGCGTCCTGGGAGCGGGACTGTTGGCGATGTTCTCGCCGGTCTTTTTCAGCGGCCTCACAGGCGACTTCCTCCGCGCGCTACGCACCGTGAGCCACTCCGGCGAGTTCTACGGCGGCGGATCGCTCTCCCGGTCGTGGAGGCTCTTCACGGGCGAGTTGCGGGACGTCTGGACGCTGTCCGTTTGCTCGGCGCTGCTGACCGTGGCCTGGCTCGCGACGTCGCCTGCGTCACGGCGATTCGCCGCCATCTTGCTCGCGGCGAACGCCTGCGCGTTGCTCTATCGGCCCATGCATCCGGTCGACCACAACTACCTGACGCAACCGCTCGTGCTCTTCCAGGCTCTCGCCATCGTTGCGATCGTCGACGCCGTCACCTGCGACGCGATCGTCGCACGAAGAACGGCCCTGCTTCGGTTCGGGGTGCTCATCATCCTGTTCGATCTGGCCTTCCCCTGGGGCAACCCGTACTGCGATGTCAGGGCGGACGTCTCCGCGATCAAATCATTGACGACACGCTCAGTCCCCGAGCAATCCCCCCCCGGCTCGATCCATGCCTTCCCCAGCACCCGAGGAGGGGGAGCCGTCTACACCTGGGGCGACTACCAGGCGACTCTTGAATACCTGCGTCAGCACACCGACGCATCGACCCCGGTGGCGAATCTGCTAACCCACTTCCCCTACCCCTCGATCAACGCCGCCATCGGCCGCATCTCCCCGCTCCCAATCGAGTCGGTGATTCTGGTCAATTGGTTGCCGGATATCGACTTCGACGACTTGGTCGCCACCACGATGCGAGAACAGCCGTCCGAAACCGTCGTGATCTGCGACGCCGAGTACGTGGAGGGGAACCTTGGCCGGCGACTGACACGCACCCGTGAAACTCTGGATCGCAGCTACGTCCCCGTCGCCCGCTTCGGCGAGATCGAAATCCGCCGCCGCATTCCGGACGTCGACAAGTGAGCGGAGCCGGCCGCTGCGACGCCGGGCTGCCGTCCTGAGAAAGAGGGATCGCCGTTCGCGCACCGACCCCGATCCGGCCGGCTTCGCATGCGATGATTTCTGAAATCATCAAGGCTTGCACGCCGATGTTGACAGGGCTGATCGGCACAGTCATGATTCTCAGTCGCGAGTTGAATCAACAGGTTTTGCCGACATCATTCCGAATTTATTCATTCGTGCCGCTCCGGTTTCAGCGACCTCGACCCTGAGGGTAGGTCCTACGTCTTTCCGTCAAGCGAAGCGTCCCTTCGCTGTTCTGTCGTGCGCCGAGTCGGAGCCTACACCGTCCGCGGTGTTCCGCGAGCGGTCCCCAGACCCGTTGGTTTGAGGAGAGTCCGCCATGTCCAGGATGCCCCGCAAGGCGTTTACGCTCATCGAATTGCTCGTCGTCATCGCGATCATCGCGGTCCTGATCGCCCTGCTGCTCCCCGCCGTGCAGGCGGCGCGCGAGGCCGCCCGGCGGATCCAGTGCGTCAACAACATGAAGCAGCTCGGCCTGGCGCTGCACAGCTACCACGACGTCCACAACCAGTTCCCCCTGGGAGCGCAGGGCCGGAACCCGGCGACGGGCCTCTACTACGCCGCGCCGCAACAAAACCGGCAGCCGTTCATCCCGGCGGTGATGCCGTTCGTGGAGCAAGGGGCCTTGTTCAGCAGCTACAACGCCACGCTCTCGTTCAACGACATCTCCAATGCGACGACGCGTCAGACAAAGTTGACGACCCTCCAATGCCCGTCGGACACCCCGCAGGTCTTCAATCAGCCCAGCGGCACCACGGGGGTCAGCGGCGACGTGAAGGGGAACTACGGCGTGAACTGGGGGACCAACGCCTTCTATGATCAGGGGGCAGGCCCCGGGAACAAATATGCTCCGTTTTACATCTCCTACGGAGCGAAGATCGCGGACGTCACCGACGGGACGTCGAACACGATGGCCCTGATGGAGTTGATCCAGGCGATCTCCCCCAACGGCTCGCCGTCCGCCGCCGATCGCCGGGCGCGGATGTGGAACGATGACAGCGGCTGCTACCAGGTCTCGACCCGCTTCGGACCCAACAGCCGGGTGCCCGACTACTCCACCTGCGTCAACGACCTCGCGAACCAGCTCCCCTGCATCAACGACACTGCGAACACCAACCTGTTCTACCTCGGGTCGCGGAGCAAGCACTCGGGGGGCGTCAACAGCCTGCTCTGCGACGGCTCCGTCCGGTTCTTCAAGAACTCGATCTCGATCCCGACCTGGCAGGCCCTCAGCACCAGCGCGGCCGGGGAGGTCATCTCCAGTGACTCGTACTGACGCGAGGGGATCGCTCCGAATCTGGCTGGTCGCCCTGGCGGCCTGCTGGGGGTGCGGCGGTGCCGGCGACGGCTATCAGCGCTTCGCCGTCCAGGGGACGGTCGAGCACGACGGCAAGCCTCTGAAGACGGGCGTCATCACGTTCCTCCCCGGCGGCGACGGCGCCGCCGGCACGGCCAACGTCGTCGACGGCGCCTTCAGCATCCCCACGACCGAAGGCCTCAGCCCCGGCGCCTACCGAGTCGAGGTCTACAGCATCCAGCCGACGGGGAAGAAGATCCCCAGCTCCGACGACCCGTCGATCCAGGTCGATGAGACGGCCAACATCGTCTCCAAGAACTTCAACGCGGCCACGACCCTGAAGGCTGAGATCCCTCCCGGCGGTCCCAAGGAGCCGTTGGCGTTCAAGGTGGCTTCGCCCGGGCCGGAGAGCAAGAGGCGGGGGAGTCGTTGAATCGCTCTCGTTGAGGACGTCTCCTCAATAGACGCCGGGAATCAGACGCCAGGTGCGGTCGCGATAGGCTTGATAGACAGCGCCGAATTGGTCGCCGAGGAGCCGTTCTTCCGATCGGATCCTCGCGACGATCGGGATCATCATGATCGCCGTCAGCGCCG
Source organism: Paludisphaera rhizosphaerae (assembly GCF_011065895.1). Classification (NCBI taxonomy): domain Bacteria; kingdom Pseudomonadati; phylum Planctomycetota; class Planctomycetia; order Isosphaerales; family Isosphaeraceae; genus Paludisphaera; species Paludisphaera rhizosphaerae. Next base: position 229,244 of record NZ_JAALCR010000010.1, on the reverse strand, counting down.
CGCCGACGCCCGATCGGAACGCCAGGACCCAGCCCAGGGTGCTGAGGATCAGGCCCAGATAGCTGGGATGCCTGATCACCCGGTAGATTCCGGTCGTGACCAGTTCGTGCCCCGGCTGGATTGCAACCAGGCCGCTGAAGCGTCGACCCAGGACGAAGACCGGCCACAACCGGAGCGTCCCGCCGGCGGCGAAGAGCGCCACCCCCGCCCATCGTGCAAGGTCGCCGTCGATGGTCAGGAACTCGGTCCGATCGGTGTACGCCGGCAGCCACCCCAGCAACACGCCGATGAGGCCGAAAGCCCAGAGAACCCAGCGATTGCCGCGGTCCTCCTTCTCGCCCGGGCTCAGGTTGCCGGCCGTGAAGAAGGACGCCGCCGTCAGACCAAAGAGCACGACCGTCAGCGCGACCAGCGCGGGGTGGCTGAAGAAAGGGTGGAGTCCTCCCCAGCCCAGGACGGCCAGCCCCAGATAGGCGACGACCGAGACGACAGTGAAGACGCCCAGCTTCAGCCCCATGGCTTCATCCTCCCCGACGACCTTCCCGACAAGTCGAGGGAGACGCGAATCGGATGCCGAACGCTCCGATCACCGATCGCTGCGAAGAACCGCGATTTGAGGCGTGGTTGAGATTTGATAAAGGACCCTGCGGTTCACGACGTCCCCCTTCTTGTCGCGCAGGGAGAGAAACACGGGGACGTCCTGATGAAGACCGATCGTCGCATCGGGTTCCTCCAGCTCGTAGTCCGTCAGTTTGAACCCGGCCGCGAAGTCGTCGTCCTCGAATCGGATCGGCGGCTTGCGGCGGGGCAGCGACTTCGCCTGGCCCTGTTTCCAGGCGTCGAGCGCGGCGACGAGGGTCGTCTTGGCCTGGTCGGAGTCGTAGGACGGAGCGCCACTCCCCTCGGGCTCTCGTCCACAGCCGGCGGCGAGGACGAGAGCGAGGGCCGGAGCCAGGATGATCGGCGTCGTCCGCATCGAGGCGTCCTCCGTCTCAGTAGGCGTCGGAGCTGATCACCTCGCCGCCGGCGACGGTCCCCAGCGCACGCCAAACGAGGCCGTCGATGGCCTGCTTGACGAAGCGGACGGAGCCGTCCCCCAGCAGGGCGTTCACGCCCCCCGGATGATAGCTGCGGGCGGTGATGGCGGCGTAGGTCGGCCCGCCGATCCGCTCGCGGCGGCTGTTCAGGTCGACGTCCGGCAGAGAGTAGCCGGGACCGCCGGGCGTCCTCTTGTTCGGCGGCCAGGCGGTGGTCATGCCGATGTGATGCACGGCGACCTCGGGCCACTCGCAGTGCCCCTCGATCTTCACCAGGCAGGTCGAGCCTTCGTATTCCGGGGCCACGGTCTTCGGGTCCGCGTAGGGACTCGGGATGTTGGCCGGATCGTTGATCTTGGACAGGACGCCGCAATCGCGGATGTTCACCTGCCAGTTCTTGACCTCGGACATGAGCATTGTGTTGCTGGTCCCGTCGGTGAACGCGGACCACGACCGGCTCAGATTGGGGCCGAAGGCGCTCCGCGTTACGGCCCCGCCGTTGGGCCCGGCCCAGACGAACCAGTCGCCGAGGCAGAACCCATAGTTGGTCGGGCCGACGATGCCGAAGGTGCCGTTGTTCTCGCGGTCGTTGCGGATCTCGCTGGGGCAGATGAACGGGGCGATGGTCAGGGCGGTCGCGGTCATGTTCCCCGGGTCGCCGTAGCTGGAGTTGAGGTTGATCGAGTTATAGATCGCGCCCAGCTCCAGGTGCGGCAGGATCCGGCCCAGGCCGCCGAAGTCGCTCGTCCAGAGCGCCCCGCCCGCGGCGTTGACGACGATCGCCGAGGGAGGCAGCCCGCCCAGCGTGTGCTCGTAATTGGTGATGGCCAAACCCAGCTGCTTCATGTTGTTCGTGCACTGAATCCGCCGGGCCGCTTCCCGCGCCGCCTGGACGGCCGGCAGCAACAGGCCGATCAGGATTGCGATGATCGCAATGACGACAAGCAGCTCAATCAGCGTGAATCCGCGATGACGCTCGCTCATGGCCGTTTTCCTCCAGTCTTCGCATCCAGGGGCTTGAAAGGCGCCGGTCGACCCGCCGAGGACGCGTCCTTGACGTGGTTGGGGTATTCGTAGCGGCCGACGTGGTCGCGGACCCAGTCGAAGTAGAAGCGGACGCCGCGGTCGTTGGGGCCCGTGCCGTAGCCGCCGGGCTCGGGATGGGGGGCGGTGCCGCTCTTGTTGGTCACCCCCTGCGAGTACGCGCTGTGGAACATCATCACGGCGTGGGGCGCGTCGAGGTAGTCCTGGCAGGTCGCCAGGATTTTGTCCACGGCGGCGGGGAGGAAGACGCCGTCGTTCTCGAAGACGTCCTGGCGGGTGATCTCCACGTTGACGACGAATCCGTCGCTCGGGATGGCGGCGCCTTTCTCGATGATCCGCACCTCCTGCCCCGGGTAGACGTCGGTCGACTCGGCGGGAAAGTTCTGGCAGACGCCCGCCTCGATGTCCGGAGCGGCCTCCTTGAACCACTTCGTCAGCCTGGCCTTCTTGGCGGCGGCGTCGGGCTCGCGGAGGATCTCGTGGTCGATCCGCTCGGGGTGGTCGTATTCATGGACGAGGTCCACAAACACGTTCTTGAGCTTTCGGTCCGTGAGGAACTTCCCCGTCTCCTGGATCGCGCGACGAATGCAGTCCTCGTCGTAGAACGTCTGATCCTTACGCGGGGAGATCAGACCGACCTGAACGACCATGCCCCGGGCGTCGGCCTCGCGGATCAGCCATTCCAGCCGGCCAGCCAGTTCGGGCTTGAGCCGACCGTCGCGCCGGAAGCCGTCGAAGCCGATCTCGGGATCGGGCCAGCCGGCGTTCGGCCCCTGGATGTAGACGCCGACCAGGTTGATCCCGTGCGCCGTCATCGTGTCGAGAGCGTTGATCAGCCGCTCGGTGACGGCCGTACTGTAGAGCCCGTTGCCGCAGCGCAGTCCCCAGAGATCCACCGGCTTCCCGCCCAGAAACGGGCGATTGTCGCGGATCTCGAACTCCTTCGTCGCCGCTGGTTCCTCGGCCGGCGCCGAGGAACCGCTGATCACCAGGGCGGACGCCAACAACCACGCCTCGACGATCAACCACCCCTGCTTCATGACGGCCTCCCGACTTTCGATTCAGAGGTTCGCAACGGCTCTACAGCCGCTCGCGATGAGACTGCGTCTCAGCGGAGCGATCATACGACAGTCGTCAGAGGCAGGCAAGCGCTAATCGAAGCGCATTGATTCCGAAGTCGTCAGGGGCTGGGGGGAGGCGGCGTGGGAGACCGCTTCCCCCAGCGGCCGGCGAGGGCTCCGCAGATCAGGAGTTGCATTGGGTGGTAGATCATGATCGGCAGCAGGATCAGGCCCAGCTCGGGGCTCTCGCCGAACATGATCTGGGCCATGGGGACGCCCGAGGCCATCGTCTTCTTCGAGCCGCAGAAGACGGCCGTGATGCGGTCTTCAATCGAGAACCCCAGCAAGTTGCACGTCGCCCAGACGAGGCCCATCACCAGCCAGAAGAGGATCAGGGTGCCCACGAGCGTCCAGGCGGCGTCGGCTCCGTGGCCCGTCCAGATCCGCATCTTCACGGAGTCGCAGAACGAGGTGTAGACCAGCAGCAGAATCGTCCCCTTGTCCACGGAGTCGATCGTCCGCTTGTTCCGCGACGCCCATCCTGCCAGCCATCGCCGCGCGATCTGACCGACCACCAGCGGCAGCACCAGCCAGATCAGCAGGTCGATGACGACGTCGCCCAGCGAATGACCGCCCGTCGCCTGGGAGCCCCCCATGTACCAGGACACCAGCGCCGGCGTGGCGACGACCCCGATCAGGCTGGAGAGCGTGGCGTTGAACACGGCCCCCGCCACGTTCCCCCGAGCCGCCGAGGTCATCGCGACCGAGGACGACACCGTCGACGGCAGCGCGCAGAGGTAGAAGAAACCCAGGCGCAGGCCCGGCGAGACCAGGCCCCCCGCGACGTGCAGCAGGATCACGCCGAGCAGCGGGAAAAGCTGGAACGTGGCGAGTTGCACCAGCACGTGCAGCCGCCAGTTCGAGGCCCCGGCCTTCAGGGCCTCGAACGACATCGCGACGCCGTGGAGGAAGAAGATCAGCGCCACGCCGGCCTTGGTGAGCAGGTCGGGGTGGAGCCATCCGCCGTCGGCGCCCGGGTCGGGGAACGCGAACGCCAGGGCGACCGCGATTCCCATCCCGGCCAGGAACCAGTCGAACCGCTTCGGCTTCCTAGAAGTCAATCGACGCCCCCCAACTCGCCGCCCGGCTTCAGGACTCGATCATAGATTCCGACGCCGATCACCGCCCCGAGGATCGGCGCGAGGATGTAGACCGTGAAGACGCCCGCCCCGCGCGGCAGGGCGGCGGTCCCCCAGCCGGCGAGCATCGTGAAGAGTCGGGGCCCGAAGTCGCGCGCCGGGTTGAAGCATGCCTGTGTCAGCGGCCCCATGATCGACACCAGCGCCGCGACCGTCAGGCCGATGAACAACGGCCCGGACTTGGACGGGGGCCCGCCGGGGTTGCGGTCGTCGGTCACCCCCATCACGACCATGGCCAGCACCATCGTCGCCAGGACCTCGCACATGAAGGCGGTCTGCTCCGTGACCAGAGCATTGGCCTTTTCGTGCTCCTCGATCGAGTACGGTCCGGCTGAGTTCGAGATCGGTCCTGGGCTGGGGAAGAACTCGCCGAAGCACATGGCGGTGATCTCACTCCCCGGCTTCCCGCGCTCGACGCCCTTGAGCCGCTCGCGCTCCTTCAGCATCGGATTGAACAGCGCGAACAGCACGGCCGCCGCGACGAACGCCCCGGCCGTTTGAGACAGGCAGTACGGGACGACCTCGCGCCACGGGAACCGGCCCCAGGCGGCCATCGCCACGCTGATGGCCGGGTTGATGTGCCCGCCGCTGATCCCGCCGATCGTATACACCGCCCCCATCACCCCCACGCCCCACACAATGGCCGCCTGCCAGATCCCGCTCTGCGCGCCGGTCATGACCGAGGTGAGCACTACACCGCAACCAATGAAGATCAGGATGTAGGTCCCGACGAACTCCGCCAGACACCGACGCCCCAGCGAGGCTTGTTCAACGGCCATGATAGTTCCCTAGCGATGAATGGAGGCCCGAAGCGCACGACCCGAGGAGAAAGGGCGACCCATTCTCCCGGCCACCGTCCCCCTCCGCAAGCGCCCCGCGATCCTCCCCGCCCCGACTTCCGACCCTCGCCGTGGCCGTCGGCTCCGTTTGGGTTTGATCGCGCCCGTGCGGGGCGACGACCACGCAGCGCAAAGCCCTACGAAAATATCGGTTGCGACAAAACTCGACGCCCCGCCAATGGCTTTGATCGACCGTTTTCGTGATCGCCACCCCCCTATGGACGATCCACTCAGACCGTCGACCGCTCGCGTGGAGGCCCGGTCCTTCTATTGGGATACCGTGGCGCACGATCCTGAATTCGGCGCGCGGAAAGTGGGAAAACCTCCCCCTCGCGCCGGATTCCCCCGTCGATCGCGCGGGGGGGCGGGTTCAGAGCCGTGAGGCGAAGGTCATCGGCAAGGGGTGATCGGCGCGGTTGCCTGCTTGCAGTTGACCCGAGGAGGGCGTGAGAGGTCGTGCTCGGAATGAACTTCTTTTCGTGATTCTCTATTCATCCTGAATCCATCGAAACGTAGAATCAAGCCCGACGACGGGGGAGGAAGCAGCCTTCTTTCGCATCGCCCTCGTCGACAAGTCGTGCATCTGGGGGGTGTTCCGCCCCACCTTCGTCGCGCGGAAGGCGTGACAGGATTCCGAACCGCCGATCAACCGTCTCTGGGAGCCCGCTCTCGAGCGCCAGAATGACCTGGCGGCTGGGGCGCCGCCGACGCCGTGAGGCGTCGTCTTGATGCTCTTGGACCGATGGCGGCGGAAAGGTCGAAGCCGTCGTCTCGCAAACGTGGGTCGAAGTGCCGCCGATTCTTTTTCGACGCCGTCTTTTCCCGGAGGCCTCATGAAGCGCCGTGGATTCACGCTGATCGAGCTGCTCGTCGTGATCGCGATCATCGCGGTCCTGATCGCCCTGTTGCTGCCGGCCGTCCAGGCGGCGCGCGAGGCGGCCCGCCGCGCCCAGTGTGTGAACAACCTGAAGCAAATCGGACTCGCGCTGCACAACTACCATTCGGTGCACGACGCGTTTCCGATGGGGGCCACCAACTTCGCCCCCACGACCGCCTTCCACTGGGACACCTGGAGCGCCCAGGCGCAGATGCTCGGGATGATCGAGCAGAACTCGCTGTACAGCGCGATCAACTTCATGGTCGGCAACAACGTCGACCCCGGATACTCGATGAACGTCACGGCGACGTACACCTCGATCAAGTCGTTCATGTGCCCGTCCGACGCCAACTGCGGGAGCGTCCAGACGGCGCTGCCGCGCGGGGGGGTGAACGTCAATTTCACGCTCGACAACAGCTACGCCGCGAGCATCGGCACGACGACCCTCTCGCCTAACGCGGCGATGCCCACCACCGCGAACGCCTGGTCTCAGGGGAGCACCGGGCTTTTCTGGTACTGGGTCAGCTACGGCATCCGGAGTTGCATCGACGGGACGAGCAACACGATCGCCTTCTCCGAGGGGCTCGTCGGCGGGGCGTCGGCCACGGCGGGGTTCCCGGGCACCTCGATCGTCAACACGGGGGGGACGGCCGACCAGATGCTCGACGCCAACTCGAACCCGGCCGCGATCAATACCGGGCTGGCCAACTGCAACAAGAACTACCAGACGAACAGCGGCAACCTGAACAACCGCCGGGGCATCTTCTGGGAGGTGGGGTCCAACGGGATCACGATGTTCAACACGATCGTGACTCCGAACTCGACCCAGTATCCCTGGGGAGCCTGCCGGTCGACCACGGGCGGTTGGCCCGACCAGGCGACCTACGCCAAGGCGTCGAGCTACCACTCCGGCGGGGTCAACACCCTGATGGGAGACGGCAGCGTCAAGTTCCTCAAGAACTCCATCTCGCCGGCGGTCTACATGGCCCTCGCCACCCGTGCCGGCGGTGAAGTCGTCTCCTCTGACGCATATTGATCCTCCCCCCGAAGCCATGCCCCCGGACGCATCGTCGGCCGGGGGTTCCGCCCTTACGGGCCGTCGTCATATCGAGGCCGGACGTTCGCCAGGCCCCCGTTCTCCTCTCCTGTACGTCCAACCCTGGAACAACGGTCATCGTCTGTCCACAGGGAGGAACGAGTGATTTTCGGCCTTGCTCGCATTGGTTGATTCGCTACCTTTCGTGCGATTTCCGGGGAGGGAAGTAACCTTCCGGGGCTGAAGTCGGACGAAGGAGGGCGCGGTCGATGAGCCTGGGAGTCCAGGGAACGCTGAATTGCACGCTGTCCCCCCGCGAGCAGATGAGCTTCTGCGGCATGGAGCATTACTGGAAAGCGGGCCAGTCGGCGCTGGCGTGCATTGAGGACGGCCTTCGCGCCGCGGGCCGACCCGAAGTCGGCTTCGACGGAGCCCCTTACGGCGTCTGGACGATCCTCGACCTGCCCTGCGGCCAGGGACGAGTCCTGCGCCACCTGCGCCGGGGATTCCCCCAGGCCCGGATCACGGCGTCCGACCTCGAGCGCGAAGGCGTTGAATTCTGCGCCGCCACGTTCGACGCGATCCCGCTCCACTCCAACGACGACCCTTCGAAACTCCCCCTGCCCGTCGACCACTTCGACCTGATCTGGGTCGGTTCGCTCTTCACGCACGTCGACGCGCCGAAGTGGGACCTCTTCCTGGAGTCGTTCCGCCGCGCGCTCCGCCCGAGGGGCGTGCTCGTCTTCACAACGCACGGCAACAAGGCCTGCAAGAACATGAAGCGTCGCGGAGCGACCTACGGCCACAGCGACGCCGAACTCGACGCGCTGACGACAGGTTACGACCAAAACGGCTTCGCCTACGGCCGCTACACCGGCCTGGACTGGAACTACGGCACGAGCCTCTCATCCCTGAATTGGGTGAGCCGCCGAATCGAAGACTCCCAGGGCCTCCAGCTTGTCCATGCCGTTGAGGAAGGATGGGACCGCCACCAGGACTGCTACACCTGCGTCCGCACCGACTGAGAGACAGACAGAACCAACCCGCCCCGATTGCAAGTAGGAATAGGGTCTGCACCGCGGACCAGTCGAAAGATCAGGTCTCGCGATGCCCGACTTCCGTCGGGCGTACTTGCCGGGTGGAACTTACTTTTTCACCCTGATGAGACCTAACAAGGTCCGCCCAGTGGACCCGACTGGGCTGAGGTCGAAGCCCTTTGAGGCTAGGTTCGAGCGATTCAACCGGCTTCTTCTTTTGGCTTCGGGATGAGGCGCTTCCGCTCTGCCACGAGCCCGAGACGCCCGGCTTCCGCTTCGACCTTCGACCACTGCACCGATCGATAGCGTCGCATCAAGTCTCTGCCTCGGCCCCATCGAATAGAGCGTACGAAGCAAACGCGACCGTAGATTTGGTCCGGCGTGAAGTATGGGCCCACGAAATCACCGCCGTTGGCCAATCGTTCGGCGTCCTCCATCTGCTCCATAAGCCTTTGAATGAACTCTCGCGCGACGTCAGGCCGCCCCCTATTGACCCACAGCTTCGTCACCTGAGGCCCGTCGTCGAGACGGCCGATCTCGATCTTTCTGGGATTCAAGCGAAAGCCATGCTTCTCGAGGATACGCGGAAGGAGTTTCAGGAACCCGCTGCCCGCAAAGTCGAATCCTCCCGAGATCGTCAGGTCGTCGACGAATCGCGTGTAGGTCAGCCCCGCAGACTGGCAAGCACCGTGGATTCGCTCGTCGACCTCTCGCATCGCTTGGTCCGCGAGCAGCGGGCTCGAGGGGAGTCCGACCGCCAAGTGATAGTTGTGCGTGCAAAGCCGGGTGCAGATGCTCGCGACGTCCGGCGAACAGCCGAAGCGACCGAAGAAGAGCCTGTAAACGCGCCGGTGATGGATCGAAGGGAAGAAGTCTCTAACGTCTGCTGTGTAGACGTAAACGTTTTCGGCGTGGGCCGATGCGTTCGTGAAAATCGACCGACCCTTCACCCCTCCGTGATTATGGATGGAGGGCGTGATCCTGGGCAGGAGCAACCGCTCCATCAACCTGTCGAGATGTCTGCGCCAGGCCCCGACGATCTGGATTACCTCCCGCACCTTGTCCGGTCTGGCGGGGTCGATCAGTTGGAACTCGCGGACATCCCGGTTCAAGCGCCCGAGGTCGACCTTCAGCGCGTGAACGGTGACGCCCAATATGTCGGCCAGACATCTCTCCGACCGGACGTTGAGCATCTCAGTCGTTGCCGCTCCGCTGTAGGACGGTCTTCTTGGCCAACTCTCGCTTCCATTGCTCGGCCAGCTTAGCCGCGGATTCCTGGAGCGGGCGGGGCAGCTTGCTCACGTCCCCGAACATACTCCAACCCAGGACGTGCAGGTCCACGTCCCACAAATCGCGATATCGGTCGACGAGTTCGGCGGAAGGGACGGATTTCCCGTTCTCGATGTTGCAGTAGTGGACGACCGAGATGCCCAACGCTTCGGCCATTTCCTTCTGCTTCAGTTCGAGGCAGTTACGGAGATAGAGCGACGTCTTTCCTAGTGGTATGCCCATGTCCTCCTCCGTAAGTGGAGGGGGTGTCTTAGAACTCGATTCCGGAGATGAGGAACATGGCTTTGGCGGTTGCGTCGTCGGCCCGTCGGATGTCCGGCGGATCACTTCGCAATGCCTCGGTCACTTCCCGCTCCAGGGGTTCTAAGACACCCCATGTGGTCGCACCCAGCTCGTCCTCGATCCGGAGACGACTCCAAAATTCGGCGAGAAGCCCAATCTCAGCGTCGTACCGAAGGTCGGAACTACTGGCGGTCGATCGATTAAATTCACTCATGGAATCAACTCCCAAGGACGCGACTAGGAACCGACCTTCGGTCCCTCCATCATGCCGCCAGCTGAGTGCTGCACGGCGCTTCGCCTTGGTCCCGCCCAACCACACGGGGTGGCTCGCGGATCGGCCTCTGCTCTCTCCAACCGGCGATGCGCCCCTTGCCCGGACCGCCCCGTGTGTTAGGCGGGCCACTCCGAACGAACGCACCGTTTCAGGCCCCGAAGGGCTCCGCTCTGCAGCGGGCTTGGAAGCTTCGATCGACTTCCGGAATTAAACCATGAGTTTAAGTGGCGGTCAAGCGCGTGCTGGGAGATCGGAGGAAGCCAACCCTCACTCCTCCCCAAACGCGTCCCGCGACAACCGCTCCGCTTCGACGCGGATCGAATGCTTCCTCCGGCTCAGGTCGTCGGCGGTGGCCTCCGGATGCGACTCGGCCCCCAGGGCGTGGTACGCGGCGTCGAGCGAGTAATCCGCCGTGTCCCAGTCCTCGGCCTCGGCCCGCTCGCGGGCTTGCCAGAGGTGGCACTCTGCCTCACGCTCCGCCCGCGTGTCCGACTCGCCGGTCAGGTAGATTTCGGCCAGGGCCTTGGTCGCTTCGTCAGTGTTCATATGGAACCCTCCCGGAGGGAGTAAGCCACACGGACGACCGACCGAAGGAGCCGGCGTCGACGTCCGGCGAGGTCGACGGCCTAGAACCGCGACGACGGCCCCTCCGCCCCGACGTTAAATCAAAAATCGCGAATCCCTGGATGCAGCATTCCTGCAGCAAATCCCCGGGAAATGCAGCAGAATCGCGGGATTCATGGGTTTCATGGAGATCCGCAAGCCGTTATTGCTGCTGGCCTTGCGGCCTTCGCGAGCTGAGGTGTTCTTCCATCTTGCGGAAGCCGACGACGCCGACGGTCGCCTGGGCGAGTTGAGCGCCGACGTATTTGAGGCCGCGTTCGGGGGGGATCTTGAGGACGACCTCGGCACCGTCTTTCACGAGGCGGACGGGAGTCCACGAGGCCAGGCGGAGGCCGGCCTTGGTGCAGAGGGGGCGGGCAACGTCGGCGAGCTGGCCGAGGGTCATGCGGGCGAGGGCTTCCGGGGTGCGGCGGAGGACCTGGAAAACGCCGCCGGCCGAGCGGACGGCCCACCAGCGGGCCACGCGTTGGGCCGCCTCGTCGCCGGTCTCGCGGGCGGCGGCCTTCGCGGCCGATTCGACGCTCGTCTCGACGGCCTCGCGAGCGGCTGACTTTGAGCCTTCGCGGACGGCCGCCTTCACCTCGGATCGGGCGGCCTCCATGGCGACCACGCCTTCAGGCTGGGCGGCCGCCAGGCTGAGGACGTCGGTGACGATGAAGCAGGCGTCCAGCAAGGCCCAGGCCGCCTCGCCGGTCGTCGGCGTGTAGCCGCGGCGGAGGACGTCGCTCAGGTGGATCACGTCGTAGAGAGGAAGGAACTGCTGGAACCGCAGGTCGGAGTCGGACAGGCTCGCGACCCGCTCCAGGCCGTCCTTGCGGATCGTCCGGATCACCGACTGGCCATCGTCGCCGGCCAGGTAAAGCGCCGTCCGGGCGAGGTTCTCCTTGAACGACCGCTGATCCTTGGCCTGAAGGTAGGTCAACGTCTCCGGCCCGGCGTCGGCCCGGGCGATCGCCGGGATCACCGCCCCGCCATAGGAGCGGAGGATGTCGCGGAAGTCGGGATCGGTCGAATACTTGGCGAGCATCGCCAGAGCCATCGTCCCGTGGTCGGCCAGCGCCGAGGCCGCCTGACGACGCAGAACCGGGTCGGCGAAGGAGTCGAAGACCACGTCGGCGGCGTCGGCCCCGGCCTTCGCGAGCGCCTTATCGCCCAGCTCGCCGAACTCCACCGACAGCCGGAGCCCGTTCGGACTCCCCCCCACCTCCTTCACCAGACCGGCCGCCTTGACGTGGGCGAGTCGCCGGGCGACGGTCTCAGGACGGTGGGTCTGCAACTGCTCGTCGACGAAATCGGTGTTCACCCGCAGCAGGATCAGGCTCTCGTCGAGCGGAACGGCCGGGCCGATGTTCTCGAGCACCGGACCGTAAAGACTCACCAGCGCGAAGCCTTCCATACCGTCGAGCCGGAAGGCGTCGAGCGCCAGCGTCGGGTGGGCGTCGAGGGTCCGAATCGCCGCGCGGAGGTCGGCCGCGCCGTGCTCCAGAGTCACCATGTTGAGGACGACCAGGCGATCGATGAGCGTCGCGTCGTCCTCGGCGGAGGCCATCATCTCGGCCACGCCCTCGGGATCGGCCAGCATCAAGGGGAGCGCGGAGGGATGCTTCGAGGCAAGCCGACGCTGGGTGGGCGTGAGCTTCTCCAGCTCGTCGATCAGGATCGTGCGGTCGGTGTCGTCGGCCCGCTTCATCCCGAAATACTCACGCCAGTGCAGCAAAAGGTCGGCCGCAGCGGCGTCGTCCAGGAGGTCGCGAAGCCGACGGAACTCTGTGGGATGCTTCTCGTGGAGGAAGATCGCTTCCAGGTCCAGACGGTCCAGCAACTTCAGCCCGCGGATTCCGTCCGAGCGTTCAACCGCCACGGCGTTGAGGCGATACCGCTCGACGACCCGGGCGACCAATGCCCGATCCTCGGGCGAGGAGCCGGCGTAGCGGGCGAGGAGGGCGTCTTCCTCGGAGACGGTCGGCGCGACCGTCGCGGCCGGCTCATCGGCGCGCGGCGGAGGAAGGGCGGCGGGCTTGACGGCCAGCTTGACCATCACCCCGAGCGCAGCCAATAAGACGACGACCGCGAACGTACGCTTCATAGTTGACGCCGGCCTCGCTGTGGGGGGGGACGTTGCGGCCCGTTGCCGAGGTTCCCGGGCCGGTCGGCCCCCCTTCCCCGACGGTCCATGCAATTGTCCGCGACGATCGGGGATTCGTCAATTCCGCCCGGACCTTGACCACGTCCTCGTTGATGGACCTAACCGATTGAGCGGGTCGAGCCGGGGAGTCTCATCGCCGAGACTCTGGGCACGGCTTGAACGATTCCCTAAAATCGACCAACCTCTCCGGCTCCTGAATGTGCGGCGACGGGGCGCACACCCACACACGGCGACAAACACGATACAGGATGTCACATGTCGAACGCCCAGGTCGAGCCGGTCGGCAAAGTCAGAACCAAGATCGTGGCCACGCTGGGCCCGGCGTCGCGCGATCCGGCGATGCTGCGGCGTCTGGCCGAGGCGGGAGTGGACGTCTTCCGGCTTAATTTCTCGCACGGCTCGCACGCCGAGCACTCGGCGACGTTCGAGGCGATCCAGGAGGTCGCACGCGACCTGGGCCGTCAAATCGCCGTTCTTCAGGATCTCTGCGGACCCAAAATCCGGCTGGGGACGATCGCCGGCGACGTGGTGGCGTGCGACCTGGATGCTGAGTTCGTCCTGACGTCGAAGCCGACCGAGCCCGAGAACCCTCACGAGCTGACCTGCACCTACAAGGAATTGCCCGACGACCTGGACGTGGGCCAGGTGGTGCTCTTCGCCGACGGCACGGTCGGCATGACGGTGCTTGAGAAGAGGCCGGCCTGGGTCCGGATGAAGGTGACGCTCCCCGGGCGGATCCGGTCCAACCAGGGGATCAACGTCCCCGGGGCGGCCCTGAGCGTCTCGGCCCTGACGGACAAGGACCTGGCCGACCTGGAGTGGACGGCCAAGCACGACGTCTCGTACGTCGGCCTCTCGTTCGTGCGCCACGCGGCCGACGTGACGCGGCTACGGTCCGAGTTGGAAGCGCGCGGCAGCCGGGCCCGGATCATCTCCAAGATCGAGAAGCCCCAGGCGGTCGCCAACCTGGAATCGATCGTCGCCGAATCCGACGGCATCATGGTGGCCCGCGGCGATCTGGGGGTGGAGATCGACGTCGCCAAGGTTCCGGCCGTCCAGAAGCGGATCATCGAGATCTGCCACAAGGCGCGAGTGCCCGTGATCACGGCCACCCAGATGCTCAACAGCATGGAGTCGTCCAGCCGCCCCACCCGCGCGGAGGCGTCCGACGTCTTCAACGCCGTGCTCGACGGCACCGACGCCGTGATGCTCTCCGGAGAGACGGCGATCGGTCAGTACCCCGTCGACGCCGTTTCGATGATGAGCCAGATCGCTCACGAGGCCGAAAACCTGATTTTCGCCCGCTATGAGGAGGGCTTCGGCGACTGGCTGGCGGTCCGCAAGGACGCTCCCGGCGGCCCGAGCCGGCCGGTCTCTCGCGCCGGCCAGGTGCTGCCGATCACTGAGGCCGTCGTTGAATCGGCCAGCCATGTGGCCTCCAGGCTCCGTGCGGCGCTGATGGTCGTGGCCACGCACTCGGGAAGGACGGCCCTGGCGCTCTCCAAGCAGCGCAACGCCACGCCGACCCTGGCTCTGACCGACGACGCCGAGGTCGCCCAGGCGATGGCCCTGTACTGGGGCGTCACCCCGCTGCACATCCCCGAACTGTTCGACACCGGCCAGGTGCTGGCCTTCGCCGACGAATGGTGCCGCCGCAGCGACCTGATCAACACCGGCGACCGCCTGGTCGTCGTCCGCGGCGTCATCCCCGACAACCCCAGCCACAACGCCCTGCTCGTCCACGAGGTCGAGTAACGTCTGGAGCCGGCTCCTCCTTGAGCCGCGCCCTCGCGCGGAGTATGTTCGCCAGGTGTTGGAGACTTGTCCACCCTGTGCGAAAGCGAGGCGCGGCGATGATCGTGCGGACCGGCGGCAATCGACGGGAGTTCTTGCGGATCGGGGCGGCGGGCGCGGCGGCCGCCGCGCTGGGCGAGGCGCCGAAAACGGCCCGGGGGGCGGCGTTCCAGGCCAAGAACGACCGGCCGCGGCTCGCCCTGATCGGCGCCGGCGGGCAGGGGTCGGGCGACGCCCGAAGCGCCTCCCGATTCGGCGATTTCGTGGCCGTGTGCGACGTCGACCGGCTTCACGCGGAGAAGGCGCGCGACAGCGACCGCATCGGCAAAAAGAAGGCCGAGGTTTACGAGGACTACCGCAAGGTCCTCGACCGCAACGACGTCGACGCCGTCGTCATCGGCACGCCCGACCACTGGCACACCAAGATCGTCATCGAGGCCATGAAGGCCGGCAAGGACGCCTACTGCGAAAAGCCCCTCACGCTCACCATCAACGAGGGGAAGCAGATCATCGAGACGGTCGAGAATACCAAGCGGATTCTCCAGGTCGGCACCCAGCAGCGCAGCGACCACAACAAGGTCTTCCTGATGGCCGTCGCCCTGGTTCGCGACGGAAGGATCGGCAAGATCAAGAAGGTTACCGCGGCCATCGGCGGCGCCCCCAGCGGCGGGCCGTTCGCCAAGGAGACCGCCCCTTCGGAGTTGAACTGGGACCTCTGGCTCGGCCAGGCGCCCAAGGTCGGCTACATCCGTGAGCGTTGCCACGCCAACTTCCGCTGGTGGTACGAATACTCCGGCGGCAAGCTCACCGACTGGGGCGCGCACCACGTCGACGTCTCGCACTGGGGCCTTGGCAAGGACCAGACCGGGCCGACGACCATCGAGGTCGTCCGCGCCGATCTGCCGGTCTCATACAAGGACGGCTGGCCGACCGTCGACGACCAGTACAACACGGCGACGACCTTCCTGGTGAAGGCGACTTTCGCCGACGGCACTCCGCTGGAGATCCGCGACGACACCCCCAACGGCGTGACGTTCGAGGGCGAGCGCGGCAAGATCTTCGTCACCCGAGACCGGATCGACCTGGAAGGCGGCGCAGTCGCCTCCATATACAAGAACCCGCTCCCCGAGGCCCTGCTTGAGGATCTGCGGCACGGCAAGGGGCTGGACGATCACTTCCAGAACTTCTTCGCCTGCTGCAACGACCGCGGCAAGCCGGCCTCCGACGTCTGGAGCCACCACCGCGCCATGACGACCTGCCACCTGGCGAACATCGCCATCCGCCTGGGCGGCCGCAAGCTGACCTGGGACCCCGTGAAGGAGCAGATCGTCGGCGACGACCAGGCCAACTCGTTCCTCTCGCGTCCCCAGCGCGCGGGGTACGAGATCGTCGTCTGAACCAAAGCGCCCCGCCCCGGAAAACCCGGGGCGGGGTCATTCGCCGAGACCGAGCCGCCGCAGCTCGTCGTCCAGCGCGGCGAGATCCCAGACCTCGATCAACGAGTCCTGACAGGCGGCGGCCAGCCGGCGGCCGTCGGGCCGGAACGCCAGCGCCACGGTCTTCCCGCCTTCGCCGGGGAGTCGCAGGGCAAGCTCAGGCGACTCCGGGTTGGAGAGGTCCCAGAGCCGGACGGCCCCCTGCTGCGATCCGACGGCCAGTCGAAAGCCATCGGGCGAGAACGCCAACGTCGTCGCGAGCGTCTCCGGTTCGTCGGCCCTGGGCTCGATCCGGCCTAGCGCGGCCAACTGCAGGGCGTCGTACAGGATGACCGCGCCCCCGTTCTCTACGATCGCCAACAGGCTGCCGTCGGGACTCAGCGCGATCGCCGAGGAGGACATCAGGGGACGCTCCGGCGGGCCGTCGACCCAGTGCTCGATCGTCGCGGCAACTCGACCTTCCCCCCGATGCAGGCTCCAAACCTGAACGGACTGGGGCTCCTCATTCAAGATGTAGAGGCGGTCGCCGTTCGGGGAGACCAGCAGAGTACGAGGGCGCACCCCGAAAAAGAAGCCGCGGTCGCCGCCTCGGCGATGAGGCTCGTCGACGATCACGGGGATGGCCTTGTCTGGATGGTCGGCGTCCCAGAGGTACACGTTGCGGCCACGGCTGAAGGCCAGGATGCGGCCGTCTTCACTACGGGCCAAAGGCCCGCCGACGATCATCGGCCCCATACCCCCGCGACCCATCGGTTGCGGGGAGGGGATCTCAACGCGAGTCGATTTGTGGTCGGCGGCGACCAAAGCGGGTTGAAGCTCCAACCCCCGCGCATCGTGAATCATCAGGTCGCCGGCTGCGGTGAACGCCGCGCCCGGAGGCGAGGGTCGGCCTCCGAACCGATTGCGCCCCCCCGGACCGGCGTCGAGCATCGGGGGGCGAGGATCGTCCTTGCGAGCGGCAAGATCCCTGGGAGGGCCGGTCTCGGGCGTGGCGACCCGTTCGGGGGGCTCAGCCCCGCTCCCTTCGCGCCAGGTCCAGACGTCCCCGCCGATGTCGGTGAACGCCAGCAGACCGTCCTCCCGAACGGCGATCGAGAGAGGGCGACTCGTGAGTCCGGCGACCTGGGTTCGAACGCTGGAGTCGCGGAACCGCCAAATCGACGTCGACACCCGCTGACCGCTGGCGGCCAGCGTCCGACCGTCCCCGGAGAAGGCGACGTCCGACACAGCCTCGGCGGCGGGGAGAATCGCGACGCGTCGATGCGTCACCGTGTCCCAGACCTCCACGCGAGAAGCGATCGCGACCTCGTTACGATAGATGTCGCTGGCGGAAACGACCGCCAATAGATTCCCCTGCGGATTGAACTGAAGGCGGCCGACCGGACTCAGCGAAGAAGACAGCCCGGCGACGTAGCCCCCGGCGTCTTTCCCTACTCCCGAGAGGTTCCAGAGCTGGATCGTTCCCTCAGAGGCCGCCGCCAACATGTCGTCGCCGAGAGCCAGGGCCTTCACTTCGGACGGGGAATCGATGGTGCGCGTCGCCCGTCCGTCCTCGGCGGAGAACAGGTGGATGGCCGTCGACCCCGTGATCGTCGTCGCCGCGATCTTGCCGTCGGCCGAGAGGGCCGCCAGCGGGCGTTCCAGCCACTTCAGCTCGACCTGCGGTGCGAGGACCTTGGGCGGAGCGTCCGGGTGTTCAAGATCCCAGAGCACGACTCGGCCGACAGTCCGCCAGGCGAACTCGCCCGGCGAGGGCCGGTCGCCTGCGAGCGGCATCGGCTCGAAACCGACCTCGACGGCCGCCAGGCGTTTGCCCGTGGGCTCGCCGACGAGCGTGATGCTACGGCCGATCTCGCGCGGCAATTCACGAATGAGCGCGCCCGTCGAGGCGTCGAGGATCTGGATCGTCCCGGAGTTCAACGGGGCGACGGCCAGATTCGGACCGCAGGCGACCAACCGCTCGCCGAAGATCCAGCCGCGGCCTCCCCCCCGGCCTCCAGAGCCTCCCGGCCCACCGCCCCGACCCATCGGGCCCTCCTCGCGGAAGAGGCTCCGACCCAGCGTGACGCCGTCGGTCCGGCGACGGCAGGCGACGTCCCAGAACGCCACTTCCTCACCGTCCGCCACCCCCAACGTCGTCAGCCGGGCGCCGGTCGTGCCCAGAAGCACGTCCCGCGTCGCACCCGTCGCCAGTTCGATTCGGGGTTCGATGTCGCGAAGCAGCAGGAACTCGACCGCCTCGTCCCGCAGCCGAGCCTTCATCTCCGGGTCCGGCCCCTTCGAGGCCGACGCCTTCAGCAGATCGAGCCCGACCGTGCGACGGTCGGGGGTTTCCGTGCGGCGCACCAGCTCGGCGCGACGCCAAAGCTCGGTGCGGTAAGCCGCCTCGGACTCGCGGACGGCCTCCTCGGTCCGCTGAAGGGCGGCGGCGACCTGATCCAGCGCCGCATCCTTCAGGTCGCGCTCGTGAATGGCCACCTGACGGGCTCGATCGACGCGATGATACGCGTAGCCGGCCACGGCCATGATGATCAGGGCGGCGGCGGCCGAGACCGAGCTGATCCCCGGATGCCGTCGCATGACCCGCCAGGCTCGTCCCGCCAGGCTGATCCGGCGCGCCTTGACGGGCTCGCGGTTCAGGAACCGGCCCAGGTCGGCGGCCTGCTCGGCGGCCGAGGCGTAGCGCTCGGCCGGCCGCTTCGAGAGCGACTTGAGGACGATCGTCTCCAGGTCGCGGGGGAGCCTGGGGTCGATCGAACGGGGAGCGACCGGCTCGCGACCGGCGATCTGGTCGAGCAGCTCCGCAGCCGTGGCGCCGTCGAACGGCGGGCGGAGCGTGATGAGTTCGTAGAGGGTCGCGCCCAGGCTGTAGACGTCGGTCCGGCCGTCGATGACGCCGGTGCGGCCCTGCTCGGGGCTCATGTATCGGGGCGTGCCGATCATCCCGTCGTGCTGCGTCAAACCCGGGTCGGCCAGTCGGCGGGCAAGGCCGAAATCGGCGACCCAGATGGAGCCGTCGGCGTCGATCAGAAGGTTGGACGGTTTCACGTCGCGGTGAATGACGCCGTGCTGATGGGCGTGCGCCAGAGCGTCCGCCGCCTGCATGCCGACCCTCGCCGCCCAGCGAAAGTAAGCCTGGCCGCGAGGGGGCTCGAACGGCGGAAGGGCGTCCTCGTCGACCCGGCCCAGCCCCGGGTCGAGCCCTCCGGTATTCCGCGAGAGGCTCAGGAGGCTGCGATCCCCCGACCAGGCGGGCGTGGGGTCCTCCAGACTCGGCGCCGGCAGCGCCCTTCGTGGCGGTGCCGGGGCGTGTAGAGGCCAGGGGAGATGCGAGGAAGCCCGCGACCAGGCCCGGCCGATCTTGGACGACGAGGAGCCGCCGCGACGGCCGACCGCTTCGGACGACCTCCCGGAGGCGTTCCCCCGTTCGCGCCTCAGCCAGCGGACGACGCGGTCGAGCCCGCTCCCCTCGATCCGCTGCATGGCGTAATAGCAGAGCCCGCCCACCTGACCGACGTCGAACACCGGGACAATGTGCGTATGGTGCAACCCCGCGGCCGTGCGTGCCTCATTGAGAAAGCGACGGCGGGCGGAGGAGTCGGGGGCGGCCATCGTCCCCAGCACCTTCAACGCGACCGGGCGGTCGAGGCCGACGTGGACGGCCTCGTAGACGGTTCCCATGCCGCCGCGGCCAAGCTCGCGGACGATCCGGTAACCGGCGATCCGCCGGCCCGACTCCAGGTTCCGACCAGGACCGCCGCCGCCGCTGGAAGAGCCGCCGACCAGACCGTGGACCAGCTCCAGGCCCTCGAGCGCCGACCGCACGTCGTCGGCGAGATCGCCGTAGCGCGAGGCGAACTCGTCGGCGGACGGGGCCTCGCCGCGTTCGACCAGTTCGAGGTAGACCTCGACGGCCTCGCCCAGGCGTTCGTCTTCGTCGACAGGGGCGACGTCAAAGCTCTGGTCGTCAGCCTGTGGAGCCATCGTCGTACCTCAGGGAGCCGCCGGGAGGGCCTTCGAGCGAGCGTTTCAGTCGTTTGAGGCCGCGGGCCCAGACGCCGCGGACCGACTTGCGAGTCAGGCCCATTCGATCGCCGATCGCCTCGAACGAGAGGCCCTCGGCGTGGTAGAGCCAGAGAACGTCAGCCTCCTCGGTCGGCAGGGCGGCCAGGGCGTCGGCCAGCAGGACGATCAACTCGCGACGGCTGACGACCTCGCTGGGGCTGGTCTGGCTCAGGGCCAGAACGTCGAGCAGCCTCCCCGCGCCGGGACGGATCCCGTCGTCGCCGCCGGCCCCTTCCCAGGGGGCGTCGAGCGGGACGGCGGCAACTCCGCCGGCCCGCTTGGTCCGGCTGTGATACCGTCCCAGATCGGCGAGCTTCTGCCCGACCAGCCGCCGCAGCCAACCCACCAGCGCGGCCTCATTCTGGCCGGTGAACTGGGGAAACTGGCGAACGACCTCGACCAAAGCCTCCTGGACCACGTCCGACAGTTCCAACCGCTCGCGCAGCCGGGGCCCCAGGCCGGTCCGAACGACCATTCGCAGGTAGTTCCGGTACAGTGCGCAGAGTTCCCCGAGCGCCTCGGTCTCCCCGGCGCGGGCCCTGGAAAGCAACTCGATCGGGCCGTCGGCCATGAGAGGTCGCCTCGCCTCACGTCCACCTAATCTACCTAGGCGACGCCTTGGCCCCTGTCGGACCGAGGTCGTCCCGAAAACCTCCCCTGCTCCGCTCCACTCCGGCGGATTGGGGACCACCATATTTAATCATGGGGTCGACCAGGCCCCTCGACAAGTCACGGCCTGGCGCGCGCATGAAAACCCCCGGCCGATCAGAGGATCGGCCGGGGGTTCGGAATAGTAGGTCGCGTCGCTCGTTCCGGGTCAGGCGGCGGCGTTACGCCGGCCGGAGACCCGCTGCCGCAGGGCCAGACCACCGATGGTGGTGAGGACCAGGGCGATGGTGCTGGGCTCAGGAACCGGCGACTCGCCGCCGGAGGAGGTGATCAGGGTCTCGGCCGTCGTCAGGCCGCCGTTGGACTGCGAGGGAACCAGCAGCTTGTCGCCCTTCGGGAAGCTGAAGGAGATCGTCTGCGAACCCAGGTCCAGGCTGGTCGACGGGGTGTCGAACGAGGCCGTCAGGGTCGAGTGGTAGGCGCTGTCCACCACGCCGTTCAGCACGCCCGTGATGACCGTCGACTGCCCGCTGATCGGGTCGCCGTTGAGGGTCTGGGGCAGGAACGTGATAGCGAACTTCACGTTGTCGTAGGTCGTCGACGAGCCCGCGGCCGGCGGGGCGACGACGAACGTCCCCAGCCCGGCGTTGACCGAACCGGACGCCAGATCCACGCCCGCCGCGGAGGCCGGGGTGAAGCTGACAAGGTTCGGCCCGGTGATCCCGGTGCTCAGGTCGATCGCGGTGGCCGTCTGGTAAGTGAGGATCGCGGTGGCCTGAGCGCTGTTTCCGGCGCAGGCGACCAGCCCCAGGGCGATGACCGCGGAACGCAGCCTCGTCAACCCGGTCGTCATGCTCATCTCTTCCTCCTGAACAAGATTAGGATTGTCACGACGCAATCCCAGTTCCTCGGTCGAACGATGCGACTCGCGTCGTGACGGCCTCGCCCCGTCCAGGTGATGCGGAGCGACGCAGACTTCGCGAGATTCAGAGGCCACAACTCAGACGATCTCCAGGCGGACCTCCCTGGCATGGGAGTCTGTGAGACGCCGGCTGAGCCTAATGCAGGATGAGGGGAAGGGATGAGAGCGGAAAACGATCGCATCCATGCCCGCCTCCGCAGAAGACTCCACCATGAGTCTCGTCGCCTCGTCGTCCGATGTGAGCCAACGGCGGGGAGAATACTCCGGGTCGCCAATCGTGTAAACGCGAGTTCGGCCGGTTTGTCGGATTTTCACTGAACTTCTTCCGGCCGAAAGCCGGGGAGGTTCAGAGCATCACAACAGGGTCGACGTCCACCGCAAGTTCAACTCGTGGAGGGAGGGGCGGATGCGAGAGGTCGCGCAGGAGCGCCCGCAACGGCGCGGCGGTCGCGCAGCGCAACTGGAGGTGGAAGCGGAACTCCTCCTTGATCTTCAACACCGGCGCCGGGCAAGGCCCCCAAAACCGGACCGAGGCGTCCGCCTTCGACCGCAGCGCGGCGGTCAGGTCGTCGAGATACCCCTTCACGCGGGCCTCCTCGCGACCCCTGGCCAGCAACCGGACGATCCGGCCGTAGGGTGAGGCGAGCCCCGCCGCGCGCTGGGGGAGTTCCTGCGCCACGAAGCTCTCGTAGTCGTGTCGGGCGGCGTGGAGGATCGCGGGGCTCTCCGGCGAATACGTCTGGACGAGCACCCGGCCCGGCCTCTGGCCACGTCCCGTCCGGCCGGCGACCTGCGCGACAAGCTGGAACGTCCGTTCGGCGGCGCGAAAGTCGGGGAGATGCAGGGCCACGTCGGCGTCGACCACGCCCACGAGCGTCACGTTGGGGAAATCCAGCCCCTTGGCGATCATCTGCGTCCCCAGCAGAATCCGCACGTCGCCGCTCTTGAACGCCGCCAGCGCCTCCTCATGGCTGCCGTGCCGGCGCATGGTGTCGGAGTCCATCCGCCGGGCCTCATGAAAGGGGAACTCCATGCGGACCTCGCGCTCCAGCCGCTCGGTCCCGATCCCGCCGTAATGCAGCACGCCCGCCCCGCACGAAGGGCAGGCCGGCGGGCACGCGCGCTCGGCGTCGCACATATGGCAGATCAACATACGACGACTTTTATGGAACGTCGCCGCGACGTCGCAGTGTTTGCACTTCACCACCTCGCCGCACTTGGGGCAGATGACGAACGTGTTGTACCCCCGGCGATTCAGCAGCAGGATCACCTGCCCGTCGTCGTCGAGCGCCCGGTGGATGGCGTCGCGGAGTGGATCGCTGAGGCCGCCGGTCATGTTCTTCTCGCGGCGCAGGTCGATCAGCTCGACGGCCGGCATCGGCCGACCCTCGACCCGGCTGGGCATGGCGATCCGCGTGTAACGACCCCGCTCGGCGTTCGACCACGACTCCAGCGAGGGCGTCGCCGAGCCCAGAAGCGCCGGCACGCCTTCAAGCTGGGCGCGCTTCACGGCCACGTCGCGGGCGTGGTAGCGGGGGACCGTCTCCTGCTTGAACGTGCTCTCGTGCTCCTCGTCGACGACGATCAGCCCCAGCCGCCGCGTCGGCGCGAAGATGGCCGAGCGCGCGCCGACGACCACGTCGACCTCCCCCGAGGCGATGCTCCGCCAGTGCCGGTGCCGCTCCACGTCGCTGAGGTGGCTGTGGAGCACGGCCACGCGCGAAAACCTCCGCTTGAACCGCCGGATCGTCTGGGGCGTCAGGCTGATCTCCGGCACCAGCACGATCGCCTCGCGGCCCCTCGCCACCACCTGTTCGATGGCCGACAGGTAGACCTCCGTCTTGCCGCTCCCCGTGACGCCGAAGACCAGGAACGGCGCGAAGGCGTCTCCCTGAAGCGCCGGCGTCATGGCGTCGAGAGCCTGCTGCTGCTCGGGCGTCAGGGACGGTTTGGCCTTCGGCTCGATCGGAGCGGGTGCGGCGGCCTCGTCGTCTGGGGACTTTCGCGACTCGTCGAGCGACAGGCGACGCTTGACCGTGTGGATCACGCCGTCCTTGCGGAGGCCGTCGACGACGCCCGGCCCGCATTTCGCTCGGCGGCAGACGTCGGCGACGGTCAGCGGAGCCCCCTCGGCGCGGACAAGGGCGTCGAGCGCCGCGGTCTGCTTGGCGGTGAGCTTCTTCTCCAGGGTTCCGTCGCGCCAGGTCTTGAGCGTCTCGTCGGGGACGACCAGGAACGTGCCGATCCGCGTCCCCGCGTGCTTCCGAACCCCCGCCGGCACAACCGCGTCGAGCGCCTGGCCCCACGAGCAGAGGTAGTAACCGGCCATCCACCGGGTCAGCTCCAGCATTTTGGAGTCGATCAGGGGGACGGGATCCAGAACCTCGGCCACGTCCTTGATCCGGCCTGGCTCCAGGCCCTCGGGCGGGATCAGGCTGATCGACACGCAGTAGCCCGTCACCAGCCCCCCGCGCTTGCCCAGCGGGACGCGGACGCGCACACCCGGCTGGACCCCAGCCACGAACTTGCGGGGAACGTGGTACGTCAACGCCTGGTCGAAGGCCCGGTTGACGACGACCTCCACGAAGATCCCGCCTCGAACCGCCGGGGTCTCGTCCTCGCCTCCGAACCACGACGGAGGACGAACGTGCCTCCTCCGGGGTCGGGAGTCCTCGCCGTCCTGATCCTCATTGACAACGCTCATCGGGCGGACCTATCGTCGGGTTTCGGGCCGTCGGCTGCCTCGGTGTATTATACGCCGACGCCCGACGATTCTATACCTTTGTCCAGGCGATCAGATTGCGGATCGAAGGGGGTTTGCGGGCCGATGCGACTTGGGTTGTTCGGGGGGACGTTCGACCCGATCCACATCGGGCACCTCATCCTGGCGGAGCAGTGTCGCGAGGCTTGTCGGCTGGACAAGGTCTGGATCGTCGTGGCCAAGGAGCCGCCGCACAAGCGGGGGATCCAGCGGACGGCCGTGCATCACCGGCTGGAAATGGCCCGCCTGGCCGTCGCCGGCGACTCGTCGTTCGAGGTCTCGGAGATCGAGGCCCAGCGCTCGGGGCCGTCATACAGCGTCGACACTCTCTCCCAGATCCAGGCTGAGCGTCCCGACGACGAGTTGTTTTTCCTCATCGGCGGCGACAGCCTCGTCGACCTTCCCACCTGGCGCGAGCCCGATCGGATCGCCCAGATGGCGACGATCGTGGTCGCCAATCGCCCTGGATCGACGCCCGAAACTCCTCCATCCTCCGTCTTCGGCCCAGATTCTCGCCCCTTCCAGCACGTGACGATCCCCCCCATTGGGATCTCCTCCTCGGATCTCCGCCGGCGGATGGTTGAGGGCCACAGCGTGCGTTACATGATCCCCAAACCGGTCCAGGCGTACATCGCGGCCCACAAACTTTACCCGGCCGCGTCGGACGTCTCGCCGAATGGGGGGTGAATCGCACGATTCCGTCGTTCTTCACCGCCGAATCGCGATCGGGCGATACAATAACAAGATCGTGGCGAACGAATCGCCCCCGTGTGGCCCGAGACTGGCGTGGAAGGACCGCAACAGATGCACGCACCCTCCCAAACTCGACGACCGTTCCGGCCCCTGGCATGGGCGATCGTTCTGGTGACGACGGCTTTCGCGACGACCCCGGTGCAGGCCGGCCCGTTCTCGTGGCTGGACGAGGTCGTACAGCAGATCATCGTTGAGGCTCGCGGGAGCAAGGCGATCATCCGCGGCGGCGACGCGGCCACGGCGGAAGCCCGCGGCGTGGGCAAGCTGTTCACAAGGGGGTCTGAGGAGGGTTTGGAGACCCTGGTGAAGCAGTCCGACGAGCTGGCCACGGCGGCTCGGCGGGTTGAGCACCCGAGCGAGCTGTTGCTGGAAACCGAGTTCCGCCAGCTTGTCGGCCGTGACGCCGAGGCGATGAAGACGTTCAAGGCGTTGAAGCCCGCCGAGAAGCGGGTCGTCGTCGAGATGGGCGAATCGGCCCGCCGGATCGCCCAGCGCTATCCTCAGGAAGCCGAGGCGATGATCCGCCAGCTTGGCCCCGAGGGGCTGACGGCCGTCCGGGCGTTCGGCGACGACGTGGCCGAGGTCATCGTCAAGGAAGGGCCGGAGAGCCTGGGCGTCCTGCGCAAGACGGGCCGAGGAGGCTGGGAGTTCTTCACCACCCAGGTTCTTCCTCATAAGAAGAAGCTGGCGGCGGCCGGCGTGCTGGCGGCTTTCTACGCCAATCCCGACGCCTTCGTCGACTACGCCGGCCGGGCGACCGAATACGCGGCCCGCGAGTTCGCGAAGGCCGGCGTCACGCTGGCGACGGCCGTCGGCGGCGGGGTCGTGAAGGGGCTGGAAACCACCATCGGCGAAACGCTTTCGAACTACGGCGTGGACTTCCCGATCTTCCGTCGCCTGGGGGCGATCCTGGCGGGCCTCGTGGCGATCGGGGCGCTTCTGGTCGTCCTGGGGTTCCCGTTGCGGACGATGCTGCGTCCCGTCACCGGAACCGTCTGGTTCTTCCGTCGCGTCGTCCTGCGGCGGCCGGCCTGAATCGTTGACGCTGAAACGTCGATGTATAGAACATAGAATCGGAGCAACCGTCGCAACCGGGCGTCTTCCAGGAAGGAACGCCCGGGACCTGGGCGATCGTCAAAGGAGTTCGAGGACGAGCGTGTCAAACCGCCGTACGACGCGACTGGACGCCCTGGAGGCCCGGCTGACCGGCCCCAAGAAGATTGCGCTCTTCGGGCATCGGAACGTCGGCAAGACGACGTTGCTGGCGATGTTCTATCGCCAGGCGGCCGGCGGGCTGGTGCCCGGCGTTCGGCTGGCCGCGGCCGACGCCCCCACCGCCGAGTACCTCGCGGAGAAGATCGCCCAGATCGAGTCCGGCGAGGCGACCTCGGGCACGCTCTCGGAAACCGAGCTGCATTTGCGGCTCTACCACGGCCCCGCGCGGTTCGAGCTGATCGTCAAGGATTACCAGGGGGAGCACGTCACCCTGGGGACGGACGAGCCGATCCAGGAGTTCTTCGCCGGCTGCGACGCCGTCTTCCTCTGCCTCGACCCCGAGGGCTCGCAGGATCCCGCCGAGCGGCGCAGGCGGCAGCAGGAGGTGGAGAGCCTCCTGGAACGGTACATCGAGAAGTCCGAGGACATCAGCACCGATCGCCCCGTCGCACTCTTGCTGACGAAGTTCGACCGGGTTCTGGAACGCGAGGGGGGCTCGACGGCCGACGAGAACTTCGTCGAGCGGCTGGTGGATCGGCAGTACGGCATGACCCGCCACGCCCTCCAGCAGCACGCCCCCGACGGCGTCATCTTCGCCGTCAGCTCGTTCGGCACGGGATCGCAGGGGAACCGACCGCCGTCGGAGATCCATCCGATGGGGCTGGAAGGCCCGCTGGGTTGGGTCGCCGAGCAGTTGGAAGTCCGCGACCGGGCCCAGATGGAATTGCTCTGGGAGTCGGCTCAGGACGACCTGCCGCGCCTCCACCGCTGCCTGGACGCCTATGAGAAGCGCTACCCACGCTCGAACCGGACGTACGAGTTCCGCGACCGCCTGAAGGCCCTGGAACGAGGCCGAACGCTGCGGCGGTTGGGGAAGGTCGCGGGAGCCGCCGCCGTTCTGGCGGGGCTGACGGTCGGCTACGACGTCTGGGGCTATGAACGGGCCGCGGCCTTCGAGCGCGATCCGGGCAACTCGGCGACCTCCGTCGCCTCGCGGTGGTCGGAACTGCTGGCCAGCCACCCCACAATGCCGTTCCTGCTCCCGCGCTACGCTCGCGAGGCCCAGAACAAGCAGGCCGAGTGGACCGTGAAGGCCAGCGGCGTGCAGGTCGCCGCCGGTGCCGTCGTGCCCGATCTCGACGCCAAGCTCGAAGCCGCGCGGACCCAGGCGCCCCAGCTTGCCCCGGCAATCCGCGAGGTCGAGAAAACCCGCGAACAGGTCCGCCACGACGAGCGCTGGAAAGAGGTCTACTCCGAGGTCAACTCGCTGCAAGCCATCGACGACCCGGCCAAGGCGCTCGCCGCGATCGACGCCTTCCTGCGCGAATTCCCCGACTCGGCCAAGCGTCCCGACGCCCTCAAACTGGCCCAGGCCCTCAAGGCCGAGCTGGCCACGCGGGCCTCGGCCGTGGAACGCCGGCTGGTCGACGACATCATCCGGTCGGAGACGCTCCCCAACGCCTCGCTCACGGATCTGATCGAACGATCGCGGAGCTTCCTGGAAGGGCATCCCGACAGCCCCTTCCGCCAGGAGGTCCAGGGCCGGCTCGAAGAATACGCCCGCCGCCAGGACGATCGCGACATCGCCCGCGCCCGCGAGTTCTCCCAGCGCCAGCCGACGAGCTTCGCCGCGCGGATCGAGAAGTATCAGGACTACCTCAAGGCCCATCAGGCCGGCGGTCGGTTCGTCAGCGAGGCGATCGAGGCCCGCGACCGGATCCTCCGCGATTGGGACGCCCACGCCTACCGCCAGGCGTACGATCACGCCGCCGGACACCCCGACGACGTCGTCGAGGTCGCGCAACTCCTCCGCGACTACCTTCGCGACCACCCCGACGGCCGCTTCGCCGAGTCCGCCAAGGGATACCTCGACTGGTGGGACAAGATCTCGGTCCCCCAGAACTACCGCGTCACCCTGCGCCGGGGCGAGGTCCCCAACTCGGCCGGGAAATACCTGGCCGGCGGCGGCCCCGACCTGGGCGTGACCCTGGAAGTCGCCGGCGCGACCTACGGCCCCTCGCCGGTCATCCCCAATACGACGCGACCCATCTGGGATTACACCTACTCCCAGCCAATCGTCTGGAAGTACGGCGATCCGATCACGATCCGGATCACCGACTACGACTGGTCGGCCTCCGAAATCGCCGTCCTCCACAGCCGCCAGGGCGACCCCCTGGCCATGCGGCTCCTCTCCAACACCATCAAGCTCGCCAAGGGCGGAGCCACCTCGCTGACCTTCACCTCCGACTTCGCCATGCCGACCCTGGCCCGCCCCGAGTAAGCGGACGAAACCGCGAGCGACGCCCTGAATTGCGAGTCGTCGACGACCGTGCTAGGGTTGAGACAGACGCGAACCTGGAAGAGGAACGCCCATGAACGTCTCCCTGCCGCCGGAACTCGAACGATTCGTCGAGGGCGAGATCGAGAGCGGCCGTTTCCAGACGGTCAGCGAGGTCGTTCGCGAGGGGCTGCGACTCCTGAAGGAGCAAGTGGAGCTGGACGAACAGAAGCTCGTCCAACTCCGCCGCGACGTTCAGGTCGGGATCGACGAAGCCGACCGCGGCGAGGCCAAGCCTCTTTCCGATGAATGGGCCAGCGACGCCAAGAAGCGCGGGCGAGAACGACTCGCGGCGCGCAAGGCCGGCTCATAACTCGTGGTCGAGCCGGCTATCAGCCCGACGGCCCAGGCCGACCTCGATGAGGCGTGGGATTACATCGCCGCGAGAAGCGTCCAGGCGGCCGACCACCTCATCGATCGATTCATCTCACTCGCCCGAATCCACGCCCAGTTCCCTGACGTCAGTTCAGGGCGTGCAGGAACGAGATCGGCCCCCCCACGAGCCAGGCGAGCCAGCCGATCGTCCAGAGCGACATTCGGGCGGCCCTCGCCATGGCCCCGCGCCCCGGCAGGGCAAACGGCGCGGCGACTCCGACCGCCAACGCCGGAGCGAGCCATAGGGCGAGGGCCCAAGAATTCGCCAGGCAGCACGACTGCCCCCCTCTGGCGATTGCGCCCGTGAACGGCCCCGTGATCGTCGCGAGGGTCGTGAGCAGCCTCGGCCGGGACGAGACGTCGCCGGGCGAGCCGCTCGACGTCGCCAGAAACGTCAGCGCCGAGAAGCCGAGCAGCAGAAACAGCAGCACCGCGAGGTAAGGACCCGGCCCCTCCTCGCGATCGCCGTCGGAATCAACATTTCCCATGTCTCCTCCTCGATCGGCATTCGCCAACATTACCAGTTTGTCGGTCCCCCAAGATCGACCCGGACGCCGACCAGAATCGCGTCATCATTGGAATCAAAACGTGGCAATCGTTTCCAACGGACGAAAGTGAGCGTAAAATCGCGGGCCAGGCCAAGCCATCATGGAATCCACCTCTTCATCGATGTGGGACAGCCGCCCTCGGCTATCTTTCTTTCAAGCCAAGGTCAGATCGGGCTTGAGGCTTTCGAGTCCCCAGAGAGGTCGTGCCGGACATGGTCGACGTACTGGTCGCGGCGGTCGCCCTTCTCACCTACGTCGTCGTCCAAAGACGACCCCGCCCCGCCCATCTGACCGCCACCATCGTCCTCGCCCTGCTCACCGGGCTCTGGATCTGGGCCAACCTGCGGCCGACCGATTGGAAGCGAGACATCGGCGTCTCCAGACTTCCCGCCGAGTTGGATTTCGTCACCAAAGGCATGTTCTTTCGCGGTTGGCCCCTCTCTCCCTGCTGGTTCAGCTTGATCACCGGGATGAGGTTCCACGCCGACAGACTCCAACCGATGACGCTGGTCTTCGACTGGCTCGTCCTGGTCGTCGCCCTCAAGCTCGCGAAAATCGCCTGCGAGCGACGCCCGAGGAAACCAGTCGTTCCCAACCCGTCGGTCGAGTCCTCGCACCTCGAAGAATACCCCCGGGAGGATTGACCACTCCCCGTCGCGGACGACCTAACCCGAACGCCAATGTCGACGCAGCGGCGATATTCCAGGTCCGAGGTCTGGGTTCCGGTCCCACAATATCCGTAGAGAGACCTGGAGTGGGCCAAGGTCCGTGCATTCCGCGCAAGGCTCCGCGCTCACCGTGCACAGTGGGCTGGATCGACTCCCGCGACTCGCGACTTCTCGCCGAACGAAGCCGCCGCCTCGATCGAACACAACCGCCATGAACCAAGACGTTTACAACGCACGAAGGCCACCCGCGGCGGCAACGAACGAAGCCGCCTCGAACCTAATCGCCAGGTTGCGCAACACCGACTCAGTGTCAGGTCGGAGACGATCCGGCTCCCAGGCCAGGACACAGAGTTCGCGACAGATCGAATGCCGCGCCCGCCCGTCGGAATAGGCGACGGCTTCGCGGGACGCTCTTTGACAATCCGGTTGGATCGTGGAAATCGCCGCGGGTGAATGCGAGGAAGCGCGAACGAAGCCGCCGGCTGGCGGCCCCAAAGATTCGCCGGCAAAAGGCTTTACGTTCGCCACCCGGTGTGCGACCGAAGCCAAAAACGAAGCCGACGCCCCGGAGGACGTCGGCCGTTCGAGGACTTCTTGTGGTTCTCAGCGGCGGCGGGTCTTCTTGCCGGCGGGACGTTCGGAGGAGAGGGCGAACTCGAAGGCGTTCTGAGCGCCGGGGGCGACCTCGGCGATCAGCTCGGACTTGAGGTTGTAACGCTCGGGGACGAGGTCGCGTTCCTCGTCGAGGAATCGGCCGGGGACGTCCGGGTTCGGGATCTTCTTGCCGGTGAGGGCGACGGCGACGATCTCGACCTGATAGCGGCCCGACGCAGGCCCCGAAGCCCGGTCCACCTGGAAGACGCCGTCACGGACTTCGGCCACGGAAGCCGTCGGGCCGTCCAGGGGGACGAAGGTTACCTTCCCCGTCGCCAGGGGCTTGCCGTCGAGCGAGACCTTGCCGGCGACGGGGTGTCGCTCCGGCTCCCTTTCGCCGCAGCCGGTCAGGGCGAGCGAAGTGGTCAGGGCCGTCAGCAGGGCGAGCGATCGAAGCGAGGCGGTCGGGCGCGACATCAGAGGGAGTCTCCGCTCAGGACCTCGCCGCCGGCCTTGCTGCTCAGGGCCCGCCAGGAGGCGATCGAGACTGAATTCTTGATGAACCGGACGGAGCCGTCGCCGAGCAGGACGTTCACGCCGCCGGGATGCCGGCTCCGCGAGGAGATGTAGTGGTTGGTGGGCGTGCCGGTCTTTCGGGTGCAGGGCGCCAGGCGCGGGTCGGTCTGCTCGCCGCAGACGCCGAAGTCGGGAACCTGGCTGTTCGGCCCGTTCCGGGTCGTCAGGTGATACGAGGTCGACTGGTCGGTCCAGATCCGTCCCCGACGGTCGACCACGTCCGACGGCTGGCCCGTCGGAGCGGGAAGCTGGAGCACCTCGGCCATCAGAAAGGTGTTGCTGGTTCCGTCGGTCAACTCCGCCATCGACGACCCGTAGTTGAGGGCGAACGGCCCGACCAGCCCCTGGTCGCCGAACGTGTTCGTCCCCCAGTTGATCCCGTAGCTCCCCTTCACGTCCGGATTCGTGC
This sequence comes from Paludisphaera rhizosphaerae, assembly GCF_011065895.1. Taxonomy (NCBI): domain Bacteria; kingdom Pseudomonadati; phylum Planctomycetota; class Planctomycetia; order Isosphaerales; family Isosphaeraceae; genus Paludisphaera; species Paludisphaera rhizosphaerae. The sequence goes on along the minus strand of NZ_JAALCR010000010.1, from coordinate 197,435 downwards.
CGGCGTCGTTGATGAAGAGGATCTGCTGATCCGAGGGGCAATCGAACACCGCCACCCGCGTCAGCCGGGTCGTGTCATTGTGGTTCGTCTGGAACGACTGGTTGAAGTTGAAGCTGCTCGCCAGAGCCCCCTGCTCCACAAACGGCAGCAGCGAGGTGATGAACGGCTGGCGGTAATCCCGCGACGGAGTCACGGCCACCGTGATCGAGCCCGGGGCGAACCGGCCGTGGACGTCGTGGTAGTTGTGCAGAGCCAGACCGAGTTGCTTCAGGTTGTTCGTGCACTGGATCCGACGCGCCGCCTCGCGGGCCGACTGGACCGCCGGCAGCAACAAGGCGATCAGGACGGCGATGATCGCAATCACCACCAGCAACTCGATCAACGTGAACCCGCGGCTCCCCTGCCCACCGTCAATCCGCCCTGAATCCCGCATCGTCCCGATCTCCCAGGTAACCTCTCGAACAACTCCTTGACGGCCTTGGCTTCCCGTATCGACCGCCTTCAACCCTCAGCCGCAGCCAATATTCCCTTTGCCTACCGAATTTGTCAACATTGATTTTCACTAACCTTGACCGACTTAGTAGGAAATCGGTATTTTGGCCGAGCTTCGCCACTTCAGGGGGCGGATCGGGTTGAATAGTCCGAATCGACGGACGGGTCGATGGTTCGAAAATCCAGGGAGCGACCAGGATGCGAATGACGGCGAGAAACGTGTGGGGACGGCTGGCCGCGACGGCCTTGCTGGGGCTGGTTTTCGGAGCCTCAGAGGGTGTGGCGGCGGAGAAGAAGCCCAACATCGTCGTCCTGATCACGGACGACATGGGCTACGCCGACCTGGGGGTGAACGGCAACAAGGACTTCCCCACGCCGAACATCGACGCCCTGGCGGCGAGCGGCGTCCGCTTCAGCGAGGGCTATGTCTCCGGCCTGTATTGCAGCCCGACCCGCGCGGGGTTCCTGACCGGTCGATACCAGCAGCGGTTCGGCCACGAGTGGAACCCAAGCGGCAAGGGGGGCCTGCCGAAGTCGGAGACGACGATCGCCGACCGGCTCAAAACCGCCGGCTACTCCACCGGCCTGGTAGGCAAGTGGCACCTGGGCGGGACGCCCGACCTGCATCCCCAGAAGCGGGGTTTTGACGAGTTCTTCGGCTTCCTCGGCGGTGCCCATACGTATTTCGCGGAGACGACCGAGAACGTCTACCGCGGGAACGAGATCGTCCATGAGAAGCAGTACCTGACCGACGCCTTCGCCCGCGAGGCCGTGGCGTTCGTCGACCGCCACAAGGCCGACTCATCCCCGTTCTTCCTGGAAGTCACCTTCAACGCCGTCCACACGCCGATGGACGCCACCGACGACCGCCTGGCGCGGTTCGCCTCGATCGCCGATCCCACCCGCCGCAAGTACGCCGCCATGCTGACGGCCCTCGACGAGGCCGTCGGCGCGATCGTCGGCAAGGTCCGGGAGTCGGGGCTGGAGAACGACACGCTGATCGTCTACTTCAACGACAACGGCGGCCCGACGATGCCCGGGACCACCGTGAACGGGTCGAGCAACGCCCCCTTCCGGGGCTCGAAGCGGACTTCGCTCGAAGGCGGCATCCACGTTCCGTTCTTCCTGAGCTGGAAGGGGAAGCTGCCGGCCGGGACTGTCTACGGCAAGCCGGTGATCCAGCTCGACATGCTCCCCACCGCGCTGGCGGCGGCGGGAGTCGAGTCGAAGCCCGAGTGGAAGCTCGACGGCGTGAACCTGCTCCCCTACCTGACCGGGGCGAACGCCGCGGCTCCGCACGACGTCCTCTTCTGGCGAATGGGCGAACAGGCGGCCGTCCGCAAGGGGGACTGGAAGCTCGTCCGCTATGACTCGACGCTCGACAATCCCGGGACGCGGTCGCGGGCCGCGAACGTGGTCGTCACACCCTTCCGGCTCTACAACCTGGCCGACGATCCGGGCGAGGCCCGCGATCTCTCCACCCAGAACCCCGAGAAGGTCAAGGAACTCCTCGCCGCGTGGGAAAGCTGGGACGCCCAGCTCGCCAAGCCCCTCTGGGGTCCGGAAGGCGGCGGCAAGGGCGATTGACGCGACCGATCGACGCACCCCTCAAGGACCCTCACCCATGCGATTCACCCTCCTGGCGGCCGTCGCGAGCCTTGCGCTCGCGACGGCGCCCGCCCGCGGCGACGATCGGCCGAACGTCCTCTTCATCGCGCTGGACGACCTGAACCACTGGGTCGGCCACCTCGGTCGCAACCCCCAGACGATCACCCCCAACATCGACCGCCTCGCCGCGCGGGGCGTCCGGTTCACCCACGCCTACTGCGCCGCGCCCTTGTGCAACCCGTCGCGAGCCGCCCTGATGAGCGGTCTTCGGCCGTCCACGACGGGCGTCTACAAGAACGAGGAGGACTGGCGGCCGGCGGTCTCGCCGGATCTCACCTTGCCCACCACGTTCCGCAAGGCGGGTTACGAGGTCCTCGGCTCGGGCAAGATCTACCACGAGGCCTACGCCCGCCGCTCTGAGTGGGACGACTACCTCAAGAACGAGGGGAAGGACCCCAAGCCGACCGGCAACGACGGCGTCGGCGGCCAGGGCGGGATCAAGTTCGCCCGGCTCGACGGGGCGAAGGATGAAGACCTCCGCGAATGGAAGATCGTCCAGTACGGCATCTATGAGCTTGGGAAGTCGCACGACAAGCCGTTCCTGCTGACCGTCGGCCTCCACAAGCCGCACATGCCCTGGAACGTCCCGGGCAAGTACTTCGACATGCATCCGCTGGACTCCATCCAGCTCCCCCCCTTCCGCGAAGACGACCTGGCCGACGTCCCGCCGGCCGGCGTGAAGATGGCCAAGCCCAACGGCGACCACCGCAAGATGGTTGAGTCGGGCCGCTGGAAGGAGGCCGTGCAGGCGTACCTGGCCGCGATCAGCTACGCCGACGCCATGGTCGGCCGGCTGCTCGACGCGCTCGACCGCTCGCCGGACAAGGACAAGACGATCATCATGCTCTGGGGCGACCACGGCTGGCACCTGGGCGAGAAGTCCCACTGGCGGAAGTTCGCCCTGTGGGAAGAGGCGACGCGAGCCCCGATGATCTGGGTCGTCCCTGGCCTGACCTCGCCCGGCGGCGTTTGCTCGCGGACCGTCGACTTCATGAGCGTCTACCCGACCCTGACCGACCTCTGCGGCGTCGCCACGCCGAAGCACGTCGAGGGGCCCAGCTTCAAGGCCCTTCTGAAAGACCCGAACGCCGCGTGGGACCGCCCCGCTCTGACGACCTTCGGCGCAGGCAATCACGCCGTCCGTTCCGAAGGCTGGCGGTACATCCGCTACGCCGACGGCGGCGAGGAACTCTACGACGAGGGAGCCGACCCCTACGAATGGACCAACCTCGCCGCCGACCCCAAGCACGCCGCCAGAAAGGCCGAGTTGGCGAAGTGGTTCCCCAAGACCGATGCGCCGCCCGTCAAGAGCGGTGCCGGGGCAGCCGAATGATGGGCCGGGCTTGATCCGAACGAGCGCCGGGGGGTCGAAGCCCCCCGGCGACCGGTCTCACTTCTTCCTGGCGCCCTTGGAGGGCTGGACGATCTTCTGACCTTGCTCTTCGTCGTCGACCTGTGCGTCCGCCTTCTTGATCTCGGCGGCCTGCTCCGCGCTCAGCTCGACCTTCCTGGCCTCACTGGGAGGCGTTCCGCCGGAGTCGCAACCAGGTGACGCGACGGCAGCGAGCAGGAGTACGACGACGGTCCAGGACCTTGACATCGGAGGTTCACCTTTTCGGCTCGGAGCGGCCGATGTGGTCAGTACGAATCGGAGCTGAGGACCTCGCCGTCGTCGATGACGGAGAGGCGACGGAAGGCGCTCGGATTAACGCTGAACTTGATGAAGCGCACCGAGCCGTCGCCAAGGACTGCGTTGACGCCGCCGGGGTGGGGACCGCCGAACATCCGCCGCCAAAGGGTCGAGCCCGTGTTCGGCGACGAGGGGCTGCTGCACAGGCCGTTCAGCGGCGGAGCCTGGGCGTCCGCCACCGGCACGAAGTGGAACCGGACGACGTCCTCGTCCCAGCCGGCGTTGTTCCAGCGCTCGTTGTCGCCGCCGTCGGTTGCGAACCGAGCCCAGGGGAGCGACTTCTCGGCCGCCACGATCGAGTTGGACGTGCCGTCGGTGAAATCGGCGAGACGTCGCTTGCTGCGGACGCCGTGGGAAATCGCCCCCTTGCGGCCGCCCGTGTCCCCCTGATTGATGGCGGCTCGCTCGTTGGCGATCGGCGACGAACCGTCCGGTGCAGCCGGGACCCAGCGGTTGCTCCGATCCTGGCACTCGTAGGATTCGCCCTGGAACATCCCTGCGCAGCCGGCGTAGTCGTTCTTGGCGACGGCGTTCGAGGCGCTGCTGACCGCGCCAGAGAGGTAGGCGGACGGCGAGCGACGAGTGGGGCAGAAATAGGTGGCGATCACAGCCCGGGCGACGCTGTCCTCGCCCGCGTAATCCGACCCTCGTGCGAGGTTGGAATTGATGGGAGGCGCCGCGAAGTTCGCGAGGTTGTAGACCGTGGCCTGCTCGATGAAGGGCAGGATCTTGAAGAACTGGTTGAAGCCGTTGGGGTGGTCGGCCCGGCAGCAGGTTGAGGTCTCATATCCGCCGTTCTTCCAGTCCTCGTCGTAATTCCGGCGGGACGAGTCCGGATTTCCGGAGAGGTCGACGGCGTCGGGGTCGCCGTCGTACGGCCCAGGCGGCAGGTGGCCGTTGACGCTCTCGAAGTTGGCGAAGCCGAGCCCGATCTGCTTCAGGTTGTTGGTGCACTGCATCCGGCGGGCCGCCTCGCGAGCCGATTGCACGGCCGGCAAGAGCAGCGCAATGAGCACGGCGATGATCGCGATGACGACGAGCAATTCGATCAGGGTGAAGCCCGTGCGGAGGGCGATGGGCCTACGGGGGGCGCTCACGGTCGACGATCTCCTTGCAGTTGTGTGAAGGTCGTAAGGCTCGGATCAGTCCCGCCTCGGGACCAGTCGGCCGCGGCCAGGTTAGGCACGAAGCGCGAAGACGACCCACAAGCCAAGGAGAATGTTTGACGAAAATATCTCTAACCATCGATCATGAATGAAGACTCGGAAATCGATATATCGATCTCCTTAATACTTAGATCAAGGTCGAATCAGGGAAGAACGTGTGAATTCCTGCACGGCGCGTTGTCGGCGCGAACTCCGACGGGATAGGATTCGGCCGCGTCGTCGCCCGTTGGGATGGTCCTCGGGGTCGGCGTGGTTTCGCCGTCCGGGAGGCCCGCTCGTGAACAAGCCCCTCGTCGCCCTGTTCGTCCAGGCCGCCCTGGTCGCCGTCGCTCCGACGGCGAACGCCGAGAACGTCGACCATCCGACTTACCTGAGTTGGGCCAAACAGCCGCTCGGCACGAGGGTCGTCACACGTTCCCGTTCGGAGTCGAAGGGGGGAGTCCTCACAACGACGACGACCACGACCCTCAAGGCGGTCAAGCCGGAGAAGGTCGTGCTCGAAACCCTCAAGGTGAGCGACGCCACGGGTTCGCTCGTCGAGTCGCCTCCCGAGAGGCGCGACCAGTATCGGCTCTTCCCCCTCATCGGCAAAATGCGAAAGGAAGACGTCGGCAAGCCGACCGACGCCCTCGCTCAGGGGGAGGAGAAGTTGACCGTCTCCGGCAGGGAATTCAAGGCGATCTGGTTCGATACCAAGGGCGTGGGGGACGGCGGCCTGAAGTGGACCGCCCGAACCTGGATGTCCGACGACGTCCCCGGGCGCCTGCTCAAATCCGTGACCCGTTATGCGGACGCCGGGGTGACGGTCACCGTCGAAGCCGTCGAGATCGGCGGGCCTGAGACTCCCGCGTCGCCCAAATGAAGCCGACGCCCCTCAGCGGGACGCCGACGCCGGAACTCCACGCGGGATCTGGAACGACGTTCCCTTGAGGGCGGCCGTCGCCTGATGGGCCGACTCCTGGAGGAACGCGGCGTACTCGGCGTTGACGCCGTTCGGCCGGAAGGTGCAGCCGACGACCGACTTTCCGTAGAGCGACTCATAGAACGTCAACGCCCCGAGGTATCGGCCGGCGACGCTGGAGTGGTGCCCGTCCATGGTCATCTTGAAGCTCCCGTCCTCCTGCTTGACCCACTTCCGGCCGACGTGCAGCGAGTGGGTCTGGTCCGGCAGCGCGGGCATGACGGCGGCCGCCAGGTCGAACTTCGTATCGGGCCGATATCCCCATTTGGCGTCGGCGTCGGCGATGTGGAAGGCGTCTCCCACGGGGATGATCGGGGCCTCCAGGTGGCCGGCGAGAGTGTGGTAGGCCTCGGCCAGCCCGTGATACATGGCCTCCTGATCGGCCGGTTCGCCGGGGGCCGGCTTCTTCTTCGGATCGAAGCGCGGGTCGTCTCGACGGTAAGCCCAGGTCTCGTGGACGACGATGCGCGCGCCAGGGGCCAGTTCCTTGATGATCGCGACGAGGCGATCGGCGAACGGCTGGTAGGTTGCGTAGTCGTGGCTGCGGATGCTCGCCTGCTGGATCGTGACGAAATCCCAGGGCTCGGCCTTCAACTCCTGAACCAGGCTCAGCTTGGAGTTGACGTAGAGGCCGCGAGGGTCGGCCGGATCCTTGGCGTGGGCGTCGGCTTTCTCGCAATGCTGCTGGAGCGTGCCGCCGGGAATCCCTGCCTGGTGATGTACCAGAACGTCCCCCTGAGCCTTGACGACGTCCGGAAGGTAGCGGGTCGCGTCCTGCGAGAAACTATTGCCGACCGTGAGCAACCGCACCGTCGTGGGAGTCCGCCCCCCAGGCGTCTGAGCCGACGTCCGCCCCCCCAACGGCAGGCCGAGCAGTACCGCGACGAGAACCAGCGGAGGCCAGGCCGAAGATGCACCTTCCAGACGCTTCATCGAGTTCGACCCCGAGAGTCCAGGGAAACGCGGCCGCTCCCCACATGAACGGGGCGGGGACGGCTCGTTCTCCAGGATATCCCGCGAATCGACCCGATGGAATCGTCCGCGTCGACAAGGATTCTCGCGACAAGGCCCCCCTGCACCCTTGCGAAATGATGAGGATTGAAGGAACAATCCAGGCGCATCCAGATGCGAACCGCCGCACGACCATGACGGCGTGCATTTCGACTCATCGATGGCGGGTCACGTCTGGAAAGGTCTCGCAAGTCACCGACATCATCGGTTTTCGGCCGATTTCGGCCGCCCGACATCCGCCTTGCCGAGCCTCGGCTCGAAGCTTCGACCTTCCCCCAGGAACACGCACCCATGATAACTCGGCCAATGAAGCGGCTGGCTCGCGCGCGTCGCGCGTTTACGTTGGGGATGGGACTCGAACATCTGGAGCGCCGTACGGTCCTGAGTTCGGGAACTTACACGGGCTCGCTCCTGGTCGGCCTGGGGGGAGCTTCGGAGGCCGACGTGGCGGCGCAGGCGAAGCGGTTGGGCGCGACCTTGGCCGATTCAGAAGTCCAGGGAGTCATTCAGGCGTTTGGGTCGTATCTCGCGCTGTCTCGATTTCAGAAGCGCGTCATGGCGATCCCCGGGATCGAATACGCGGAGCCTCGCCAGACCTTCAGCATCGACGCCACCCCCAACGATCCTCAGTATTCCGACGGGACTCAGTGGGGGTTGAACGGGACGTACGGGATCAACGCGCCGACGGCCTGGAACACGTCGACGGGCTCGACGAAGACGACCGTCGCGGTCATCGACACGGGCGTCGACTACAATCACCCGGACCTCTATCAAAACATCTGGATTAACCAGGGCGAGATCCCGGCCTCGCGAAGGGCCAACCTGATCGACGAGGACGGCGACGGCAAGATCACTTTCTACGACCTGAATTACCAGGCCGCCGACGGCTCCAAGCCCAACCAGGGAATCGGCAAGATCACCGACCAGAACGGCGACGGCCGGATCACGGCGGCCGACCTGCTGGTCACGATGGGTCGTACCAACGGCGTCGACAACGGCACCGGCGGCTGGGCCGACGGCATCAGCAACGACGGCGCGATCAACGGGGTCACCTACGTCGACGACATCGTCGGCTGGAACTTCGTCAGCAACACCAACAACCCATTCGACGACAACGGCCACGGCACCCACGTCTCGGGAATCATCGGCGCGACGGGAAACAACGGCGTGGGCGTCTCCGGCGTGAACTGGCAGGTCCAGATCATGCCGTTGAAGATCCTCAACTCCGCCGGCAACGGCACCGACACGGCGGCGGCCGCCGCCCTCCGTTACTCCGCGGCCATGGGGGCGAAGGTCTCGAACAACAGCTACGGCGGCAGCGGAACCATCAGTTCGACCTTCGACAACGCCATCGCCGCCGCCGCGTCGGCCGGCTCCGTCTTCGTGGCCGCCGCGGGCAACAGCAGCACGAACACAGACGTCTCGCCCTCGTCTCCCTCCGGTTCCACGCAGCCCAACGTGATCTCGGTGGCGTCGATCGACTCCGACGGCTCCCTCTCCTGGTTCTCAAACTACGGGGCGACCACCGTCGACATCGCCGCCCCAGGCGGAAACATCTACAGCACGCTGCCTGGCAACAGCTACGGCTACATGAGCGGGACCTCCATGGCCACCCCGTTCGTCACGGGAGCCGCCGCCCTGCTGGCCACCGCCCATTCGGACTGGACCTACACCCAGATCGTCAACCAGATCCTGAGCACCGCCAAGCCTCTCGCGTCGTTGACCGGCAAGGTCGCTACCGGCGGTGAACTCAACCTTGGCGCGGCTCTGCCGACCACGACCCCTCCGCCGACTCCAACGGCGACGGCCAATTACCTGGGGAGCAACACCACCACCCAGGGGACCTGGTCCTCCGCCTATGGGGCCTCCGGATACGCCCTGGCCGGTTCCGCCTCCAACCTCGACTCGTCCTACGGCTTCAGCGTTTCCGGGGCCGGTTCCTACGTCTGGGCCGACGCCTCCAGCGACTCCCGCGCCCTCCAGGTTCCGGGCTCCTCCAACCGCGTCGCCGCCGCCTGGTACTCCAGCGGTTCGTTCACCGTTGCACTCGACCTGGGCTCGACCGCCAAGAACGTCGCTCTCTACTTCCTCGACTGGGACGGCTCCAACCGTTCCGAACGCGTCGACGTCCTCGACGCCGGTACGGGCATCGTGCTCGACTCGCGGTCGATCTCCTCCTTCGCCAACGGCGTGTATCTCTCCTGGGCCCTGTCGGGCAAGGTGGTCTTCCGGATCGCCAACACCGGCGGACCCAACGCCCTGCTGAACGGTCTGTTCATCGGCGGCCCCTCAGGCTCGGCGGCGACGGCCAATTACCTGGGGAACAATACGACCACCCAGGGGACCTGGTCCTCCGCCTATGGAGCCTCCGGATACGCCCTGGCCGGCTCCGCCACCAACCTCGACTCGTCCTACGGCTTCAGCGTTTCCGGGGCCGGTTCCTACGTCTGGACCGACGCCACCAGCGACTCCCGCGCCCTGCAAACTCCGGGCTCCTCCAACCGCATCGCCGCCGCCTGGTACTCCAGCGGTTCGTTCACGGTCGCGCTCGACCTGGGCTCGACCGCCAAGAACGTCGCCCTCTACTTCCTCGACTGGGACGGCTCCAACCGCAACCAACAGGTCGACGTTCTCGACGCCGGCACGGGAGCCGTGCTCGACTCGCGGTCGATCAGCTCCTTCGCCAGCGGCGTGTATCTCTCCTGGGCCCTGTCGGGCAAGGTCGTCTTCCGGATCGCCAACACCGGCGGACCCAACGCCCTGCTCAACGGCCTGTTCATCGGCGGACCGTCGGGCGCGGCGGCGACGGCCAATTACCTGGGGAACAATACGACCACCCAGGGGACCTGGTCCTCCGCCTATGGAGCCTCCGGATACGCCCTGGCCGGCTCCGCCTCCAACCTCGACTCGTCCTACGGTTTCAGCGTCGCAGGAGCCAGCCCCTACGTCTGGACCGACGCCACCAGCGACTCCCGCGCCCTGCAAACTCCAGGCTCCTCCAACCGGATCGCCGCCGCCTGGTACTCCAGCGGTTCGTTCACGGTCGCGCTCGACCTGGGCTCGACCGCCAAGAACGTCGCTCTCTATTTCCTCGACTGGGACGGCTCGAACCGCAACCAACAGGTCGACGTTCTCGACGCCGGCACGGGAGCCGTGCTCGACTCACGGTCGATCAGCTCCTTCGCCAGCGGCGTCTATCTCTCCTGGGCCCTGTCGGGCAAGGTGGTCTTCCGGATCGCCAACACCGGCGGACCCAACGCCCTGCTCAACGGCCTGTTCATCGGCGGACCCTCAGGCGCGGCGGCGACGGCCAACTATCTGGGGACAGACGCCACGACCCAGGGGACCTGGACCTCCGCCTACGGAGCTTCCGGATATACCCTGGCCGGCTCCGCCTCCAACCTTGACGCCTCCTACGGCTTCGGCGTCGCAGGGGCGGGCTCCTACATCTGGAGCGATGCCTCCAGCGACTCCCGCGCCCTCCAGGTTCCGGGCTCCTCTAACCGCGTCGCCGCCGTCTGGTATTCGAACTCCGCCTTCACGGTCACGCTCGACCTGGGCTCGACCGCCAAGAACGTCGCCCTCTACTTCCTCGACTGGGACGGCTCGAACCGCAACCAACAGGTCGACGTTCTCGACGCGAGCACCGGGGCCGTGCTCGACTCGCGGTCGATCAGTTCCTTCTCCAACGGCGTCTATCTCTCCTGGGCCCTGTCGGGCAAGGTGGTCTTCCGGATCGCCAACACCGGCGGACCCAACGCCCTGCTGAACGGCCTGTTCATCGGTTGACCTCGCCCAGCCGCGGCTGCGTCCGCCTTCGTTCATCGACGGCGGACGCGGCATGCGGATTGCTGCAACTCGGTTGGGAACGCTCCCCTCTCATGCCGGAGAAGCAGGAAGGTCTCTGGCGGTGATTCCTCGACCGGCCCAATCGGGCGTGCGTCCGACGGGCCGCCATCTGATGGAGTACGCATCATGTCGATCGACCTCCTGAATCAGGTCAAGCGGATCTTCAACAGCGACGTCGTTCACGACATCGCCAGGACGCTGGAGGAAGCGCCGGACCGCGTCGAACGGGCGATCTCGATCGGGGGTTCCTCCATCCTCGCCGGCCTGCTGCACATGCTGACCGGCGCGCGTGACAGTTCCGCCCTGCTCGACTCGCTTCGACGCGAGCCTCAGGAACTGGCGCGGCTCGACAACCTCTCGGCTTCGCCGGGGCTCCTCCACGAGATGCTCAAGAGTGGTTCTCTTGAGTCGCTCGCCAAGCATGGCTATTCCATGCTTCGCTCCATCCTGGGAGACAAGCTGGATCGCGTGTCGAACCTTGTCGCGGACGATGCGGGAGTGAAGCCGTCGAGCGCCTCGACGATCCTTTCGCTTCTCGCTCCGGCCTTCGCGGGCATGATCCGCAAGGCGTCGAGCGGCCGGGATCTCTCGCTGGATAGTCTGCGCAGCTTGCTGGCCGACCATCGCGAGACCATCCTTCGGCAGGCCCCGAGCGGGCTGGCCGCGGCCATGGGCTTGAACAGCTTCGCCGATCTCGACTCCCCGCAACGAACGCCTGGCGCGACGTATGCCGAGCGAGCCTCCGTCGAACGGACGACGACTCCGTCCTCGCGTCCCGCGGTCGTTCGTGATTCCGTCTCCACGCGAGTCGTCCGCCCCGAACCCGAGCCCTCGATGGCTCGATGGGCCGTGCCGGCTGCTCTGGCGGCCCTGGCCCTTCTGGCCGGCTTCTACCTCCTCCCCAGGGCCGGCGAGCGCCCCGTTGAGGTCGTCCCCCAGCCGGCTCCCGCGGCTCCCAGCGTCGTGCACGAAGTCAAACCTGAACAGCCCGCAGCGTCGGCCGCCGTCATCGAATCGGGCCGAGCCGTCGTCGAAACGATGGCGAAGGGCGTCTCGCTGACGCTCCCCAACAATGTGACGATCGAGGTTCCTGAGAACTCGTACATCGAGGCGATGTACAAGGCCCTTCGCGACGGCAAGCCCGTCGTCGCGCAGACGTTCGTCGCCTCCGACCTGATCTTCGACGGCGACGGCAAGCTCACGACCGACGGCGTCCACTCGATTGAGGACATCGCCAAGATCGCCGCGGCCTATCCCCAGGTGAAACTGAAGGTCAGCGGGCGGGAATCTCTCAAGGACGCGCCCAAGCTCGTCACCCGCGAAGCCGCCCTGCATCACGCGGAAGTCGTCCGCGACTCTCTCGTGCACGCCGGCGTCCCAGCGGATCGAATCATCATCGACACCGTCGCCGCCAATCTTCCGGCCGAGCATCCGGCGGCCGTCGTCAAGGACGACGTCCCGATCAGCATTTCGCTGATCGTCGAATGACGACCTGTGCGCGCGGCTGATGCGTCACCCCCACGGTCCGACCGTTCGAAGCGGTCGGACCGCTCGCCTTCGAAAGCGGCGGCCTCCACGCATCCGCATGATTGGGTTATGCTCGGGAGCATTCCCCTACGAACTTTTGCGGAGTCCCTGCGCGGTGATCCTCGGCGCGATCGGATACGAGCAAGCGGTGTATGGCAGTTTTCCCTTTTGGTCACGCGGCTATGCGATGCTGACGGCCTCAGAAGGCTGCACGCCGGCATGGCGCGACGCGATGAAGCGGGCCTGCGGCCGGTTCGGCGAGCGTCCTTCCCGAGTGGACCCGTTCCAGAGCGTCTTCGCGATGCCGGTGGACCGTTCCGCGTGGATGATCGTTCAGGTGGACTCGCTTGGCTGCGACGATCAGGGCCGACCCGGGGCGCTGGCCTTCCACGCCCTGTTCGTTTCACCGTGGTCGTATCGACGCGCTGGGGCTTGCCCCCTGGCATTCGCCCCCGCCTTTCGCAACGACTGGACGGCGGCCGACCAGAACACTCCTCTCCCCCGAGGTCGCGTCAAACCCGTGAATCTGGGGAAAGAGCCTTCGGGAGAAGTCGACGCGAGGATCGCCCCGATCGTGGACGCCCTGTCACGAAGGCGACGCGTCGTCGTCCAATCCGAGAGGCCCGTTGATACGCTTATGACGTCCGCCTGGAGACGACTCTCGGGAGGGACGAAACGCCGGACGCGAGCGGCCTCGTGGGCTTTCGGCAACGCCAACGAGTTCGACTTCGTCGCCCTTCCTCGTCTCGGCGGCCTGACACTCGACGGCTCCGAACTGGTCCTGACGGCCGAATCAGCGACGAGCAGGATCTGACGCCGTCGCTTCGACGTTCTATGATTAGTTAAGTAGAAGACGGCTGAACCGGCTGAGACGGGCCCGCATTGCGGAGGACGATGGCGATCGTGACGACTTTCAGCGGCAAGACGCCCGACCAGAGCCGATCCTGGAGCCGACATGCGGCACGGTACGACGAGGTCTTCCTCAACCCCTACGGCCCCGGCGTCCAGAACCCACTCTGGAAGGCGCTTGACGCGATCGAGGCCCCTGAGACGAAAACCGTGGCCGACCTTGGGTGCGGCACCGGCCCGCTGATCAATCGGCTGCTGGAACGGTTTGGACGCGTCGTCGCCCTGGATTTCGCTCCCGGAATGCTGCAACGGGCTCGAGGACGCGTGGCCGAGGCCGACCGCGACCGGGTGATGTTTCTTGAGCGAACGATGGAGGATCTTGAGGATCTCTCGGGACCGCTCGACGTGGCCGTGGCGGTCAACTCGCTGGTGATGCCCGACGTCCAAAGGATTCACCGCGTCCTCACGGCGATCCACCGCGCGTTGAGGCCCGGCGGCGTCTTTCTGGGGATCGCGCCGTCGATGGATGCGATCCAGTACCACACGATGCTGCTGTACGACCAGGCCCTGGAACGCGGCCTGGCGCCGTCGGAAGCCGAGCGGTTCGCGGCGATCCACGGCGAACACAACTGCTACGACTTCGCCTTCGGCCGGTTCCGATACCAGGGGCTGAGGCAAAAATTCTGGCTGCCGTTCGAGTTCCAGCATCGATTCGGCAAGGCGGGCTTCCGTTCTGTAACCCTGGACAAAGTCCTCTACCCATGGGACGAGAACTTCGCCGGAGCAACCGAATTGGCCGCCGAACCGCCGAGCTGGGACTGGTTCTTCCACGCCGAGGCGTGACCCCGGTCGACGGCCTCCCTTGTGCAGGCCGGCCGCCGACACTAGTCTGGGAATGGCGACCGAAATGGGGGGCGTCGCGGCCCGGTCTCGCGTGGAGAATGGCGGTATGTCCGGGGAGCGACGCGAACAGCCTGGTCAGGAGATCTCAATTAAGCGGCGTGGCCACGACCTGTTCATCGACGAGACGGCCCCATCAACGACGGGCCCGTCCAGGCCGTTCTCGGAGTTCCTTCGAGACACGCCCGCGAAGCCTCTTTCGGCGGGCGTCAAGGCGGCTCTCTGGGCCGTCTCGATCGTTGCGGCGATGCTCTTCGCCGCGGCGTTGTGGCGGCTGGTGAACCGTCCCACGCCGAAGCCGTCGGCGCCCCGGAAGGCCCGCACGAAGTCCACGACGCCGAAGAAGACCGACGCCGATCACTCTGCTCCACCCCCGATCGCCCGATTTTCGACCCTGACCGATCAGGAGATCCTATGATGACGCGCCGTTCCGTGACCCGCTCCTCCCGAGCCGCGACGCTTGGGCTGCTGCTGACCGCCGGACCGGCGTGGGGCCAGCAAGCGCCGGCCGTCGCGCCGACGGCGCCGGCGACGGCCAGAAGCGAGCGGGCTGAACTCAGCACCCCCGACAAGGGAACCGCCGAAGCCATCCTCGCCATCGACGCCGAGTATTCCCAGAAGTTCAAGGGGCTGGAAGTCGAACGCCTGGCGAAGCTGCAAGCCCTGGCCGCCGGACTCTCCCCCAAAGAGGCCGCCCCGGTCTACGAGCAACTCTTCCGCTCGGCGATCGCGTCCGACGTCTTCGCCGAGGTCGAACCGGCCGCCGACGCCGCCATCCGCGCCCAACTCCCTTCGCCGACCGTCAGGGTGCTGGCCCACCTCGTCAAGCTGATCGCCGAGAGCGACCGCGGCGACTTCGAGCAGTCGCTGAAGGATCTGTCGACCCTGATGGCGAAGAAGGCCGAGGCGCACGCCGAAGGCACCCTCTCCACGGCCGAGGTGCTGGGACTGGCCGACGCCTATTATCAGCGCCTGGTTCATGCCGGCCGCTACGACGTCGCGACCCGGGCGTTCCAACTTCTCGCGACCCAGGCGGAACACCCTGAGGTCAAGGGCTATCTCGCCTCGCGACTGAACCGGCTGAATCTGATCGGCAAGCCGGCGCCAGCGATCCAGGGAACCGACATCGACGGCCGGTCCTTCGACCTGGCCGCCCTCCGCGGCAAGGTGGTGCTCGTGGTCTTCGGGGCCACCTGGAGCCTCCCCAGCGCCGCCGAGGTCGCCTGGCTCCAGCAGACGTTCGACGCCGATCACGGCCTGGGCTTCGAGATCGTCGGCGTCAACCTGGACCCGCTCCAGGACGAGAAGGCGAGCGTCGAGAGCTTTATCCCGAACGTCCGCCGCTTCGCCCTGGACTACAACCTCCGCTGGCCGATCCTGATGAACCGCCCCGGCGCCGGCGACATCGCCCGCGCCTACGGCGTCACCGAGATCCCCGCCAGCGTCCTCATCGACCGCGAAGGGAAGATCGTCGGCCTGGACCTCGTCCGCAAGAACCTGGAACCCACCGTCTCGAAGCTGGTCAAGCCCTGAGGCTGAATCGCGAAGAGCCGTAAATGAAACGGGCGGCCCTTCGTTCAACGAAGGCCGCCCGTTTTCATGCGCTTCCGTGACAGGTCCATTACCGAACGGCCCTGGTCGGCCGGTTTGATCGGGCTGGAGCCGTTGAGCCGTTGGCGGCTCTCCGGCGTCGAGGGCTCAGGAGCCCAGCCGCCGGGCCGGGCGAAGAGCAGAGTTGGCGGTCAGGAAGACCACGCCTCCGACGATTCCTAGCAACATATCCAGGAGCGTGTCTTCGAGATCGACCTGAGCGTGCGTCCCGAAGACCTGGTCACTGATGTATTCCGCGAACTCCCAGAAGACCGTGGTCGTCGCGACCAGTGCGAAGACCAGGATCACATGGGTCACGCGATGGAACGGACCGAGAAGTCCGACGGCCGAGGCGTTGATGGAGGCTCGGTGGTAGAAATAGCAGATGACGACGCCGCCGAGGAAATGCATCGGGATGTCGAGCGACGGCCAGCGCTGGTAGGCGTGAAAGCCGAGGGACGCGACGGCGTGGGCGAGGAAAACCAGCGACGGCGCCCAAGCGGCGTCCCTGGTGGTCATCACGATCCAATCGAGCAGCTTCGACTTCAACACGCCGCCCCGCACTTCGCCAACCAACCGGGGATCAATTCAGCCAAACCAGCCCCAGCCCGTCTTCAATGGGGCGGAGGAACCGTCGCCGAGCCGATGGCGTTGTAAAGGCTCATCAGAAACTCGTGGAAGGTCTGGGCGATCATCGGGGTGGATGAGGCTCGAACTTCCTGAAGGGCCGGACGGCCGTAGTCCAGAAGCTTCTGGCGAGCCTCTGCGGCCAGAGCGATGGGGGCCCAGCCCTGGGCGTCGACCTCGCGGCGGACCGCGGCCGCAGCCTGGTCGGAGACGTCTCGTTTAGCCTTCAGGTCGCCGTTGGTCGGCGCCTCGGCCGGCCAGACGAGGCGGCCCGAAGCGTCGAAGAAGCTGGCGACGGGCTGAGCCGGCTTCGCGGGGGGCGGAGGCGGGGGAGCCGTCGTTGCGGAGGAGCCATGTGCGGCGACCTCGCCCGGGGACCGCGCGGCCTGGGCCGCGGCGATTTCCGCGGCGCGACGGCTGCCGTAGGAAAAGCCGCGCGCGTCCTGGGTCGGCGTGAAGCCGGGGTCGCGCAAGCGGTTGATGTACGAGTTGGGGTTGTTGGCGTAGACGTTGTTCGACGGGGGCCGGCCGGCCCGGGCTGCGTTCTGGAGGGCCCAGTCGTTGACGAAATTCGTGGGGGTGGGAACCCAGGGCATGGCGAACCCGCCCCAGCCGAATCCCTGGGCCCGAACGGGCGACTCCCCGGCGAGGGCGGCCAGACAGATGACGAGGGCCGGCGCAACGTGTCGCGTCTTCATGATGTCGTCGGGTCACCCGGTTGCGGATTGGGATCAGCCGTCGGCGACGGCGTCGCGGGATTCATTCTAAGTGTAGGCCGTATGTCGCGGGAAGGGGAACGCGACCACGGCGCGCGAGCCCGCCCCCCGACCTTCGGGGGGCTCCCGAGAGTCGGGGGGCGGGCTCGGCGGGCCGGATCGGGTCGGCCCCGTCGGCGGTGACGGGGCCGCGGATCGCGGCTGGATCGAGTCGAGTTCGAGCCCGAACGGCCGGTCAGGTGCCGAATTCGGGGCGGCGGAGCGAGAGCTGAGACTGAAGCCGCTGGATGATCGAAGAGTGCATCTGGGAGACCCGCGATTCGCTCAGGTCGAGCGTCGCGCCGATCTCCTTCATGGTCAATTCTTCATAATAATAGAGAATGATGATCAGACGCTCGTTGCGGTTGAGCCCCTTCGTCACCATGCGCATCAGGTCCTTGCGCTGGAGGCGACGCGTGGGGTCCTCGCCCTTCTTGTCCTCGAGAATGTCGATCTCGCGGACGTCCTTGTAGCTGTCGGTCTCATACCACTTCTTATTGAGGCTGATGAGGCCGACGGCGTTGGCGTCGTTGGCCATCTTCTCGTATTCTTCCATCGGCAGGCCGAGTCGCTCGGCCAGCTCGACGTCGGTGGGGGGCCGGCCGTGGCGGGCCTCCAGCTCCTTGCGGGCCTCCTCCATCTTGGTGGCCTTGGACCGCACCAGCCGGGGGACCCAGTCCATCGTGCGCAGCTCGTCGAGCATGGCGCCGCGGATGCGGGGTACGCAGTAGGTCTCGAACTTGACGCCGCGAGTCAAGTCGAAGGCGTCGATCGCATCCATCAGGCCGAAGACCCCTGCCGAGATCAGGTCGTCAAGATCGACCCCCTCGGGGAGGCGCTGCCAGATGCGTTCGGCGTTGTACTTGACCAGAGCCAAGTAACGCTCGACCAACTGGTTCCGCAGCTCCGTGGTGGGGTGCTCCTTGAACTCCCGCCAGAGTTCGGTCACATCCACATCCACCTTGGTTGACATCCTGACCTCCGTGTCGGCTGCTGCGAGGGGACGCACATCCCTGTGCGGCCTCAGGGAGCGGGCGACGGCCCGCCCGCCCTCCTTCGATCGGGGCGAATCTCCTCCCGCCGAGTCGGCCCCCGTTAGAGGACCTGTCGGCCGAGTCGGCGATTCCGCCCCCCGCCCCTCACCATTCAGGGAACTCGATCCTCAGTATTCATCGGACGACCCGCCCATTCGTCTTGAGCCTCATCGTCCGAAGAACCCGAACAACCCGCCCGCCATTCTCAACCGTCGTCCGCCGTCCCTGGCTGGACGCGGTCCCGGGGGCGTCAGCCCGGATTCCGCGTTTCGTCGCGTCTGCTTCCGCGTGATTCTCCGCCTCCGAACGCCGAAGTCGGCCTCCGCGACGGCTCGTCCTCCACCCGCCGACGCCGAGGAGGGCCGGTGGTGAGCCTTTCCCAATCGCGGCGTGCTTGGACCAGTCGTCTGAGGCTCTCGGCCTGGTCGTCCATGGAACGCCTCCGGGGGATCTCGTCGACGCGAATCGGTTTCGGTTTCGGCTTCACGCTCATGCGACCGCCTCCTCGCCGAGGATCAACCGAGCGAGGCGGCCCCGCGAGGCGGCCTCGACGTCGTCGGGCACGGCCTGCCCCGTCGTCAGATGGGAGACGGGGAGGTCGGCTCGGCCGAGGACGGCCAGCAAGGGCCCAAGAGTCTCGGCTTCGTCGAGCTTGGTCAAGATCAAGCGGTCAGGATGCGCGGGGGCGAACAGTTCGGCCGACGCGCCAAGGCCCCGCGCGGACGTGGTCGCGGACAGGACCAGATGGACCTCGTCAGGCCGCAATCGAGCCAGAAGATCGCCCAGTTCGCCGATGCGCTCACGGTCGCGAGGGCCTCGTCCGGCCGTGTCGACCAGAACGACGTCCGCAGCGTCGAGACCGTCGAGAGCCCCACGGGCCGACTCAGGGTCGTCGGCCGCGGCGATCGGCACGTCGAGGATCTCGGCGTAGGTTTTGAGCTGTTCCACGGCGGCGATGCGGTAAGCGTCGACGGTGAGCAGGCCGACGCGTGCCCCTTGCTGAAGCCTCAGAGTCGCAGCCAGCTTGGCGATCGTCGTCGTCTTCCCCACACCCGTCGGCCCGACGAGCGCCACGACCCGCCGCGTGCCGCTGACCGGGCGGACCGGCGGGGCGATCGAGAGGGCGTCTTCCAGGGCCTGCCTGACGGCGACGACGCCTGTCGAGGGGATCGTGGATTCCTCAGCATCGCCGCCGCGGGCCGCCTCGCGAACGAGGGCTCGCGCCTGGGGCTCGGGAGCGTCGAGATCGAGGAGACGAGCGTAGGCGGTCGCCAGGCCAGAGGGGAGTTCGGGCGTCCATTGCTCGACCGCCCCCCGGCGGCTCACCGCGCCGACCATCATGTGGAGCTTTCCGAGATCGCCGCCAAGTCCGCGAGGGGGTCGCGAGTCGGCCGGCGTCGCGAGCCACTCCGATCGCGGCGGCGAGGCGTCGACCTCCACCGACTGGTCAGGGCCCAGCCCGAACAGCCGACGGCGGCGGACCTCTCGCGCGGCGAGAATCACGGCATCGCCCCCGAGGTCGCGGCGCACCCGCGTCAGGGCCTCGCGCATCGTCCGACCTCGATAGGTCCGCACCTTCGCGGCGCCTGCGACCACGGCCCGTCCTGCGGGCCCCGCGGCGCTCATGCGAACGCCTCGGTAGTGGCGAACGAGATCGGATCCTGGCCGGTCGCGTCTGCTTCATCCTCTTCGATCGGATCCTCGACGATCGTCCCGAGAACTTCGACGGGCGTATCGCGGGGAATCTCGCGCTGGCTGAGGACGACGAGCCGGGGCAAATCGGCGCGGGTCAGGTCCTTGAGCACGGCTCGAGCGGAGGCCGTCGTCAGCACGATCGGCGGCAGGCCGGCGTCGACCAGGGCCGCGACTCCTTGAGCCACGGCGCGAAGGATGTTGCGGACCGTCTCGTCCCCCAGCGCTTCCGAGGGATGGGCCTCCGACTGCGCGGCGACCGCCGCTAGCCTGGCGTTGAGATCCTGGGCCAGCGTCACGACCCGCAGCCGGCCGTCTTCCGAGCGGTGGCTCTCGGTGATCTGACGCGCGAGGCTCTGGCGGGCCAGTTCCGTGAGCGACTCCACGTCCTTGGTCTTCCCCGCGTGAACGGCCATCGTCTCCAGGATCGTTTCCAGGTCGCGAACGCTCACCTGCTCTCGCAGGAGGTTCTGCAACAGCCGCTGCAACTCGCCGGGCCGCATCAGGCCGGGGACGACCTCGTTGGCGAGCGTCGGAGACGTGCTTCGAACGCGATCCAGCAGACGGTCGACCTGTTCGCGGGTCAGCAACTCATCCGCGTGGTTGCGGACGATCTCGCCGAAGTGGGAGGCGACGTAGGCGGCGGCGTCCAGGATCTTGCACCCGGCCAGTTCGGCGACCTCGCGGCCTTCGGCGTGGATCCAGACCGCGGCGCGACCGGTGGCAGGCTCGACGGCCTCGCGTCCCTCGGGACGCTCAGCCAGCCCCGCCGGCGGGACGGCCAGCAGCCGGCCCGCGTAAGCCGAACCTCCGCCGACGACCGTGCCGCGAATCTTCACCCGATACTCGTGGGCCGAGAGGCCGATCTCGTCGTGAATCCGAACCTGCGGGACGATCAGGCCAAGCTCCCGGGCCACGTCTTGCCGAACGGTCCGCAGTCGCTCCAGCAGGTTGCCGCCGCGAGTGGAGTCGGCCAGGCTGATCAGCCGGTAGCCGATCTCCAACTCCAACAGGTCCACGTGCAACAGGTTCTGCATGTCGTCCGAGGCCGGGTCGCTCGCGGGACGGGCCGGTTCAGGCGATCTCGCAGCGGCCGGACGGACGTGGGGCTCGGCTTCGGCTCGGGCTGCGTCGGTCCGTGTGTTAGGCCGGGTCTGAGGCTCAGCCTCGCGTTCTTCGTCGGTCTCCTCGACCGGTTGCCCGCTCAGTCGGTAGGCCCGCCAGCCCAGGACGCCAGCGAGCGTCAGCAGCGGGAGCTTCGGCAGCGGGGTGAGGGCCAGCAGGGCGAGGAACGCCGAGGAGACGCCCAGGACGCTGGGGTTTCGGGTGAGCTGGCCGACGACGTCGCGGCCGAGGTCGCTGGCCGAGGACGATCGGGTGACGATCAGGCCCGCCGCCAGCGAGATCAGGAACGCCGGAACCTGGCTGACCAGACCGTCGCCGATCGTCAGTCGGGTGAAGACGTCGATCGCTTCCGTCGGTGCCATCCCGTGCTGGACGACGCCGATGAACAGGCCGCCGGCGATGTTCACCAGCAGGATCACCACGCCCGCGACGGCGTCGCCCCGGACGAACTTGCCGGCGCCGTCCATCGCCCCGAAGAAGTCCGCCTGGCGATAGACCTCGTCACGCCGGGCGTGGGCCTGATGCTGGTCGATGATCCCGGCGTGCAGGTCGGCGTCGATGGCCATCTGCCGCCCAGGCAGGCCGTCGAGCATGAACCGCGCGGCGACCTCGCTGATGCGCGTGGCGCCCTTCGTGATCACGACGAACTGGATGACGACGAGGATCGAGAAGAGGATCACGCCCACCAGCACCTGGTCGCCGGCGACGAACTGGCCGAACGCCCGGACCACCGTGCCGGCCGCATCCAGGCCCATCACTCCGCCGTGGGTGAGGATTCGCCGGGTGGTGGCGACGTTCAGGACGAGCCGCGTCAGCGTGGTCGTCAGCAGGATCGTCGGGAACGCGCTGAATTCCTGGGGAGTCCGGATCGCCAGCGTGGTCAGCAGGACGAGCACCGCAAGCGTGAGGTTCGCTGAAAGGAGAAGGTCGAGCACCTCGGCCGAGATGGGTACGACGAAGACCAGCACCGCGCCGACGATCGTCAGCGGCAGCACCAGGCTCGAAGCATTCCGCCAGAAGGCGTTGCTACCGGACGTCGAGGGGGGCATCCATTCCTCTCCAAAAGGCCGAACGATCGAGCGCGACCCAACGCGCGAAGCGTCGCCGCAATCTCAACGAACCCACTCAGGATGCCTGGACCTGCGCGCCGGAACCGGCCCGCGTGATGTGTGCAGGGACCATACTTCCGACGCCCGGAAGTGTCCAGGGCGAATGGACTGCTTGACCTGCTTTTCTACGCCGGATCAGGCGGTCTGCCAGAGGGCGCGAATCTGGGCGATCAGCAGCGGATCGGCGATCGCCCCGCGCGACGATGCGGCCGGCCTCGAAACGATCAGCCGAGCGAGCGACGGAGCCTCGCGCGTCGGCAGATTCGCCCGCGCGATCGCGGCTCTCAGCGGCGCGGCCGACTTCCCTCGCGCCGCGGTCCGGACGAATACCTTGCGCGGCGGCGGTCCGCCGGCGAGGACCACGATTAGTCCCCCGTCGCCCGTCAGCACGAGAGTCGCCCCTTCGAGGAGTTCGGAAGCCCCCTCGCGCCAGGACTTCGCCAGCCTCCGTCGCGAGGCTCGGGTCCGGGGATCCCCCTCGATGGTCCGCTGGTCCTCTCGATGTTCCTCGGGCGTCGTCCGCAGCATGGCCTCGAACCGCGAGGAGCGAAGCCCATAGTCCACGATCCCGACCGCGAGCATCGCCGCCGCCAGCGTCCAGGCCGGAGCCAGCAAGGCGCCGAGACCGCCGCGAACCGCGTCAGGAAAGTCCAGGAAACTCAGGCTTTCAAGCACATCCCAACGCGAACGCACGCCCCAGATCATCACGCCGGCCAGGATGACCGCCTTGGCCGCAGACCAGACGCAACGCTCGACCTTCGCTCCCAATCCCCCGCCCCGCCCGGGCCTCCAAAGCCGCGAAACGTCCGGGGCGATCAGCCCCGGCGCGAACAGGCCGAGGGTCTGAAACTGATGCGCCGCGAACGCGCCCACGGCGAAACCCGAGACCACCGCCCCCACCGGCATCGCAACGCCCCACATCGCCGTTCGAACCAGCCTCGCCAGATCGACCGCGTTATTGAGACGAGCGGCGGGGCTCGCGAACGGCGACTGGACAACCTCGACGAGCGAGCCGACAAGGCTCGTTTGAAAAGCAGCCAGCATCGCCACAGCGACGAGCCAACCGACGGCCGCCGTCAGCTCTGGGCTGTGCGCCGCTTGCCCCTGCTCGCGAGCCATTTGGCGGCGACGCGGCGACGCGGCTTGGGTGCGGTCCTCAGACATCACTCCTCCCCGCTCAGAATCCGCCGGTCGCCCAGGCCGACCAGCCGCCTTCCAGACAGGCAGTCAAGGCGGCCAAGCTCGCCATAATAAGAAGAACGCCGAGGGTCGCGCGAATGGGGAGCGACAGGGCCATCAGAGGGACGCTTGGGGCCAGTCGGCCGAGCCATCCGAGCGCCACGCCGGCCGTCGCCAGGGCGATCGCCGGCGGCGCCGCGGCGCGAACGGCCAGTTGAAGCGCCTCGGCCGCGCGTCCGAACAACTGCTGGATCACGCTCCGCTCGAAGACGAGCGAGCCGGCGGGGATCGCCTCAAAGCTCCGGAGCAGACTGTCGAGCACCACGAGCGGGCCGTTCATCGCTAGGAAGACGGCGATCGCGATCAGGCCGTAAAGGTGGCCGAGGGCCGAGGTTTCCTCTCCCGTCTCAGGGTCGAAGAGCGAGGCTGTCGTCAGGCCGGCCTGGGCCGCAACCAGTTCGCCGGCCTGCCGAGCGCCGGCCACCACCAGCGACGCCGACAGCCCCAGCAACGCCCCCACGAGCGCCTCGCCGACGATCAGACCGCCGAAGCCGTAGGGTGAGGAGGGCGTCCCAATCGCAGTCGCGGCGAGCGGAGCCGTCCAGACGCCGAGCGCCAGCGCCGTCACGATACGATACCGCCAGTCGAGCCCGGGGGCGGCCAGGGTCGGAGCCGTGAAGCAGACGCCGGCCGTCCGTGCGCCCGCCAGGACGCAGGCCGTCGCCGTCGCCCACGACCAGCCCAGCTCGATCGGGATGTCGCCCATCAAGGCCCGCCTTCGCAACAGGATCAGAGCATGTCGGGGATGGAGCCGATGAGATCGACCGTGAACTCGATCCAACGGGCCGCCAGCCAGGGCAGCAGGACGAGAGTGGCGACGACCACGGCCACCAACCGCGGCACCAGGCCGACGACCGGCTCGTTAAGCTGGGTCATGGTTTGAAGAACGTTCACCGCCAGCCCCACCACCAGCGCCGCGGCCAGGATCGGCCCGCCCAGCATCAGGGCCAGCCGGAGAGCCTCGCGGGTCCAGTCGATCGTCACGTTGAGGTCCACGCGCGGGCTCCTTCCTTCTAGGCCGAAAGGCTGGCGAGCAGCATGTCGGCCACCAGCAGCCAGCCGTCGGCCAGGACGAAGACGATCAACTTGGCGGGCGTCGAAACCAGCGTCGGCGGCAGCATGAACAGCCCCATCGCCGCCAGCACGGCTGAGACCACCAGGTCGATCACCAGGAACGGCAGGTAGAGCATGAAGCCGATCTTCAGGGCCGTCGTCAGCTCGCTGAGGATGTACGCCGGCGCGACGACTCCGATCGGGAAGTCCTCCGCCGCGTCGGGCTTCGAACCGAAGGACGCGCCGGGATGCGCCCGGTCGTAGAGCGTCGTCAGGTATTCCTGATGGTTGGTCAGGACGATCTGATCGACCATGAACGTCTTGATCGGTTCCGACCCGGTCCGCCAGGCTTCGGCGACGCCTACGCGACCGGCCTGGTAGGGCTCGATCGCCTCGACGTAGACCTTCTCGGCGACGGGCCGCATTACCAGGGCGGCAAGCAAGAGCGAGAGCGCCGTGAGCACCTGGTTCCCCGGCACCTGCGGACTCCCCAGCGCCTGTCGCAGCAGGATCAGCACGATGTTGATCCGCACGAACGGCGTGATCGTCAGCAGCGCCACCGGGATGAGCGAGGCCGCGCCGAACATCAAGACCTGCTGAACCGTCCGCGACGCGTCGGCCGCCATGGTCGGCGTCGCAGCCTTCTCGGGCGTCGGCGAGGGCTCGGGGACCTCGACAGGCGTGTTGACCTGGGTGACCGCCGCTTTGCGCTGAGGACCGGGCTGCGCCTGCGTCTGGGCGAGGCATGGCGATGCGAGCGTCAGGAGCAGTATCACGGCGAACCATCGCGCGGCGTTTCGGCCGTTCATGATTCGTCTCCGATCCTCACGTCAAAGCGTGGCTGGGTGTGGACCGGGCGATGAGGCGTGGAGACCTTGGCTGGCTCGACGACGGGTTCATCGTCGGCGTCAAGCTCGCCGACGAGCGAGGGCGCCCCCTGGGGGCCGACGCCGATCAGAAGCGTCCGACCGCCGGCTTTCACGGCGAAGACCGCGTGTTTCGGGGGGAGTGCGACCCGGCCGACGACCTGAAGGCGAACCGTCGGCCCACTCTCGGTCCGATGCTTCGCGGCCATGCAGATCGCACCAGCGCCGCCGAGCGCCAGGATCATGACGGCCGTCCCCAGCCACCAGGCCTGCGAGGTCGGCGCGAGCGTTGAACGCGACTTCCGGGAGGCGAGCGTCTCCCGCGACGACTTTACCGTTTCGGGCGCGGGGGCTTCCTGGGCTGGTACGGCCGGGGCCGTCGCCAGCAGCAGGGCGAGAGACAGCAGCAGGAGTTTGGTTCGGGCCATACGACGTCCCCTCATCCGTGGCGAAGCGTGGAGTCCTTCCGGGGCGTTCAGACCAGCACTTCTTCCCGGCCGCTGGGATCGGGCAGGTCGATCGCGCCCTGGTCGGAGAGGATCCGGAGCAACTCCGCGACCTCCACCTGCGCGACTTCCGTGTCCGAGAGCCGGAACGGCCCAAGGTTCTCCAGATGACGCTGGAGCACCAGGGCGGCCGACGTGTTCAGCGCGCCAAGCACCTTGGCCCGCAGCGGCGGAGCCGAGCCGGCCAGGGCCAACGCCCAGGCCTCGGCGTCCTCGGGGCGAAACGCGGCTCGGAGCTGGCGGTCGTCCATGCGAAGGACGTCCTCGAAAACGAAGCAGAGCCGTCGCAGGCCGAGCGCCAGGAACTCCTCCAGAACCACGGCCTGTTCGGCCGGGTCGACGCGGTCCATCCGGGCGATCTCCCAGGTGACGGCCTCGACCGCGGCGTGATCCAGGTGGGCGAGCATCTGCGAGGAAAGCGACTGCTCCAGGCTCACCAGTACGATCGCCGCCTTGCGCAGGGGCGGGATGGCGGTGATCGACGGCGGATCGATGATCGGCGGCGCGGCCTCGGGCGCGTTCGCCGTGGGCGAGGTCACGCGCGGAGGGTCGCCCATGTCGCGAGCGCGTTGCGTCGGTCGAGCGGACGGGGCCGTCGGATTCATGACCTCCCCCCTCCCTGGGTCGTCCATCGGTTGAGGACGCTGAATGCGGTTTCCGGATTGCGTCGGACGAATTCAAGGACCCGCTCCGTCGGAGCCGGCGTTCCGGGCGTTCCACGGTGGTAGCGCAGATCGCCGCTCCGCGAGGAGGAACTCCGCCGCGAGGGCTGCAAGCCGCCGAGGATCCAGGTGCCGATCGCCACAATGGCCGCCGCGGCCGCCCCCGCACCACCTGCCAACGCCCACTCGCGGGCCGCTCGCCGAGATGACGAGACGGCGACGGATGGAGCGGTATCGACGGGCATCTCGTCGGGCAAGACGTCGACCTTCGGCGGAGCCCACTCGATCCCGTCGTCGTCGGACGCCGCGAGCCGGACCGCGTTGAGGACCAGCCCCTCCGTCCGGTTCATCAGGGCGACGTGGTCCTCGTGGGACGCAGCGCCTCCCTCGGGCTTGCGGGTGGCGTTGTAGTAGTAGCTCCGCGGGACGAGCACCCAGACCTCGCCGTGACGCTTCGCCGGCGTGGGGAGAGCAGGAACGACGACCTCCGGCGCGGGTGCAGGCTCTTCGTCGGTCTCGATCTCCATCGCCCGGTTGAGGCCGACGGACATCCCCGCGTGAGTCGTCGCCGGTTCGTACTTCGGTGACGATGTCTGGACGGTCGGCGCGGGCGTCGTGGCCGGAGGAGGGTCGTGGATCGTGACCGTGACGCGGACGTCCTTGATCCAGTCCAGTTGGTCGCGGATCCGCCGGCTGATCTCGTCCTCGTGGGCCCGGTTGTTGGTCAGGGCGGTCAGTTCGGGATTGCCGGCGTCCAGGTAGCGACGCCCCGCGCCGTCCATGACCGTGATCGATTCCCGCTGAAGGCCGGGCTCGTTGCCGATGAGGATGGAAACGATCGAGTCGACGGTGGGGAGTGGCACGTCACGCCCCCCCTCGGTTTGGATGCTGACGAAGGCCGTCGACTTCACAGTCGGACGAATCCCCCCGCGCTGTTGACTGCGATTGATCCTAACCAGCGAGCTCTCAACGCCGGGCAGATCGTCGATGAACGCCTCGCAAAGCTGGGCTCGTCCGCGTAGAAGCCGGTCTTCCTTCTCACTGGGGCTCTCAAAGAAGGAACTGGCCGGGGCGACGTCGCGCAGCTCCCGGGGCGAGCGCGGTCCCAGGTCGAGCTTGGCGACGAGCGCGGCGGCGGATTCGGCCTGTCGGCCGGCGACGCTCATGCGGCGGTCGTCAATCCGGTACTCGACTCCCTGAGATTGCAGGGCCCGCTCGATCTTGTGGAGGTCGTCGGGCCGGAAGACGCGGCCGGCGGCGAGGTAAACTCGATCAGCCGAGCCGACGGACCAGACGGCCAGACATCCGGCGACGGCCAGGCAGCCGGCCGTGACCGCGATCAATCCCAGCCGCGCTGGCGCGGATCGACCACCAGTCGCCTTGCGGGCGCGGTCGAACCAGTTGCGAAGGCGGGCCGGCGTTCGGCCGAGGGCGTCGATGCGGAAGGTCGCCATCCATCCTCCACGGATCGCCCCCGACGGCGGCGGACCGCGCGACGTGTTCACCCTTCCCTGGGCTCAAGACGCCGGGCGCAACGAGGGCGTCCGTGTTATCCACAATCCGACCGATCTGTCAATCGCGACGGAGCCCAGCCGTCAGCCGAACATGTGGGTCAACGGCGTTCCGTCGGCCAGGGGGAAGGGACGCCCCTCGGGGTCGCGGATCTGGCAAGCTGGGTCGAGGCCGAAACGCCAGAAGATGGTGGCGGCGAGGTCGGCGGGGGAAACGGGGTCAGAGGCCGGCTGCGCGGCGAAGCGGTCGCTGACGCCGTGCACCGCCCCGCCCCGGACGCCGCCCCCGGCCAGAACGGCCGTGTAGCAATCGGGCCAGTGGTCGCGACCGGCCGTTGAATTGATCCTCGGCGTCCGGCCGAACTCGCCGAGGGCGACAATCAGGGTGCTTTCCAGCAAGCCGCGGGCGTCCAGATCCTCGATCAGGGCGGAGAGGCCCCGGTCCATCGGCGGCAAGAGGTGGTCGCGGTGCTGCTCGAAGTTCTTCGCGTGCGAGTCCCAGTTCTGCCCCTGCTGCTGGAAGTCGGCGACGTTCACGAACGGGACGCCGGCCTCCACCAGTCGCCGCGCGACCAGCAGGTTCCACCCCCGCATATTGCGTGCGTACCCCAGCTCCGCGCCGGTGGTCCCGCCCTGAGCCCATTGCCCGTCCGGCACGCCGTAACGGGCGAGCGTCCGGGGGTCCTCGCGACCGATCTCCAACGCCCGAGCGACTTCCTCGCAGGCCAGGAGCCGGTACGCCTTCTCATAATGCCGGCGCATCTCGCGGGCCTGATTCGATGCGGCCTGGGCGTCGATCGCCTCCAGAAGGTCGCGACGGCGACGGCTCCTGTCCGGGCCGACGCCTTCCGCTCCGACCAGCAGGTCCGCACGGTAGGACTGTCCTGCGGGGTCGATCCCGATGCGAAACGGATCGAACGCCGGGCCGAGGAAGCCCGCCCCCTGGCAGGGCGTCTCGACGACGTTGTGGAAGGCGAATGGCAGGATCGCATGGGCGACCGGCAGATCGCGGTCCCGCATCATGTAGGAGACGGCCCCGCCCCAACTCGGGAAGCGCTGGGGGACCGCCGAGAACAGCTCGAAGTCCCCCTGAGGTGGCAGCCGGCCGGTGAAGGTGTGGATCGACGCCGGGTCGTGCAGCCGGTTCTCATGGTGCATCGTCCGGATCAGGGCGATCTTGTGCATCACCCGAGCCGTCATCGGCAGGTGCTCAGAGATCCGGGTGCCGGGGACGCTCGTCGCGATCGTCTTGAACTCGCCGCGGATCTCGGCCGGTGCGTCGGGCTTGGGGTCGAACGTGTCGAGCTGGCTCGGGCCGCCGTAGTAGAAGATCGCGATGCACGACCGGATCGGCGGCAGCGACGATCCGGCGGGACGCCCTTCGGCGCGGGCCCGCAGCAGGCCCGGCAGGTCGAGGCCGAGCCCCGACGCCAGCGCGGCGCTCAAAAGCCCCCGGCGCGTCGGGCCGCTGCAGGCGGATTGCGGACGAGGGCGAGTCATGGCAGCCTCCGGCCCGACCTGTTCAACGGACGTTGAACAAACCGTAGCCGAGCGACCGCCGCCGCGCCAAGGGCCGTGATCAGGAGAACAGAGACTCGACGAAGGCTTCGGCGTCGAAGGGCTGGAAGTCCTCGATCCCCTCGCCGACGCCCAGGAACTTCACGGGAAGCTGCATCGTCTGGCGGACGGCCACCACGACGCCCCCCTTGGCCGTGCCGTCCAGCTTCGTCAGGATGACCCCCGTGCAGCCGATGCTCTTGGTGAAGACCTCGGCCTGGCGGATGGCGTTCTGGCCGTTGGTGCCGTCGAGGACCAGCAGGACTTCGTGCGGCGCCCCGGGGATCTGGCGCTGGACGACCGACTTGATCTTCTCCAGCTCACGCATCAGGTGGGTCTGGGTGTGGAGTCGGCCGGCCGTGTCGACGATCAGGACGTCGCTGCCGCGAGCCAGGGCGCGCTGGCAGGCGTCGTGAGCGACGCTCGCCGGGTCGGCCCCCGGGGCGCCTCGGACGATCTCGCAACCCGAGCGTCCGGCCCAGATTGCAAGCTGGTCGGCGGCGGCGGCGCGGAAGGTGTCGCAGGCGGCCAGCGTGACCGACTTCCCCTCGTTCCGCAGCCTCTGGGAGAGCTTGGCGATCGATGTCGTCTTCCCCGACCCGTTCACCCCGGCGATGAGATAGACGCTCGGCTTCTTGGACGAGACCGCCAGCGTTTCCGGGCTCACGTCGCGCAGCAGTTCCTTGAGCTGGTCCTTGACGAACGCCACGAGGTGCTCGTCGGCCGTCTTCTCAGCGTAGGCTTCCCGCACCGAGTCGATGATTCGGCGCGTGGCCGCAACGCCGACGTCCGCCTGGATCAGCCGGCCTTCCAGCTCGTCCAGGAACTCCTGGTCCACCTTCCGGCCGAACCACGACCGGACGTTGAACAGCTGCGCCGTCTTGGCCAGCCCCTTCTTGAACCGCTCCAGGATCCCTTTGATCGCCATGTCCGCCCTGCAATTCCCTGTTCCCAACCGTCCGTCGCCGACCTTACGCCACGCCGACGAGCGAGGCTTCCGATTCTAACATCTTCACCCAGATCGAGACGCGCCGGCCCGTTCGCGGAGATGCAAAAGGTCCGCGTCGGGGGTGACGTAAGCCCCGACCCGCCGTCCGGGCCGGTCAGCAGCGTGAAAGTCCGAGCCGGCGGTCGGGACGAGGTTAAGGGTCGCCGCCCAGTCGCGGAACCGCCGGCCCACGCGGTTCTGGACGCCCGGACCGGCCACTTCCACGCCCGCCATGCCGGCGTCCGCGAGAGCTCGCAGCGACTCCAGGTTGGTGTTGTACGGGGGGTGGGCCCAGGAGACGACGCCGCCCGCCTTGCCGACCAGGGCGATCGCCTCGAAGGCGTCGAGCCGGAGCTTCTCGACGCACGCAGGACGTCCGTCGGCCAGCCAGCGGTCGAACGCCTCGCGAACGCTGGGCGATTGCTTGGTCCGGTACAGATACTCGGCCAGGTGACGGCGGCCCAAGGCGGCGCGGGGGAAGCAGCGGCGGACGGCCTCCACGTCGACGATCAGTCCGAGCCCTTCCAGCGCTGCGGCCATCGAGCCCAGCCGCTCGGCGCGACTGGCCCGGAGGCGGGCGACGGCGGCCAGGAGGTCGGGGTCGTCGTCGCGGAAGTAGTAGCCCAGGAGGTGGACCTCCCGGGCTCGGTACTCGCAGGTCAGCTCCACGCCGGGGACCAACTCGACGCCCAGCCGATCGGCCTCGGGACGAGCGACCGCCAACGCGGTGACGGCGTCGTGGTCGGTGATCGCGATCGCCGCCAGGCCGACCTGAGCCGCGGCGATCACGACCTCGCACGGGGAGCAGGAGCCGTCGGAGTGGGTCGTGTGGACGTGCAGGTCGGCGTCGCGGCGGTTCACGCGCCGGGGCCTTCCTCAACGGCCGCAGGCGGCGTCGCGGCCTCGGGGGCCGTTTCGACGTCCGGGTCGGCCGCGGCTTCGTCGGCCGGGCGTTCGCCCTCGGCGGAGTCTCGGTTCTGAAGGACCTTGTCGAGGATGCCGTTGACGAACCGGCTCGACTGGGCGGTGCTGTACCGCTTGGCCAGTTCCAGCGCCTCGTTGATGGCGACCTTGGCGGGGACCTCAGGCCGGTGGAGGATCTCGAAGGCGCCGAGACGCAGGATGTTGCGATCGATCGCCGCCATCCGGTCGAGCCGCCAGTTTTCGGCGACCTCCTTGATGGCCTCGTCGATCGCGGGCCCGTGCTGCCGAACTCCCTCAACGAGCCCGAGGGTGAACGCCGCCAGGTCGCGGTCGCGCAGCAGACGGCGGTCGATGAAGCGTCGGACGTCCGGCGTGACGACGCCCGAGTTTTGTTCGAGTTGGTAGAGGACCTGGAGGGCGACTTCGCGGCCTCGGGAACGTCGGGTCATGATGCACTCGCTCTGGCCGTATCGTCGGCCTCGATCAAACAGCACGGCTTCGCCGTCCCTGGTCCGCGTCACGTCTCACGACGGCGCCACTCGACCTCGGATTTCCATCATATCCCTTGACGGGGGGCGTCGAAAAGGGGAGCCGCCGCGGTGAAGTCCGTCTCAAGCCCACCGGGCGGCCGACCGATTGTAAGATGAAGAGGGATCGTCCCGGCCGACCGAGCGCCCGCGAGGGCCTCGGGGTTGACAGGTCTGGGCGGTCGGGTAGAGTCCGCGGCGCCGGCCCGGGAACGGGTCGGTCCAACGTCTTTGGCAGCGAAACGAGCGTCCTGGCCGTGTCAACCGAGAGGCCTCCCGATCCAGACGGGTCCGAACCCCAGCCGCCCCGAGCCGTCCACCGCTCCGTCCTGATGGACGAGGTGATCGAATGGCTCGCGCCGCGTGAGGGATCGATCCTCGTCGACGGAACGGCCGGCGCCGGCGGGCATTCCGCGGCTCTGGCCAGACTCGTCGGCTCCGGGAAGGTCATCGGCTTCGACCGCGACCCGAACATGCTGGAACTGGCCCGCGCGGCGACCGCCGGGCTCCCCGTCGACCTCGTCCACGCGCCGTACAGCGCGATGCGCGAGGGGCTGGCGGAACTCGGGATCGCGGCCGGGACCGTGGACGGCGTCCTCCTGGATCTGGGGCTCTCATCCGACCAGCTCGCCTGGCGGAACCGGGGTTTCAGCTTTGGGACGGAAGGCCCGCTGGACATGCGGTTCGACCCGACCTCGGACGGCCCGACCGCTGCCGACCTGCTTGCGGAGCTGTCGGACGAGGAGCTGGCGAAGGCGTTTTTCGAGTTCGGAGAGGAACGGTTCAGCCGCCGGATCGCCCGGCGGATCGTCGAGACCAGGGAGGCTGAGCCGCTCACGACCACGACCCAACTCGCCGATCTGGTCCGCCGCTGCATCCCCGGGAAGCTGCGGCACGGGCCGATCGATCCGGCGACGCGGGTCTTCCAGGCCCTCCGGATCCTCGTCAACGACGAGCTGGAGCACCTGGATTCGATCCTGGCGACTCTCCCCGAGATCCTGGCCCCGCACGGTCGCGCCGCGATCATCAGCTTCCACTCGCTGGAAGACCGGCGCGTGAAGTGGGCGTTCCGCAACGACCCGAGATGGACCGTCCTGACCAAGAAACCGATCACTGCGACGGCCGAGGAAACCGCCGTCAACCCCCGCGCCCGAAGCGCCAAACTAAGGGTGGCCGAACGATGGTCGAACCAGGAACCCATCCCGACCCCGACGAGCCCCAGGAACTGATCCACGACGAAGACGCCGCCGAGGTCCTCCCCTCCGAGGAGGTCGCCGAGGCCGTCGAGACCGTGGCCGAGGCGCTCGAGGAAGATCCGACCTCCCCCAAGGCGATCGCCCGGATCCTGGGGGCGATCGGTCCAATCGCCTCCAAGGCGTGGGGCGGAACGACGGCCGCTGCGTCCCAGGTCGGCGGGCTGGCCCGCGCTTACCCCCGCGCTTCGATCGCGTCGGGTCTGTCGGCCCTGGTTCTCTGCGGCGTCTTCTCGCTGCGATCGGGCAAGGCTCCCCTCCCTGTCGAGATCGAGCCCCCCGATGCAGCGGCCTCCCAGGCGAGCGCCGACCCTTCGCCGAAGGGTGCCGAGGCCGATCCGAAGAAAGACTCCGGCCCGACTCCCCCTGCAGCCGAGTCCGTCGCCGAAGGCCCCGCTCCCGCCCCGACTCCCGTGGGAGCGAGTCCCGCCCCGGCCACCCTTGAACCGACTCCCCAGCCGGCCGAGGTCAAGCTGGCCGGCGGCGATCCGGCGATGCCGGAACTGCCGTCGATGATCGACGCCAAGGCGGGCGAGGCCGTCGCTCCGGCCCCGGCGCCCGCGGTCGAACCGGCGGTCGAGCCCGGTGCCTCGCTGTTGCTCGCCAGCGCCAAGCCGATCGAGGAGCCCCCGGCCCCAGCCCCGGACCCGACGCCGGCTGCTGAGCCGGAACTCCCCCCCGCAGGCCCGGCCCCGGCCCCAGCCCCAGGTCCGGACCCGACGCCGACCACTGAGCCGGAACTCCCTCCCGCGATGCCGGCCCCCGCCGCCGCGCCAGCCCCCGAGGCGGCCGACTCCGAGAAGGCCCCCGCGCCGGCGTTCCCGGCTGGGCCAGAGCCCAAGGCCCCCGCCGTCGAGCCTGAGGCTCCGGCCCCTGCGCCTCCGGCCGAGGCTTCGCCGAAGCCGCAGAAGAGCGACGTTCCGGCCTCTCAGCCGTCGACTCCCCCGGCCGAACCCGCGTTCACCCCGCCGGCGGAGCCCGTCCAGCCGTCCGCGCCTCCGGCCGCTTTCCCGGCCCTGGGGGCCATCGCCGGAGCCGCTGCGGCGGAAGCCGCCCCCGGTCCGAACATGCCGAGTCCGACTCCAGAACCGACGGCCCCCTCGTCTGTTTCGCCGCCGACGGCGGAGCCGAAGACCGACTGGTTGCCGCTCAAGCACAACGGCGGTCCCGTCAAGCTCGACGCCGAGGAGATGGATTCCCGCGACGGCGTTGATCCCATCACGGGCGAATCCAGCGATCCCCTGCGCGACGCTCGTCGCGCGGCGAACGAGGAGCCGATCCGGTTCGTCCCCGTCGAGACCCGGCCCGCCGCGGCCGTCGGCGCTGCGGCCGGAGCCGCCGGAGCGACGGCGGCCGCCGTCACCTCCAGGGCCTCGTCGCGAGCGGCCGCCGCGTCCGACGAAGGCAAGATGGACACCGTTCTCCACAAGGTTCAGGCCGGCGAGAACTTCTGGACGATCTCGCGGACCCACTACGCCTCCGGCCGCTATTACCGGGCGCTCGGCAAGGCCAACGCCGACCAGTTCCAGCGGCTCGAAGACCTGTACGTCGGCGCCGTCATCCGGATCCCGCCCCCCGAGGACCTCGACCCGGCCTACATCGACCCCCCCGGCGGACGATCTTCTCGCAACCGCGACCCCGCCGAGACGGCCGCCGCCCCCGCGAAGGCCCCCCGGACCGCCGCTGCCGGAGTCCCCGTCCGCCGTGGAAAGCTCGAAGGCGAG
Source organism: Paludisphaera rhizosphaerae (assembly GCF_011065895.1). Taxonomy (NCBI): domain Bacteria; kingdom Pseudomonadati; phylum Planctomycetota; class Planctomycetia; order Isosphaerales; family Isosphaeraceae; genus Paludisphaera; species Paludisphaera rhizosphaerae. The sequence continues at coordinate 162,580 of NZ_JAALCR010000010.1, read as the reverse complement.
TTGAACCTCCCCGTCTCCGACCCTTCCACGGAGCGAACCGCCGACACCGGCGAACGCCGCCGCGCATCGTCCCGCGAGGACTTCGACGAACCCGCCGCGACCAGCCGCCGCGCCGCATCGCCCCCCGTCCACAAGGTCCGCGCCCGCGAGACCCTGCGCACGATCGCCCGCGACCGCCTCGGCGACTCCCGACGCGCCCGCGAGATCCTCGACCTCAACCGCGACGTCATCGACGATCCGGCCCGCCTCCCCGTCGGCCAGGTCCTCAACCTCCCCGACGACGCCGAGTGACCACCGAATCGGGTTCGCTCGCGCCGATGCGCGACCGAACCCGATCGGCGTAAGTCGTTCTCGGATCAATGGGTTGAGCACCAAAATCCAACCTCGGCAATTGGCTTCGATCGGTCAGTTTTCGCGAGAATGCGCCTGCCGCGTTCGTTCTTCCGTCGTCCCTCCCGCGGCCGGTCCTGCTATTACTATCATGGGGTCGAAACCTGAATTCTGTTCGGGGATTGGCGAAGCCATGACGTGCGACAAGCGGTTCCAGATGCGCCGGGGGGCTGTGCGCTTTCAGCGAGTGAGTCGATTCCTGGCTGGGCTTGTCCTTCTCTTCGTGCTCACAGACTTCGTGAACGGCGAAGAGGCGGTCCCGCCGTATCCTCCGAGTCCGGTCATCGCCGGGCTGGGATGGGCTCCGCTCGACACGGTGGTTCGTCAGGCGCGGGACGGCGACAACTGGCCGCTGACCTGGGCCGACGACGACGCCCTCTACACGACGTTCGGCGACGGGACCGGCTTCCCGCCGAAGTCGAAGCGGAAGCTGAGCTGCGGCTTCGCCCGGATCGCCGGCGGACCGGGCGACTTCGTCGGGGTCAACGTCCCCTCCAATGGCGAACAGCTCGGCGACGGCCGCCGCGGAAAGAAGGGCTCCGGCCTGCTGTCGGTGGCCGGCGTGCTGTACCTCTGGCTGGACCACGTCGACGGGCAGGGAAGCGGGGCCCAACTCGCCTGGTCGACCGACCATGCGCGGACCTGGACGTTCGCCGACTGGCGGCTCGACGAGTTTGGGTTCGTCGGCTTCGTCAACTTCGGCCGAAACTACCAGGACGCACGAGACGACTTCGTCTACGCCTACTCGCACGACGGTCCCCAGGCCCACACGCCGGCCGACCGGTTCATCCTCATGCGGGCGCCGAAGAGCCGGCTGACGGAGCGATCCTCCTGGGAGTTCTATACAGGCTCCGTCGACGGTCAGCCAAAGTGGTCCCCCGACGCCGGCCGCCGCGAAGGCGTCTTCACCAACCCCGGCTCCTGCCTGCGGTCGGCCATGACGTATCAACCGAGCCTCCGCCGCTACCTCTGGTGGCAGCAGATCCCCCAGCCGATAGGCCATCCCGACAGGGCCGACACCCGGTTCGAGGGCGGCTTCGCCGTTTACGACGCCCCCGAACCCTGGGGCCCGTGGACCACGGCCTACTTCACCCCCCGCTGGGACGCCGGCCCCGGCGAACACGGCGATTTCCCCACCAAATGGGCCGGGGCCGACGGGAAGACCCTCCACCTCGTCTTCTCGGGCGAAGACTACTTCAGCGTCCGCCGGGCCACGATCCGATTGGTCACAAGTTCCGGCCCATAATTGCTGATAGCGGATCACGTGCCGGTTGTGCTTACGCTCCCACGTAAGTCGCGCGGTACCGGTTGCCGAAGATACCGGCGGCTTTGTCGCGGCCTCTCAAACCGTCGGCGCTCCCGCTGCGGCTGGATAGATGAAGACTCCATCCACACTCATCCCGCCGAAGGCTCCGGCTCCGATGCGAGTCGGCCGCTGGCTCGGATACCTTCGGTGAATATCCAACGCGGCCAGAGCCCGGGGGTCGCGCGCCGGGATGAGTCGCACCCGAAAAGGGTCGACGTAGAAGTTCGAGTGCTCCTTCGCCTGGCGCAGGACTTCCCGATAACCAGGTCCGAGGTTCTGGTCGTCGAATTCGTCGGACGCGATGTAGAGATACCACCGGCCCGCTTCCGTCGGATTGAGCCAGAACGCGACTTTGACCGGAATCACCGCGTCAAAGCGGCCGATGAATTCGGCCCCCGCCTCGGTCTCCTCACTCATCAACGCTATCTGGTCCATAGCCAAGCCCTGAGAGAGTGGGAGTGGCACGGTGAGCGACCTCACACCCCCGCAAACGCCTCGCGGTAGCGACCGAGGAGGGCGCCGACCGCTTCGTCGCAGGCCTTGGCGGTGGGGCCGCCGCCCATGTTGGTGGCGACGAGGACGCCGAAGTCGCGCTCGGGAGCGAGCCAGACGACAGCGTACCACATGGTGTTGCTGCCGGCGTGGTTCAGGGCGCGGCCGCCCGCCCAGGGGCGATTGAAGACGAGCCAGCCGCCGGCGTATTCGAAACGCGGCGGCGGCGTGTGGAGGTCCTGGTAGGTCGCAGGAAGGAGCAGCTTCGCCCCGGGTCGCTCGCCGCGGAGGTGGGCGATCGCGAACTTGGCCCAGTCGACGATCGAGCAGTGGACCGTCCCCGCAGGCCCCATGACCTCGGGGTTGTCGTGGCGGATCGGCTTCGGCTTGCCCATGGAAAGCTGATGCCCGTACGGTTGGTTCTCGCGCGAGGAGCCGTCCAGCCCCGGCGGACCGAAGCCGGCCGAGTACATGTAGAGCGGCTCGAAGACCCTGGCGCGGACCAGGTTCTCCCACGAGGCCCCCGTGACGTGCTCGGCCATCAGCCCCGCCAGCGTATAGCCGGCGTTGGAATAGGCGTAAGTCTTCCCGGGTAGTGTCTTGGGGGGCACCGAGCACAGGTCGACCAGCGCCGCGTATCGCTTCTCGGTCGGGTTCATGCCGGGCAGGTTCCACCAGTCGGCGTCGTGCGGCAGGCCCGCCCGATGCGTCAAGAGGTGCGAGAGGGTGGCGTCGCGGAAATCAGGGTGGAGCCGATCGGCGAACTCGGGGAAAACCCGGCCGATCGTGCTCGACGGCGACAGCACGCCCTCCTCGAACAGCGTACCCAGCAGGGTGGCGGTGATCGCCTTGGTGCAGGATCCGAGGTGGATCTGATCGGTCGTGCGGAACGCGCCGGCGTCGCCGATCCTGCGGACTCCGGTCGCAGCGATGGAGACGACCGAGGGCCCCTTGAGGATCGCGCCGACCATGCCGGGAAGGCTGTGCTTCTCGCGAACGCCTTCCAGCAGGGCCGCGGCCTGGGGATCGTCGGGGAGACGCGTCTCCCAGGGCTCGATCACGGGGCGGAGCGCCATCCGGGCGGGATCGGGCAACACCGGCCGCCGCACGGTTCGCCGCTGGTTGGGATTCGCGGGCTCCTGGGCCGAGACGGGCTGATTCCAGCCCCCGGCGAAGGCCGCCGCACCTCCGACAACCGCCCTCAACCAATCGCGCCGATGGTTCATCTCGCGCCCTCCTGATCGACCGGCTTCGGCCCGAACGCGTCGGCGACTCCCACGCCGAACCTTCGAGCCTAGATCCGGAACGACCGGCACGCAACCGGCGACGTCGAAGATTTCCCTTGATGTCGACGCATGGCGACGATCCGATGGATTACACGGGCGTCTCTCCCGTCATCGCCCTTTTCAGCCTTGGATTCCGGGCGCGCTTCTCCGCCGTGAAGCCGCTCAGCTTCATGTGAGGACGTGAACGACACATCGCCTCGATTCGGATGGAGGGTCTCGTGGATCGCTTCGTCGCGCTCGAGAAGCTGCCCGAGGGGTACAAGATCCCCGCCAAGTACGCCGATCGCCTGGTCTTCGACCCGGACGCGCGGCGGCTCTATTATCATGGTTATATGAGCAAGACGGATTTCGACCACCTGTGCGGGTTCTCCCGCGACTGGTCGTTCCGCCGCAAGCTGGAGGAATTGTTCCAGCTGTGCGCTTACAATGGTCGCCCGGAGGCCGCGCCGGCCTCAGGGGGCGGGTGGCTCGCCTCGTTGAAACGGCGGCTCGTCACCGGTTGAGGTCGGCCGGGACGACGCGCGTTCCCTCTCTCGCCGACCTCGACGGGAGATGTACGAATGGGGACGACGTCGACCCGCTCGCCGATGGCCGCGGCGCTGGCCCTGCTGGCGATCGCGGCGGGGACCGCCCGGGGGCAGGATCTGGAGCGGCTCAAGTACAACAACCCCGGGCTGGTCGTCGACCTCGGGGTCGGCCTGTGGGCCTGGCCCCTGCCGATGGACTTCGACGGCGACGGCGACCTGGACCTTGTGGTCAACTGTCCCGACAAGCCCTCCAACGGCGTCTACTTCTTCGAGAACACGGCGGGGCCGACCTCGCGGACCAAGCTCCCCGTCTTCAAGCCGGGCCGCCGGATCAGCAAGGGCTTGCAGAACGTGCAGGTCAGCTACGTCGACGGCCGCCCCCGCATCCTCTCCCCGGGGGCCGAACACCCCGACTTCCTCAAGACCGGCCTGGAGAAGAGCAAGAAGCTCACCCTGCCGGCCAACGTCCACCCCAACAAGGTCCGCGGCAACTTCTGGCGATACGTCGACTACGACGGCGACGGCAAGCTCGACGTGGTCGTCGGCGCCGACGACTGGACCGACTACGGCTGGGACAACGCCTACAACGCCGACGGCGTCTGGACCCGCGGCCCGCTGCGGGGATACGTCTACGTCGCGAAGAACGTCGGCGACAACGACAAGCCGAAATATGAGACGCCGTCCCGCCTGACCGTGAAGGGAGACCCGCTGGAAGTCTTCGGCTGGCCCTCCCCCAACTTCGCCGATTTCGACGGCGACGGCGATCTGGACCTCCTCTGCGGCGAGTTCCTGGACGGCTTCACCTACTTCGAAAACATCGGCTCGCGGACTGAACCGAAGTACTCTCCGGGACGTCGATTGAAGCGGGGCGACGGCTCGCCGCTGACGATGGACCTGGAGATGATCACGCCGACGGCCATCGACTGGGACCTCGACGGCGACCTCGACCTGATCGTCGGCGACGAGGACGGCCGCGTGGCGCTCGTCGAGAACGCCGGCGGCCTGGCCGACGACCGCACGCCGCGGTTCCTGGCCCCCGTCTACTTCCAGCAGGAAGCCGACGACCTGAAGTTCGGGGCGCTCGCGACGCCGTTCGGCTTCGACTGGGACGGTGACGGCGACTTCGACGTCGTCTCCGGCGACACGGCCGGATACATCGGGTTCTTCGAGAACCTCAGCGGCCCGGGCGTCGCCCGGCCGAAGTGGGCCGCGCCCAAGCTGCTGGAAGCCGACGGCAGCGTCATCCGGATCATGGCCGGCCCCAACGGCAGCATCCAGGGTCCGTGCGAGGCCAAGTGGGGCTACACCACGCTGAGCATCGCCGACTGGGACGGCGACGGCCTCCCCGACCTGCTGGTGAACTCGATCCTGGGCAAGGTCCACTGGTACAAGAACGTCGGTACGCGGAACGCCCCGAAGCTGGCCGCGGCCCAGCCCATCGAGGTCGCCTGGACGGCCGCGCAGCCTCAGCCGGAGCTGGCCTGGGGCTGGATGAAACCCGTCGGCAACGAGCTGCTGACCCAGTGGCGGACCACGCCCGTCGCCGTGGACTGGAACCGCGACGGCCTCGTCGACCTCGTCATGCTCGATCAGGAGGGCTACCTTGCTTTCTTCGAACGCGAAAAACGCGACGGCAAGCTCTCTCTGCGGCCTCCGGCGCGGGTCTTCGTCGACGAGGCCGGCGAGCCGCTGCGGCTGAACTCCAAGGCGGCCGGCGGCAGCGGCCGGCGCAAGCTCTGCGTCGTCGACTGGGACCGCGACGGCAAGCTGGACCTCCTGCTCAACGCGGCCAACGCCCTCTTCTACAAGCAGGTTCCCTCGACCACGCGTAGCTGGACGTTCCGCAACGTCGGCCTGCTCTCGAACACGAACATCGAGGGCCACGACGTCAGCCCGACGGTCGTCGACTTCGACGCCGACGGCGTCCCCGACTTCCTCGGCGGCGCGGAGGACGGCCGCCTGTACTTCCTCCGCAACCCGGCCTCCGGCGGCCAGGCCGCCACGCCGGCCGTCGAGCACGACCCCGCCGGCGACGTCCGCGAGGTACTCGCCAAGCAGGTCTCAGCCTGGAACGCGGGGGACCTTGACGGATTCCTGACGACCTACTGGGACTCGCCCGAGTTGGTCTTCCAGTCCGGCGGCACCAAGACGATGGGCTTCGGCCCGACCCGCGACCGCTACCGTTCCCGATACAAGGCCGAGGGCCGCGCGATGGGACGGCTGGACTTCACAGACGTCGAGGTCGACACCCTCGGCCCCGACTCCGCCATGGCCCGGGGCGGCTGGCATCTCGTCATGCCCGACGGCGCCGAGCCCCACGGCCTGTTCACCCTGATCCTCCGCCGGCTCCCCGCCGGCTGGAAGATCGTTCACGACCACACGTCCGCCGCCGACCCGGCGCCGGCGAAGAAGCCCTGACCGATCGACTCGAAGAATCCTTTTCCGCCCGTGTAAGAAATCGAGGGGTTCGGGGTTCACCCTCTGTCGGGACGTGAAACGGATTCTTCCAGAGTCATCAGTCGGGGGGATGGAGCATGACGGTCAGACGCAGGACCCGCGTCGAGTTCGATCGCCTGGAGGGGCGTGAACTCCTCTCCGGGCTTCAACAGGACGTGGCGAAGCTGGTTCAGGATCTCTCCGCCATTCACCAGGGGTCGAACGTCACGCCGGCCGAGATCAAGGCCGTCGGGACCGACCTGTCGGCGATCGCGAAGGTCGCCACCAAACCGGATCCAAAGACGGTCGCGACGCTCAAGACCGACGTCGCGGCCGCCGCCTCCGACGGCGTCATCACGCCGGCCGAGGCCGTAAAGCTTGAGAAGGACGTCTCCGCGGTGCTCGTCAGTGCGAATATCCCGAAGTCGCTGGCGCAGCAAACGGCGGCCGACGTGAAGACGCTCGTGATCGCGAGTGGAGTCACGAAGCAGCAGGTGAAAGTCATCCTTGGGGACGTCCAGGCGATCCTGGCTGACCTCGGGACCTTGAAGAAGTAAACCGTCGGTGACGCGCCGGGGGCCGACGACCTTGGGTGGTCCACACCGCCTTGAAGGAGACGACAGGGCCGTCGAGCCGACCGAGGCTCTCGACGCCGGCGGCGTCCGTCCGCGCGGCCCGGCGGACGACCTCTCGGACTGGGTGGAAGCCACGGCGCCGCGGGCCGTGGCCTTCGCCGTCTCGCTGCTGCACAACCGCGAGAGGGCGGAAGACGTGGTGCAAACCTGCTACTGCCGGCTCCTGGCGCGGAAGGACGCCTACGACCTCCGGGCCGACGGACTGAAGATCCTGCTGGCGGCCGTCGCCAACGCGTGCGTCAACCTGAAGACCCGCCGGCGCGGGTTCTTCTCCCTGTTCGACGCCGAGGGCCGCACCCGCGACCTCCCCGACCCGTCCACCCCTCCCCCCGACGGCGCGCTGCTCGGCCGCGAACTGGCCGAGGCGATCGACCGGGCTTTAAGGACGCTGCCCGTCCGCCACCGGGCGGCGATCGAGTTGAAGAGCCAGGGCTGCTCGCTCCGCGAGATCGCAGAAGCCCTGGGCGTCGGCGAAAGCAACGCCGGCGTTCTGGTGCACCGGGCCAGGGCCGCGATGGAAGCGGCGCTCGCCCCCTACCTGGGAGGGCCCGAGCCATGACCACCGGCTCACCCGAACGCCCCGACGTCGAGGCCCTGCTCCGAGACCACCTTCACGACCGATCGCTCGACGTCGATCCCACCAAGATCCTCGCCGGAGTCCGAGCCCGCCAGGCGACCGTCCAGCGCCCCTCACGGCGCAAGGCCACTCGGTGGACGGCCGTCGCCGCCGCGGCGGCGATCGTGCTCGCCGCCTCGACCTGGATCTGGCGCGGGCCTCGCCCCATCCAGGCCGACCCGCTGAAGCTTGTCCACGAGGCCCGCCAGGCGCTGGCTGCGACCGACGACGATCGGGCCTATCAGATACGCGTCGACCTGGCCCCCGGAATGGGCGAACAGGCCCCCTTGCTCGCGGCGCTAGCGACGGCCGACTGCCGCCTCTGGGCGCGTCGCGATTGCTTCCGCGTCGAGGCTCGCCAGGGAGGCTGGGCCTGCGGCCGGGACGAACGGCGTTGGGTCTGGCTCGCGCCGAGCCCCGACGTGGGACTCGACTTCGCCCCCGAGGAAGTCCCCCGACCGCTCGACGAGGTGCTCGACCTGTTCAGCTTCGACCTCGATGCGACTCTCCACATCCTCGCCACGGAATTCGACGTGAGAACGCTCAACGCCTCTCCGCGTTCTACACTGATCCGGGGGACGCCGCCCTCCGATCGGGTCCGACCCCGGCTGCGCTGGATCGACGTGGAGATCGACGATGAAACCAAACTCGTGCGCAAGGTCGTCCTCGCCCGCGTCCGCGACGGGCGGCCGCTCGGCGAGGTCTCGTTCACGTTCGACGGTGCGGAACGGCAGCCGGACGCCTCGTATCGGCTGCCGTCGCATCTCGACGAGAACGCCCCGATCCTCGGCCCCGACCAGATCCCGCGACGACGTCGCGAACTGATCCATTTCTTCGGCTCCCTCCTCCTCAAAGGCGACTGACATGACGACCAAACACCCCACGACCGGCCTGGCGGCGGCTGCATTCCTGCTCCTTGCGAGCGGGGCGGCCTCGGCCGGTGAAGGCTCGGCCCCGACGTTCACGGAGAACGTCGCGCCCATCGTCTTCAACAACTGCACCTCGTGCCATCGCCCCGGCGAAGGGGCTCCCTTCACCTTGATGGGCTATCGCGACGTGCAGAAGCGGGCCAGCCTGATCCGCGACGTCGTCAAGGACGCCTACATGCCCCCGTGGCCTCCCGCGAAGGGCTGGGGCCACTTCCAGGACGAGCGCCGGCTGACCGACGAACAGATCGCCACGATCGACAAATGGGTCGAGGCCGGTGCCCCCGAGGGTCCCGCCGACAAGCTCCCGCCTCTGCCGACCTTCCCCCCCGGCGGCTGGACGCTGGGGGAGCCCGATATGGTCGTCACGCTCCCCGAGGCGTTCGACGTGCCGGCCGACGGCCCGGACATCTACCGGATGTTCGTCCTGCCGCTGAACCTCTCCGAGGACCGCTGGGTGACGGCCGTCGAGATCCGACCCACGGCGCGGTCGGTCGTCCACCACGCCATCTACTTCCTCGACTCGTCGGGCGCGGCCCGTCGCCTGGACGAGGCCGACCCGGGTCTCGGCTTCAGCCGGATGGGCTTTCCACGCACGGGGACGCTCGGCGGCTGGGCCGTCGGCGCCACGCCTCGGAAACTGCCGATGGGCCTGGCCTACCCGCTGGCGAAGGGGTCTGACCTGGTGGTGCAGGTCCACTTCCATCCCTCGGGCAAGGCCGAGCATGAGAAGACGACCTTCGGCCTCTACTTCGCCAAGGAGCGTCCCAAGCGCCGGCTGCTGGGGACGCAGGCGCCCCTGGCGTTCGGAATCGCCACGGAGCTTGGCGGCCACGGCATCGATCCGGGGGTGAAGGACTTCACCATCCACGGCGAATGGCAGGCCCCCTTCGACATCGACGTGGTCTCGATCGGCGGGCACGCCCATTACCTCTGCAAGACGATGAAAGCCGTGGCCGAACTCCCCGACGGCCGCGAACTGAAGCTGTTCGCCATCGATGATTGGGACTTCAACTGGCAAGGGCGCTACAACTACGCCGAGCCCGTGCGACTCCCCAAGGGGACGATGGTCCGCACCACGCTCACGTACGACAACTCCAAGGACAATCCCCGGAACCCGTCCGACCCGCCCGTTCGCGTCCACTGGGGCGAGGGCTCGACCGACGAGATGGGCTCGATCGGCCTGGCGTTCGCCGCCGTGAACGAGGCCGACATCGACGCCTACGACGGCCCCTCGGTCTTCGCCGGCGGCCGGAACGGCCGATTCGCGGGAGGCGGCGGCGGCGGCGCGCTCGGCGGTATGCTGCTGAGGAACCTCGACCCCGAGCGGCTGGAGACGATCTTCAACGTCCTCGACGCCGACCGCAACGGCCGCCTGGAGGGGATCGAGATCCCCGATCGGCTCAAGCCCTTCGTGGGCCGGCTCGACGCCAACGGCGACGGCGCCCTCCAGCTCGACGAGTTCAAGCGGCTCCGTCCCGGCGGCCTCTTGCGCGGGCTCATGCAAAAGCGTGACGAAGGCCCGCAAAGCTCCACCAAACCCAACGCAGGGCCGGTCGTGGCCGACCTCTCCGGGCGGTCGTGGACGCCCATGCATCCGGCCGCGGGGACGAAGGCGAACGTCCTCTATTTCGTCGCCGACGGCTGCCCCGTCGCCAACCAGTTCGCCCCCGAAATGGCGCGGATCGCCAAAGACTACGCCGACAAGGGGGTCGACTTCCTGCTCGTGCAGGTCGACCCCGACGTCTCGTCGAGCCAGGCCGCGTCGAGCGCCAAGGAACTATCCCTGGACATGCCGGTCGTCCTCGACGGCAAGCAGGATCTCGTCGCGCGCACCGGCGCGAAGACCAGCCCGGAGGCCGCGGTGATCGCGGCCGACGGCTCGGTCGCCTACTGCGGACGCATCGACGACCGCTTCGGCAAGCTCGGCCGCCAGAAACCCGAGCCCTCGCGCCACGACCTCCGCGAGGCGCTCGACGCCGTCCTCGCCGGCCGCACCGTGGCGGAAGCCCGCGTTGAGGGCGTGGGCTGTCCGATCGCCGATTTCAAGCGGTGAGTTCCGCTGCCTCGTAACCAGCGCGAGCCGTCCCTTCTCCCCCCCGGGAGAAGGTGCCCCGAAGGGGCGGATGAGGGTCGCCGCGCTTCGCGATCGCTTCGGCGAATTCGCGTCCGCGACGCCCTCCGAAATCCGACGACCCTCACCCGCCGCTGCGCGGCTGCCCTCTCCCGGTGGGAGAGGGAACGGGAGGGTCGGTCGGACTCGCCCGGCAAGACCTCAAGCCGAGCGCGAGGCCGCTACCCGGCCCCCGTTCGCCAGGAAGCTTCGGGTAACAGCGAAGTCGTCAAAGGGGACGACGCGGTCGGCGAAGATCTGGAAGGCGTTGCGGCCCTTGCCGGCGATCAGCACGGCGTCGCCGCGACGGGCGTCGGCCAGGGAAGTCTCGATGGCTCGACGGCGGTCGGGTTCGACGTGCACCTTGCCAGGACGCCGGAAGCCGCCCAGAACGTCGTCCATGCAGCGGTCGGGCTCTTCGGTCCGAGGATCGCCCAGCGTGAGGATCACGCGATCGGCGGCCTGCTCGGCGACCATCGCCAGGGCCCGGCGTTCGGCGCGATCCTGATCGCCATGGGCGCTCAGGACCAGGTGGATGCGTCCGGCGGAGACCGACCGCAAGGCGGCCAGGGCCTGGGCGAGCGCGGTCGCGTCGCGGGCCTCGTCGATGCGGACGTCGAAATCCTGTCCCTCGTCGACCGCCTCAAGATGCCCGGCGACGCCAGCGACCGACTCCAGGCCGGCCACTACGGCGTCGACGTCGACGTGCATCGACCACGCCAGGGCCGCGGCCGCCAGGGCGTGTGAGACGTGCCGCTCGCCGATCAGGCGGAGCGTCACCGGCACCGAGCGGTCGAAACCGTGAAGCTGGAACCGGGTGCCGACGGAGTCGACCCGCTCGATGGTCGCCGAGACGTCGACCTGGTCGGGTCGTTGCAGGCCGAAACTGACGCGGCGGGCGTCCAGGTTCAGGCCGCCCAGGATCTCGGCGGCGGGGTCGTCGGCGTTGACCACCGCGGCCCCCCCCGGCGCGATCTTGCGGAAGAGTCTGGCCTTGGCCCGGCGACGTCGCAGCGCCTCCTCGGTGGGAACGCCCTGCGGCAGAGCCAGGTCTGTCGCCACGGCCGCCTGGAAGGTCACGCCTTCAAGCCCGCGAGCCTCCAGCGACTCGGCGCCGATCTCGATCACGCCGGCCTCGCACTTCTGCTCGACCATGTGCGCCAGGATCGCGGCCAGCCCCGCAGCGCCTCCCGGCCAGGTCGCGCCGGACTCGGCGGGAGCGCCGCCGACAAGACCGCAGCGAAGGCCCGCGGCCTCCATGATCGACCGGGCCATCATGCTGACGACCGTTTTGCCCCGAACGCCGGTGACGCCCAGAGTGGCCATCCGTTCCGACGGATCGCCGGCCAGAGCGTGGCAAATCCGAGCGTGCGCGGCACGAGCGTCGTCCACCACGACCTGGAGACGACCAGCCTCAGGGACGACGCGCTCGACGACGACGCCTGCAGCGCCCCGATCGAGTGCGTCGGCGATGTGGCCGTGGCCGTCATAGCGAGCGTCGCGAACGGCCACGAACACCTGACCTGGGTCGAGCCGGCGATGATCGACGGCGCAGCCGGTGACCTCCCAGTCCGGGCACCCCACGAACTTCGCCCCCGGCAACAGCCTGCGGAGGCTCACCGAGGGAATCCCGCGCTGAGGAAGTCGATCGACGAACCAGCGTGCCATGGGCATCGCCTCCTTGCTCGGCCTTTCGGCCTGCCCAACACCTCATCCCCCCGCGTTCCGGCCCCCGGCGTCATCCCTTACGCTCCGTCGGGGTCGGCCTCGCGACGTCGCCGAACAGGGTCCGCGACTTCGTCTCGCATCGTGTCTGTCATGCGTCACGCATCGCGAACCTCGCTCGATCCGTCCGTTCCCGTTCGTCTCGGCCCGTTGCGGGCCGCCGTCAACAAGGAGGTGCGTCGCAGGTAGGTGGCGGCATTCTTGGCGAACCCCCTGAAAAAGGCAATGCCAAGCCGGGCGGAATGCCGATAAGCTCTGATTTACCCCCGACGATCGACACCCGAGAGGAGATCCCCGGTGACCGCCAAGGCCCGCGCGACGAATTCGATGCCTCGTCATATTCGGCCCGTCTTGACGGCCCTCGCCGCCTGCCTGGCGATCGCCACGCCAACATTCGGTCAGACGCCCGTCGCTGATCCGATCGCCGGTGGGCTCGACGCCGCGCTCAGCCGAGCCGTCAGGGAGAAGCGAATCGTCGGCGGCGTCGTGCTGGCGGCCCGGGATGGGCAGATCGTCTACCATCGGGCGGTGGGTCTGGCGGATCGGGAAGCGGGCCGGCCGATGCGCGAGGACGCCGTGTTCCGCCTGGCCTCCGTAACCAAGCCGATCGTCTCCGCCGCGGCGCTGGCGCTCGTCGATCAGGGCCGCATCAGACTGGACGATCCGATCACGCGATGGCTGCCGAACTTCCGCCCTCGCCTGGCGGACGGCCGCGTCCCGACGATCACCGTCCGGCAACTCCTGACCCACACCTCGGGCCTGGGATACGGCTTCGCCGAGCCCGCGGACGGCCCTTACCACCGTGCGGGCGTTTCCGACGGTCTCGATCAGCCGGGACTGACGCTCGACGAGAACCTCAAGCGGCTTGCCTCGGCCCCCCTCCTCTTCGAGCCCGGTACGGCGTGGCGGTACTCGTTGGCGACGGACGTCCTCGGCGCCGTCGTCGCTCGCGCCGGGGGGGATCCGCTGCCGACCGTCGTCGAGCGCACGGTCACCGGCCCGCTGGAGATGCGGGACACCTCGTTCTATTACCCGCCGTCGGGAAGGCTGGCCGCCGCGTACTTCGACGCCGCGCCCGAACCGATCCTCATGGGCGCGGTGCACGTCACCTCGTTCGGCCCTGGTGCGGGGGTGCGGTTCGCCCCCGACCGCGCCCTGGTCCCGACCTCGTACGCTTCCGGCGGCGGCGGGATGATCGGCACGGCCGGCGACTTCCTGAAATTCCTGGAGGCGATCCGCAAGGGAGGCGCGCCGATTCTCAAGCCCGAAACGGCCCTCGCCATGTTCAGCCCTCAGACCGGCGACCTCCAGAACGTCGCCAGCGGCCCCGGATGGGCCTTCGGCTTCGGCGCCGCGGTGGTCGTCGACCCGGCACTCGCCGGAACGCCTCTCTCCAAGGGGTCATGCCAGTGGGGCGGGGTCTACGGCCATTACTGGTTCGTCGACCCGACGCGAAAGCTCTCCGTCGTCTGCATGACCAACACGACCTTGGAGGGGATGTCAGGGCAGTTGACGAAGGATCTGCGGGAAGCCGCCTGCGCAGGCTCGACGCCCTGAATCGAGGGAGCCCTCGTTGGCTCAACCAACGGTCGAAGCGCCGGCGAATCGTCCGAGCGAGGTGGAGTGCGGCTCTGTCGTCGTCGTGGCCAGCCCGTCGCGAGTCGCCTCGCGCAGCTTCCAACCCAGCGTGAAAACCAACAACGCGGCCGGGACGAAGAGGTTGCCGTACGCCTGCGCATAGAGCGGGAAGGCGATCGCCGTCGCGGGCAGCAAGAGGATGAAGCCGAGCCAGGCCCGTTCCCGCTTGCGTCGCCTCGGATCGGCGGCGGGATGCTCAATAACCTCTTGCAGCGCGACCGTCATCGGAAAGATCATCCACACGAATGCATAATTGAACGACAACGGCGAGAACATCACGATCAGCAGGGTGATGATCGAGAACTCCAGCGCGTCGGTTCGGGGCGTGCGCTCGCGGTCGCGAGGAAGCACGGCCAGCGTAAACAGGCTCAGCACGGCCATGCCGGCGAGGGTCGCCAGCGTCACGGCCCGGAAGCCCCATGAGGCCACGTTCACCCTCCAGGCGGCCTTGAGGTCGTCGTCGATCCCCTCGAACGCCCCTTCGAGCGGCGAACGCCCCTTGGGCTGGGCCGTGAGCATCGTCTTGAGGTCGAGCGAGGCGTCCGCGCGGGCTTGCTCCGGCTCGGTCTCCCTGAGCTTGCGACGGATCGCGGCGACCCGCTTCGACAGCACGGTCTCGCCGTCGGCCGGCACGTCCCGCAGCAGGCGATGCGCCATCGCCATGATCGACTGGTTCTTGTAGCTGTACGACCGAAACGGCCGCTGGGCGATGCCGTTCGAGTTGTACGTGAAGAGCATCCCGCCGGCCCAGACTTTCACGTCGCGAACCGCCTGGGCAGGCGTGCGGAAGGCCAGCGGTACGACCAGCAGCCAGACCGCCAGCGCGACGACCGTCGCCGCCGAGGCCCGCCACCGTCGGCGATAGATCAAATAGCCCAGCGCCAGGATCGGAAACGCCTTGATCGCCGCCCCCGTCGCCACGAGGGTTCCCGCCCAGCCGTCCTTCCCCTTCTGCAAGCACAGGAACGCCGCCAACAGCAGCGTCAGCAATGTCAGGTTCGGCTGACCGAGCAGGTACGTGTTGTGGATCAGCGCGATGATGACCAGGGAAGGGACGACGTACAGGATCGGGTTTCGCGTCCTCGCCGTCCCGCCGGTCGCCAGTCGGACTGAGAGTAGCACCGCTCCCACCCAGGCCGCGGAATGCACCAGGACCAACAGGATGCCTGTCGCGTAGGGACCGACACAACTGACGTACCCCAAAAGCGCCGCGGCCGACGGCGGATACATGAACGGGAAGAGCCTGTTCGAGTCCGGGTCGGGGTAGACGTCGATCCCCTCGCGCACCGCAGCGCCGACCTGATACCAAAGGCTGTAGTCCTTGTTCGGCGCCCCCGCGAACAGGTTGTAGAGAGGGGGGGCCGAAAAGACCACCATCAGAATCGCCGTCAGGCCGATCAGCCATGGCTCCCAACGGAAGGGCGTCCGGGCCGCAATGGTCGGAGGTCGATCCGCAGCCTCGTCGCGACGGATTCGCGAAGGTCTGTTCCAGCCGTCAGCCGCGCCGGTCTCGTCCGGGTGCGCCATGAGTCTAGGAGTCTCCCCAGGCGATCAGCCGGAGAAAACGTCGGCGAATCGCCGGGGTCGTCTCGTCCGTGAGACCGCGTCCATCCAGAGAATGCGCGAAGGATCGAGGGAGACTAACCAACCCTCGGTTTTTGGTGAACGTCAATCCCCGGGAAACCGGCCGCTTCCTTGTCGACGATTTCACAAATTTCGAAATCCACGACGTCGACGCATGTTCTAAAAAGTACCGCCCCCATGTCCTGATCGACACTGATGAATTCGACGATCCGGCGCCAAGAGAACTTCGCAAGGACCTCCGTCGAAAGCCCGAGCCCCTCCGCGTCGAGCGGATCGCGTCCGCCAGGAAATTCAGCGGCCGAAGCCCGAACGGGGACGGGATTCCATAAAACATCCCGATATTTAGACTTGCCGTATTATCCAATCCTCCAGCGCGACTTGAGGCTCGGAGATTTCCTTCGAAATTCCCTCTTTTCCCTCTTCCATGAGGACCGACCGCGCTGTCTAATCGAATGAAATCACGGCGTCGCACTTCAAGACCGACGCGAAGAGCGACGAACTATTACAGGTAAGGAGCCGGCCTCCACCGGCGGCGTCAGGCCGCCGGCCTCAGCCTGGTCGCCACCCCCCGCGACACCTTAAAGCTCGCGAGACATCGGCCCGAAAAAGGGCCCTGGGCGGCAGCCCCAAGCCAATCGACGGGACAGGTCGACGACCGACCGCCTCGATTCACAAAAGTTTCAAAAACCCGGAGAGGGAAAATGCATCCCCGCATCGGCATCAGGTCGCTGGCTCTGGCGGCCTTGATTTCCATGGGCGCCTTCGCAGTCGCTGCTCAAGAGGCCGCCCCGGCGACGCAGCCGGCCGCCGCAACGCCGGCGGCGGTCGCCGCCCCCGCGGCCGCGGAAAGCGCAGTCGAGTTGTTCGAGCCGCTGACGAAGTACGCCCCGGCTGAGAAGTTCGGCCTGATCCTGACGCTCCTGATCGCGGTTGCGGGATTGGCTTACGCCGGCATGCTGGTGGGACAGGTTCTGAGGGCGGACCAGGGCACTCCCAAGATGCGTGAGGTCGCCGACGCCGTCCGCGAGGGGGCGTGGGCCTACCTGATGCGGCAGGCGAAGGCCCTGTTCCCGCTGATCTTCCTGATCACGGTGATCCTCTACTTCACCGCACAGGCGACGGGCGCCGTGCAGTTGGGTCGAGCCGCGGCGTTCTTCGTGGGCGCCCTGTTCTCGTGGTTGGTCGGCTTCGTCGGCATGAACCTGGCCGTGCGGGGGAACCTCCGCGTGGCGGCCGCCGCCCGCACCAGCTACGGCGAGGCGATGCAGCTCGGCTACCGGACCGGGACGATCACCGGCATGCTGACCGACGGCCTCGGCCTGCTGGGCGGCACGTCGATCTTCATCATCTTCGGCGAGAAGGCCTATGAAGTGCTGCTGGGCTTCGGCTTCGGCGGCACGCTGCTGGCCCTGTTCATGCGGGTCGGCGGCGGCATCTACACCAAGGCGGCCGACGTCGGCGCCGACCTCGTCGGCAAGGTCGAGGCCGGCATCCCCGAAGACGACCCGCGGAACGCGGCGACGATCGCCGACAACGTGGGCGACAACGTCGGCGACTGCGCCGGTATGGCGGCCGACATCTTCGAAAGCTATGAGGTCACGATCGTCGCCGCGATGATCCTGGGCTACGCCAGCTTCGGCCACAAGGGGGTCATCTTCCCGCTGCTGGTCCGGGCGATCGGCGTTCTGGGCTCGATCATCAGCACCTACAGCGTCCGCGCCGGCGTCGACAGCACCAGCGACGAGGCCCTGCACTCGGTCCATCGCGGGTTCGTGATCGGCTCGGTCATCAGCGTGGTCGGCTTCATGCTGCTGGGCGTGGCGTACCTCCACTTCGACGACTCGTACATCCGCGAGTATCCCCAGGCCGCCTACGGTTACAACGTGACCGAGGACTTCGCCAAGGCCCGCGACGCCGCCCTGGCCGGCGGGGTTTCGCTGAAGGAATTCACCAAGAGCTACACTGGCCCGATCCTGGCCGCCCAACCTTTCTGGGCCGACCTCGGCACCATCAAGGGCCTGGACCTGCGGCCTGCCTGGACGTGCCTCATCGGCATCATCCTGGCGATCTCGCTGAACAAGGTCACCAGCTATTACACCCACACCCAGTACGCCCCGGTAAAGAGTCTGGCCAAGAGCTGCCAGACCGGCCACGCGACCAACATCATCCAGGGCCTGGCCGTCGGCTATGAATCGGCCGTGGTGGCGACCCTGGTCATCGCAGCGGCGATCTTCGTCTCGGTGCTGATCTACGGCGGAGCGAGCCCGCTGTTCGTGGCCTACGGCGTGGCGATGTGCGGCATCGGCATGCTGACCCTGACGGGCAACACGATCTCGATGGACGTCTTCGGGCCGGTCGCCGACAACGCCAACGGCATCGGCGAAATGGGCTACGACAAGGACGAGATGGGCGAAAAGAACTACGACCGCGCCCGCCAGATCCTCGCCGACCTCGACGCGGTCGGCAACACGACCAAGGCCGAGACCAAGGGCATCGCCATCGGCTCGGCGGTCATCGCCGCGGTCAGCCTCTTCTCCAGCTTCATCGCGGTCGTCGCGGTGGGGAGCGAAGACAAGGTCGCCACGATGCCCCTGGCCGATTACCTCAACGAGGCCGGCAAGCTCTCCGTGGCCGCCCCGATGGTCTTCATCGGCGCCCTGATCGGCGGCATCGTCCCGCTGCTCTTCAGCTCGATGCTCATCCGTGCGGTGGGCCGGGCCGCGTTCCTGATCGTCAAGGAATGCCGCACCCAGTTCCGCGACAAGGACATCTGGAGCGGCGTCAAGAAGCCCGACTACGGCCGCGTGGTCAACATCTGCACCTCCGCCGCCCAGAACGAGCTGGTCGGCCCCGCGCTGCTGGCCATCCTGGTTCCGATCCTGGTCGGCATCTTCCTGGGCGCCCAGGCGCTCGGCGGATTCCTGGCGGGGATGATCATCGTGGGTCAGTTGCTGGCGGTCTTCATGTCCAACGCCGGCGGCGCCTGGGACAACGCCAAGAAGGCCATCGAGGACGAGCCTCGCACCGCGACCACCGGCAAGGGCTCTGAGAAGCACAAGGCCGCCGTCACCGGCGACACCGTCGGCGACCCCCTGAAGGACACGGCCGGCCCGGCGCTCAACCCGCTGATCAAGGTCATGAACATGGTCAGCCTGCTGGCCATCCCGACCATCCTGACCACCGCCAAGGGCCCGAACGCCTGGGTGCTCTATGTGGTCGGCCTGCTCTGCATCACGGGCGTGGCCTGGGCCGTCTGGCGGTCCAAGACCGAGAGCAAGGAACTCCGCGAGATGGAATCCGACCTCGCCGGAGCCGCCGAGGCCGATCAGGTCTTCGAGCACGCCGGCGCCTGACGCCAAACCGATCGAATCGATAACCCTTTGGGCCTCCCCGCTCCCCTGTGAGCCGGGAGGCCCGCTTCTTGCGCCCTCGAATTTTTTCGGAGCCCGCCCTCGTCCCCGCCGGCGCAACGCCTATACAATCGGGCCCTGCCGAGTCTCTCACTCTCTGGAGCCTTCGACATGATCCGCCGGTCCGCGATCCTCCTCCTGGCCGCCTGCCCCTTGTTCGTTGATTCATCCACGACGATCGCCCAGGAGCAGCGCCCGATCATCCTCGCCCACCGCGGCGGCAGTTATGAATTCGAAGAGAACACGATGGAAGCCTTCCGCTCGTCTTACGAGAAGGGAATCCGCGGCTTCGAGACCGACGTGCGCATGACCAAGGACGGGGCCCTCGTCATCCTCCACGACGACGCCCTCGACCGGACGTACAACGCCAAGGGGGCCGTCGAGGAGATGTCGGCAGCGGAGTTGAAGAACGTGACCGGCAAGAAAGGCCAAAAGCTCCTGTTCCTGGACGAGTTTCTCGACTACTTCGCCGACAAGCCGGGTTGCTACATCGAGCTGGAGATGAAGACGAGCAACAAGACGCTCTATCCCGACGGTCGAATCGAGCCCTACTGCCAGACGCTCTACAAGGCGGCCCAGGCTCGCAAGCCGGAATCCTCGACCTACATTTACACCTCGTTCGACGAGCGTCCCCTCAAGGCCGTCCATGCTCTCGACCCGAAGGCGCCGATGTCGCTCATCGCCGGCAAGCCCTGCTCGGCCGAGTTCATCCAGAAGGCCAAGGCGGTCGGCGCGGATCGGATCGCCTGCCAGTTGAAGGGAACGTCGCGAACCGACGTTGAAGACGCCCACAAGCAGGGGTTGAAGGTCAACGGCTGGCCCGGCCACGCGGTCAACGACTACTACCTCGCCATCGGCCTGGGGCTCGACGTCCACTGCACGGACATCCCAACGGCGATTCAGAAGGTGAAACAGCAGTTGCCGTGACGGTCTGACTCGTCACCCTGGAGAGGACGCGACATGGCGGAGTCGATTCGAGTCGCGGCGGTTCAGATGGAGCCGCTGCTTGGGCAAGTCGACCACAACCTCGGACGGATCGTCGCCGGCCTGAAGGCCGCCGCGAGCGGCGGGGCGAAGCTGGCCGTCTTCCCCGAATGCGCCCTCTCCGGATACGGGTTCGCGAGCCGCGAGGAGGGCTTCGCCCACGCCGTCCCACTCGAAGGCCCGGAGACGGCCGCCGTCGCCGAGGCTGCCCGGGAAACCGGCTGCGCGTGCATCTTCGGCTTCCTGGAAAAAGACGGCGACAGCCTGTACAACGCCTGCGCCCTGGTCGGACCGGAAGGCGTTGTGGGGAATTATCGCAAGATCCACCTCCCCCATCTCGGCATCGACATGCACGTCGATCCCGGGAACCGTCCACCGGCCGTCTACGAAATCGCCGGCCTTCGGGTCGGCGTACTGATCTGCTACGACGGAGCGTTCCCGGAAGCTCCACGGCTCCTCGCGCTCCAGGGGGCGGACCTGATCGCCCTCCCCACCAACTGGCCTCCCCGCAGCGAATGCCAGGCGGAACACATGGTTCCGACCCGCGCCATGGAGAACGTGGTCTATTTCATGGCGGTGAACCGAGTTGGGACCGAGAGCGGGTTCCGGTTCATCGGGGCCAGCTCGATCGCCGACCCGGCCGGGGCCGTCCTCGCCAGGGCGAACGACTCCGAGGAGACCATCCTGTTCGCCGACCTCGATCCCCAAAAATCGCGGACCAAGCGACTCGTCCGCGTCCCCGGCCGTCACGAGATCGACCGCTTCGCCGATCGCCGCCCCGCCTTCTATGGCCCACTCGCCGAACCGATCTCCGGTTGAAACCGACCGCGAGCGGACCAGTCGGGCGAGCGAAAACGCTGAATTGGAAAGAGCCTGCGCGTCGAGCGAATGGGCGCGGCGGTTGCGTTTGTCCGATCGGGAGCGATCGAGTAAGGTGAGAGAAGCGGCGGCAGACGACCCAAGGCGGGAGGTCCGGCGGTGATGGAAACACGGCAAGGCCGGGCGAGAGCGTTCGCGGTCTGGCTCGGGATCGGGCTTCTGACGCTTTGGCTGACGGCCGTTCCGGCGGTCGCGACGGCTCAGGAGGCTCCGAGCGGAGCCCCAATCTCGACGAAGGCGACGGAGTCGACCTCAACCCCCGGTCAGTCCGACGAGGGTGGTGGGGACGAGTCGTTCCTGCGGTGGATGTTCCGCGCCTCGGGCCTGATCGGCGTCGTGATCGCGGTGATGTCCTTCTACCTCGTGGCCTTGATCGTCTGGATGGCCTTGAACTACCGGACCTCGGCCGCCGCGCCCAGGTTGGTCGTCCGCGACATCCGCGACCTGCTGGACCAGCGCCGCTTCGGCGACGCCTACAACCGACTCATGAACGATCGATCGCTGTTCGCACGGATCCTGTCAGCCGGCGTTCAGAAGCTCCCCACGGGAGTCGCCCCGGCGCGGCGGGCGATGGAGATGGCCAACGAAGACGCCACGATGGAGATGGAGCACCGGACGACCTACCTGGCGACCGTCGGCACCCTCGGCCCGATGATCGGCCTGGTGGGGACGGTCTACGGCATGATCAAGGCGTTCCGCGTCATCGCCACCAAGGGGACCGCGCCTCAGGCCAGCCTGCTCGCCGAGGGGATCTCCACGGCGCTCTTCGCCACGCTGGAAGGGATCGCCATCTCGATCCCGGCGATCTACTTCTACGCCTTCTTCCGCAACCGGATCGCGCGGATGTCGCTGGAAGCCGAGATGGCCGCCGAGCCGTTGCTGGAGCAGTTCGTCCCTGGAGTGAAAGCCCAGGAGCCCACTGCGCCGGCCGCTTCCCCGCCGGCGGGGCCGGGCGCCCATCCGCATCCGTTCGCCCTCAACGCGGCGCTAGCGGCGTCGAGCGGCGCTCCGCCGCGGCCGATCCTGCCGCCGGCGCGCGACGAGTGACCCTGGACGAGGACGCCCCATGTCGCGCTCGTCCCCCGATCACGTCCTGAACCCGAACTTGACGCCGCTGCTGGATCTGGTCCTGCAGTTAATCACGTTCTTCATGATGCTGGTCCACTTCGGCAACCAGATCGAGGGGGAAACCCGCGCCGTGAGGCTCCCCGTGGCCCCGGCCGCGCTGCCCGGCGCGGACCTGGCGCTGGACCGCCTCGCCGCCGCGATCGACGCCCGCGGGAATCTCCTGGTCGATGGTCATCCCCTCCAGGGAGACGCGGCGACGGCCTGGTGGAAGCAACAGGCCCAGTCCCGCCGCGCCGGACTTGAGTTGATCCAATCCGAGCCCACCACGGCAACGCGCCCCGAGCCCCCCACGCTCCGACTTCAATTCAACGAACCGGATCCGGGTGGCGAACTCCCCACGGTGGTCGTCCTGCGGGCCGATCGCGAGGCGTCGTACGGGGCGGTGCGGAAGACGCTCGTGGAGGCCCAGTCGCAGGGGTTCGCCAACTTCAGCCTCGTCGTCCTCAACCGGGAGCAGCCGTGAGCGTCGCGCCCCCGATCCCCAGAACTCCATCGACCGACGACGAGCCTCGCCGCAAGCGGCGTTACCGCCCCGGCCCGCCCGACGACGTCTATTTCCCGGTCGCGCCGATGCTCGACATGGCGTTCCAGCTCCTGGCGTTCTTCATCCTGACGTTCCGCCCGCCGACCGCCGAGACCCACGTCGACCTCCACCTGCCGACCACCCCCGCCGCCCTCCCTAGCGCCCCGCGAGGGATGGCCCGGCCGACCTCGCGAACCGTCGACGTCGACCTGGAAAACGACGTTATCATCCGCGCCGAGGCCGACGACCTGGGCGATCTGAAATCGCTGCGTCTCGGCGAGGCCCCCGTGGCCGATCTGACGCAGCTCACCCAGCGCCTGCGGCGGTACGTCGAGTTGCTCGGCAATCGTCCGCTGCGCGTCCGCCTCATCGCCGACGACCGCCTGCTCTACGAGCCCGCGGCGCGGATCATCGCGGTCTGCTCCTCGTCGGGCGTCTCGGCCGTTCGGTTGGCTCCTGTAGGAGTCGGGCCATGATCGGGCGATGGGCGGCTCTCGTCGTCGCGATGCTCGTCGCAACCTCCGCCACGGCCCAGGACGACGCCCCTTTGGGCCTGACCGACCTCGCTGCCGAGCACGATGCGCTAACCGGCAAAGGGGATGCGTCCCCGCCCCGGCCGGCGACGTTCCGCGACCTCTGGGAGCGTCCCGACGAGTTCCGCAACCGTCGCGTGGCGGTCTCGGGCCGGGTGGTTCGGAGCTTCCGCCAGGACGCCGTCGGCAGTTTCCCCGCGCTCGTCGAGTCGTGGATCGAACAGCCGTCGGGCGACCTTCTCTGCGTCGTCTTCCCGGCTCCTCCCCGCGAGACGGGCGTCGCCACGGGGGCGTCGGTGACATTCACGGGGACCTACCTCCGACGCGTCCGGTACAAGGCCGAGGGCGACCGGCTGGCCCCGTTGATCGTCGGCCCGGCAGCGCCGGTCGTCGAAAAGCCCGCACCGGCTGCGACCGAGGAATCCCCTCGAAACGACTGGCCTGGGCCGTTGGCGATCGTAGGATTGTTCGTCGGGCTGGCGGCGATCGGCGGATTGCTCGCCTGGCGATCGTTGGCCATGGCGTCGGGTCCACGGCGGCGTAGGCGGAGCCAGGGACCTCGTCCTGAGCCCGGCCCCGATCCCGAATTCCTCGAACCGGAGCCCACCGATGGCGACAGCCCCTAAGCACCATCTGGGCGACACGCCGTTGACCGACCCGCGCTCGCTGGCGACGTCGACGGCGTTCCACGTCCTGCTCGCCATGCTGGCCTCGCTGACGGTCCTCTCGGTGGTCTCCTCGAAAGAGGACGAGGCCGATCGCAGGGCCCTGCGCGGCGAGCTTGAGCCGGTCGACAACCGGGCTGATCGCGAATCGGGCTCCGGCGGAGGCGGTGGACCGGGCGAGATCGGCGGCATGGCCGACCCGAACCTGATCTCGAAGCCGACCGTCGCGCCGGCGGTGAAGCAGGTCCACGACCCCACGGCCGACGCCCTGCTGAACGAGATCCTCCCCCAGAGCGACGTCAAACTCGTCGAGACTCTCGCCCGCGACATCCCCGACCTGCCGTCCCCTTCCCCGGGCATGATCCCGGGATCCGGCGACGGCGGGGGAGGCGGCGAAGGGGGAGGCTCCGGCGGGGGGATCGGCCGGGGCGTCGGGCCGGGAACCGAGTTCTTCGGCAGCCGCGAACACGGCCGGTCGTTCGCCTACGTGATCGACTGCTCCGGCAGCATGAGCACCCGCAACGCGCTCGACATCGCCAAGCGCGAGCTGCTGGCGAGTCTCGACCGTCTGCCGCCCGACGTCGGCTTCTCGGTCACCTTCTACGACCTCAACGCCCGCAAGCTGACCGACGCCCAGGGCCGTCGCGGCATCATGCAGGCGACCGCCGCCAACAAGTCGCGCGTCCGCGCGCAGCTTGCGGCCGTCGCCCCGTTCGGCGGCACGGATCACCTGCTCGCGCTCCGGACCGCCCTGGTCGACAGGCCCGAAGTCATCTTCTTCCTCACCGACGCCGCCTCGATGACCAACGACAACGTCGAGACCGTCCTGGCCGAATCGAAGGGGAGCCGAATCCAGGCCATCGAGTTCGGCCTTGGCCGGGACATCGGCCAGAACACGCCTCTGCGACGGTTAGCCACCGAAAGCGGCGGCGCGTACCACTACGTCGACACGTCCCGGTTTCCGAAGTCGCCCAACGGCTACTGAGGAGGGGAGGCGGCGGGATCAGCGTCGGCCCCCCTGAGGGCGGAAGCTGCGGCTGAGGGCGGTCTCCATCGCCTCGGGGACTTCCATACCCTGGCTCTCGAGATCCCGGTAGACCTCGGCCGGGTCGGCGTAGGTGGTCTGTCGGCTGTGGGGGGCGTCCCAGAGGATGTAGCGCTGGGTGCTCTTGAAGTCGCTGTACGTCAACAGCAGGCTGTTGTCGTCGTAGACCCAGGCCGCGATCAGGGCGCGGTTGCGGGAGCCGGCGGTGCGAAGCGAGGGGGTGAGCATCTCGATCTGCTTGCTGGGCATCCCCTGGATCACCACCTGGCCGGCCGCCGCGCCTCGGATCGAGGGAACGACCGCCAGTCGGTACGGGCCCAGCGGGGTGTGGCGATGCCCCGCCGGGCGGGCGCCAGGCCCGCCGGGGGCTCGGCCGAGCGAGGCAGCGGCTTCCTTCCAGAGTTCGTGCAGCTCGCCCTGGAGGAACCGGATCGGGTCGACGTCGACGAGTGAGACGGCGTCGGTGACAAGGGCCTCGGCCTCGGGCTCCGAGGCGATCTCGCCGATCCGGGCCGCCTCCGTCCCGTGGGCGAGCCTCGCCGCGCGGGCGTCCTGTTCGTCGCCGGCCTCCTCGTCGTCCTCGGCGCGGGAGAGGACGCGATCGAGTTGCACGGCCGAGCGGTCGAGCTGCTCGACGACTCGCGGAGCCAGCAGGCGCGTGAGCGTCTTGTGCAGCTTCTCGCCGGGATCGGGCAGGTGGAGGACTCGGCTGCTCACGAAGTGCCAGACGCCGCTGAATCGCCCCCGACGGGCTCGCTGCAAGCGGGCCATCTCGACGAGCGGGTAGACGACCTCGGCCCACATCGCCACGCCGGAGGGATCGCGATAGGCGGCTCCTCCCGCATAACGGAGGACTGCGTCGCGGAGGTCGGGATGTTCGCGCCAGGCGTCGGCCAGGCGGTTCCAGCGCTCGACCAGATCGTCGCCGACCTCGCGGTCGGGGGCGATCTTGCGAAGGTCGTCCAGCGAGCGCGGAATCAGGCCGACGTTCATCACGCCCTTGGCGTCGGTCATCTTCTCACGGGCGTATTTGCTGGCGTCCTGGATCGCCTTGCGGACCTGACGAAGCGTCCGCTTCCGGCTCGGGGAGTCGCGCCAGCTCAGGAACTTGGCGACGACCGCCGGGTTGAGCGAGGGGCGGACCTCGATTCGCTGGTCCAGGAGTTGGGCGGCCTCCTGCACGGCGGCCTCGGTGTCGGGCGCGATCAACGCGTAGGTCAGGGCGAGGATCAGCCGGGCCCGGTCGGCGTTGAGGCGTTCCAGATCGCGACGAGCGTAGAAAGGCCGCCGTCGAGAGCCGACGAGGAGGTAGGCGAGGTAATAGCCGTAGAAGTACCGTTCGTCCGGATTGAGTGCGACCGGCTCGGCCAGCACGGTGCGGAGCATCTTGCGGACCAGCGGCGACGCGGCCAGATCGGCGGCCTCGGCCGTTGCGATCCGGGGGGCGGCGGGACGAGACGCGGCCGACTGAGAGCGTTTCGCCGGCGCGGCGGCTCGACCTTCGCCCAGTTCGGCGAGCGCGCCGAGGTCGAGGGCCGGCGCGACGTCCGCGGCCGGCTCCTCAGCGGGAGCGTCGGCGGGGGCAGGCTCGCCGCGGAGTTTACGGGCCTCGGCGCGGAGGGCCTCGGCGACGACCGCGCCGCCGGCGGGACGGTCCTCAGGTCGCTTGGCCATCAGCGACAGGATCAATCGCTCCAGTTCGGGCGAGATCCCCCGATCGCGCGGAATCGGCGGCGGGGCGGTGTTGGCGTGCATCGCCATCACGGCCATGGGCGCTCCGGTGAACGGCACGGCGCCGGTCGCCGACT
This sequence comes from Paludisphaera rhizosphaerae, assembly GCF_011065895.1. Lineage (NCBI taxonomy): Bacteria > Pseudomonadati > Planctomycetota > Planctomycetia > Isosphaerales > Isosphaeraceae > Paludisphaera > Paludisphaera rhizosphaerae. The sequence continues at coordinate 135,931 of NZ_JAALCR010000010.1, read as the reverse complement.
CGTAGAGCATCACTCCCAGCGAGTACAGGTCGGTCTTGTACGTCAGTCGCTTGGCGGTGGCCTGTTCCGGGCTCATATAGTGGGGCGTGCCGCGGACCACTCCAGCGACGTCGTCGTGCTCGGCCAGCAGCGAGAGACCGAAGTCTGAGAGCTTCGGAACGTCGGTCGAGGTCAGCAGGACGTTCCCCGGCTTCACGTCGCGATGGATGACCCCCTGACGGTGGGCGTAGTCGAGGGCGTCGGCCACGCCGGCGAGGATCGCCAGCCGCTCGGCCAGCCCAAGGGCCCGCCACCGGCGGACGTAGCTGACACCGTCGACCTGCTCCATCACCAGGTAGCTGGTGTTCCCCGCCAGTCCGAAATCGTAGATCCGCACGACGTTGTCGTGCAGAAGCCGGGCCGCGATCTGGGCCTCCAGCCGGAGCCGCTTGGCGACCTCGCCGCCGGCCTGCTGGTCCTTCAGGAGCTTGATGGCGACGTCGCGCTGGAGGACCTGGTCGGTCGCCGCATAGACCGCCCCCATGCCGCCCCGCCCCAGCTCCTTCAGGAGCAGGAATCGATCGTTGAGCGTCGAGCCTGGGCCGATCACCGCGCGTCCCCCGCCGTCGAAGGGTCCGGTCTGATCCGGGCGCTGACGCCGAGCCCCCGGCAAGAGAAGGTCGCCTGGTTCGGCGAGAAGGGGGCGAAGGGTCCGCGGACCACATCGCCATGATGACCCTAACCCCCCCGCGCGTCAATCACGCAAGAACTTGCGCCGAGGCGAAACTCGCCGAGCAATCGGCTTAACCGGCCTTAATGGCGCGATCGGGATCAGGGAAGTCTTTTTCCCGCTCGCCAAGTTCCAGCCGCTGCGGCAGGTCGCGCAACGAGCCAAGCTGCCCAGCGCCGAGTTCACCACAGCCTCTGCACAGATGCAGAGCCGCCATCCCCGCCGCCCTTGCACCATCATAGTCCGACCGGCGGCTGTCTCCGATCATCACGACACGCGCCGGATCACAGCCGAGAGCCTCCGCCATCTCCTTGAAAACCGAAGACTCAGGCTTCCGACGGCCGACGTCGCAAGAGAACAGGGCTGCGTCGAAGAACGGCGCAAGCCCACACCGCCGATACGGCTCCTTGTAAGGGCCGGCGAGATTGGAACTGAGCCCCAGCTTGCAGCCTTGTTCTCGCAGGGACGAGAGGGTCTCGAAAACATCGTCAAAAACGCGCGCGGAGAGGAGGTCCTGTCTCAAGTCCTCTTCCAGATCGGCGGTTTCCGACGGCGGATCGCCCCCCAGCCTCGTGGCGAAATCGCCGATCCCGAGACTTGGGATCAAGAGCGATCGCCGGACCGCTTCACCCGGTGCATCAGGTCGGATGAGCCGGGCGAGGCGGTAGTAGGGTCGCGTGTCGCGTTCGAGCCGAATCAAGGTGCCGTAGAGGTCGAAGACGACCGCTTCGATCATCGTCGCATCGCCCTCGAACGACTCAAACCTCCGCCGGCTCCAGGTTGAGCCGCCGGCGCTGGGCGTCGCGCATGAGTGATTCGGAAATCACCCCCTCCCAGCGTCCGTCGATGGTTTCCGGGGCTCCCTGACGAGCGGCGATCCAGGCCTCGTCGCGGTTGGTGATCGCCTGGAGTTGGCGAGCGTCGAACGAGCCGAACTCGTCCAGGACGCACTTGAGGAACTTCTCGGCGTCGGGGTCGATCGCCGGCTTGGGGATGAACTCGTCAATGTTCCGCCAGCCGTACTTCTCGAACCGCTTATGGACCGACCGCAGAGCCGGGCCATGGGCCCAGGCCTCGAACTTGCCCGGGAACAACGGTCGACCGTGGATCGCCAGATGTCGCGCCTGCGCCAGATACATCAGCTTCTGGAGCTTCGCCAGCGTCAGATAAGATCCGGCCTCGTGGGAATCCCACACGATGTAATTGCTGACTTCCTGGACGCAGCGACTCATGGCGTCGTCTCCATGGAAAGAGATGGGGGAGACCTATCTCTATCATCGTCCACCACCACCCGTTCGCACAACGATCTCGTCGGGAATAACGGAAATCGTCGACGAATCTCTTCGGCGTGCCGGCGAAGGCCACCGCAGGTCAAGGAACGTCGGGAAGGTCGAGCACCTGGCCCTGCTTGAGCAGCCGCTCGCGGAGGTCGACGTAGGGGACGTCCTGCACAGCCCGACCCGTCCGGGCGGCGATCGCGGCGGCCACGCCCGCCCCCTGGCCGATCGCCATCCACGTCGGCTCCACGCGGATTGACGAGAAGGCGACGTGCGAGCATGAGAGGGCGACCGGAACGAGCAGGTTCCGGCAGTCGGCGGGAACCGGCAGGACAGCGCGGAAGGGGATCTGGTACGCCTTCCCGCGTTTGCCGCCGACGCCGCGGTCGGGAAAGATCGTCCCCTCGTTCACGAAGCCGTCCGCCGTGGCGACGCGGCGGACGTCGTGGGAGTCGATCGGGAACGACCCGATCGCGATCGAGTCGTCCTTCGTGGTCCGTTCCTGAACGTCAGCCTGGGTGAGGATGAACAGCCCGAGCATCCGTCGGCCTTCGCGGACGTACAACGCCGTTGGGAAGCCGTCCGTCTTCGTGAACTCGTCGACCGGCCAGCGGTAGGACTGCATCTCGCGCCGAACGCTCTCCGGCACGGCGGGGTCGGAGGCCAGGAACCAGAGCAGACCCAGGGTGTAATCGCGATGCTCGTGGAAGATCGCCTCGCGCTCGACATAGGACGAGGAGCACCAACGGTTCCCGCCCCCTACGAGCCCGGTCGAGATCTGGCCGCCGATGCTGTTGTTGCCGTCGAACTTCCCCCCCGGGAGCGGATACAGGTCGAACAGCGGTTTCTTCGGCGGATAAGCCGCGACGAAACGCCGGACCAGTTCGTACCGCGCGGGATCGTAGTTCTGGGGCTTCGTCAGCGGCGTCGCGTTTGGGTCTTTCGTGAGGCAGAGCCGGAAGCTGTACGTCATGACGTCGCCGTCGCCAGCCGCGTCGTCGCCCTTCTCCACGGTCGTGATGAGTGGCAGGGGACGCCCCTGCGAGTCGAGTGGATCGAGGACGACCGGCTTCTTGGGATATCGCCGGCCGGCCAGGGATTCGCCGAACGTCGCCCGGCTCTCACGGCCGATCGTGAAGCCGACGCCGGCTGACGCCATGAGATCCCCCTCATAGGTGGCGTCGACGAAAGCGCGGGCCGTGAAACGACGCTTCTCCGTGACGAGCGCCTGGATCCGTGCATCGGCCTTTTCGACCGACCTGAGCCGCTCTTCCAGGAAGACGCGGACGCCGGCCTCGGCGAGCAGGGCGTTGATGACGCGCTCGGCGACGTGGGGCTCGTAGGTCCAGTGCGTCTGGTCCTTCACGGCCACCTGATACGGCAGGGAGACGCCGCGATCGCGATAGTCCTTCTCGATGCGAAGGTGGATCTCCTCGAACAAGCCACGAAGCGTGCGACGGTCGGTCTGGTTCGAATCGCTGAAGCTCAACCCGCCCGACATTACGCCGCCGACGAAGTCCTGAGGCTCCACCAGCGCGACGGCGGCCCCTTCGCGCGCAGCCGCGACGGCGGCCGTGACGCCGCCGGGCGTGGCGCCGAAGACGACGACGTCGAACTCGGGAGTCTCCCCGCGTGCGGGGACGACCAGAACGGCGATGAGAGCGATCGAGGAGAGAATCGAGCGCATGAGAGGGCCCCGGAGGATCGCGGCTGGCTTTTGATCGGTCGCCAGCTTACGACCCGCCGGGGCCCGGCGGAAGTTCCTCGCGTCTCCTCAGTCGCGGCCGAGCGGCGTGTCGACGAGATGCTCGGCCAGGAACCAGACCTGAGCCTCGCCCGTACGGACGACGTTGGAGACGAGCAGGTCGTTCGTGCCGTCGTCCCCCTGGTCGGCGGTCTTGTGGGCGGCGTCGCGAGCGTCGATCAGGATCATTTCGTGGGCTTCGAGCAGCCGCGAGATCATCGACGGAACCTCTTCGCAGCCGTCGGGAGGACGAGGGATGCGAGTCAGCTCGGCGACATGCCGAGGATCACCGACGGCCACGCCCCCCAGCGCCTGGATGCGCTCGGCCAACTCGTCGATGATCGCGAGCTGTTCGCCGGCGTGCTTATCCAGCAACAGATGGAGCTGATAGAATGTGTGGCCCCGCATCAGCCAGTGATGCTTCTTGTACAGTCCGTAGAGGATCTGCGAATCCGCCAGAACCTGATTCAAGCGCTGGCAGGAGTACATGCGGGCGTCGTACGAAAGCCCGATCGGGAGCTGCCGGACGGTCCCGAATTTCTGGATCTCGGCCTTCTTCACATGGATCCAGGGCTGACTGTGTTCTTCCTTGCTCTTCGCCGAAGTCTGGGCGTGGCCGTCATGGCCTTTCTTGGTGGCGACAGACATGGTTGAACCTCTCGCGTGGGTCCGCCGCGCTCCGGGGACGTCCCCGGAGTCGACGGTACACTCGCGAGTCTTCTTGATGCATCGTCCATGCCAATTGGGAGGAGGCCGATGGAGGCGTCTCACATCCGCCGGAGGTGGGCAGACTTACCCGAGGAAACGATTCAGGTGGCAGAGTCCTGACCGTCAGGCTCCTCGTGATCGCCCTGATGGGCTGGATGCAGGCCCAGTTGTTTGAGTTTTTGTCGGAGGGTCTGCCGGGCGATCCCTAGCAGGAGCGCAGCCTGGTGCTGACTGCCGTGCGCGAATTCCATTGCGGCCGGCAGGAGCAGCCGATCGAGTTCGCGGTGCAGCTCGACGTAGACGTCGCGATCCTCGGGACGGAACGAGCCGTGCAAGGTCACGGCCAGTTCGCCGGCGGCCGAGACCTCGGCGTCGCGCGATCGCGACGCCTCCACAACCGTCGATCCCGGCGAAGGTTCCCCGAACGATTCGGGGAGGAATCGGCTGAGGAGAACTGGCCCGCTGGCCTGGAGGAGAGCCTGTTTGAGCGTGCTCTGAAGTTCGCGGACGTTCCCCGGCCAGGGATAGTCGCGGAGCCTCTGCATCGCCTCGGGGGCGAGGTCGCGGACATCGCGGCCCATCTCGGCGCTGAGGCGGCGGAGGAAATGGCGGACGAGGATCCGAAGGTCGTCGCCGCGTTCACGGAGCGGCGGCAAGGCCAGGGTGAAGACGCTCAGGCGGTAGTACAGGTCGGCCCGGAACCGACCCTCGTTCGACCAGGTGCGGAGGTCGCGGTGGGTGGCGGCGATCAGCCGAACGTCGGTATGGATCGTCTCGCCGCCGCCGACGCGTTCGAAGGTCTGCTCCTGGAGCAGCCGTAACACCTTGGCCTGCAAGGCGAGCGGCATATCGCCGATCTCGTCGAGGAACAGGGTCCCGCCGTTGCACTGCTCGAATTTGCCGATCCGACGGCGGTCCGCGCCGGTGAAACTCCCCTTCTCGTGGCCGAAAAGCTCGGATTCCAGCAGGGTCTCGGGGATCGCCGCACAGTTGAGCGCCAGGAACGGCTGGCGGGCGCGGGGGCCGTGCTGATAGATGGCCTGGGCCACAAGTTCCTTGCCCGTACCGCTTTCGCCGGTGATGAGAACGGGAACGTCCTGGGCGGCGACGCGGCCGATGGCCTTGTAAACCTCGAGCATGGCCGGGCACGAGCCGACGATGGCACCCTCGACGTCGGCCTCGCCGTCCTCCGCCACGACGGCCGGCGTGCGCATCCGCCGCGAGACCTCGAAGGCCCCCTCGACGACCTCTCGCAGCCGCCGCAGATCGAGCGGTTTGAAGAGGTAGTCGTAGGCCCCCTGCTTCATCGCCTCGATGGCTGCGTCGGCCTTGCGAGCGACGGTGATGAAGATCACCGGGATCCGCGCGTCGATTCGGCGGATCGCCTGGAAGACGTCGAAGCCGGAGGCGTCGGGCAGGTGCAAGTCCAGGAGGACGGCGTCGGGCCGAATGCGGCGGGCCGTTTCGATCCCCAGGGCTCCCGACTCGGCGATGTCGACGGCGTGCTCGGGCGAAGGAAAAACCTGCCGAGCCTGGCGGGCGACCAAGGCAGGATCGTCGTCGATCAGCAACAGGCGGCCCATACGTTACCTCGCGGCGATGACGTCTCGGCCCCCGCGGGCCGAATTGGTATTCTATTCGCTAGTACGCCTCCCAATCCAGCGGGCAAGGGCCGGGTTCGGGGGGAGGTCGACGCCGATCGCCCCACGGATGGAGTTGGAAGGTCCCGCCCGCACACGGGGACTGCACGCATGCCCGAACCAGAACCGTCCCAGGACGACGGCTCCCGCCCGCCGGTCGACGACGATCTGCGCGTCAGCGAAGCTCGGTTCCGGGGCACGTTTGAGAACGCCGCGGTCGGGATCGCCCATTGCGACCTGGAAGGTCGCTGGATCCGCGTGAACCACACCTTCTGCGCCATCGTCGGCCATGAGCCCTATGAACTCATCGGCCGACCGTTCAGTGAGATCACCCACCCGGAGGACCAGCACCTGGGCCCTCCCGACTTCCGCCGCCTGGCCCGCGGCGAGCGTGGGCCGTACTCGGTGGAGAAGCGATACATCCGCCACGAAGGCGGCTTCGTGTGGGTCAAGTTGTACATCTCGCTCCAGCGCGACGAGGCCGGAGCGCCCGCCTATGTGATCTGCGTGCTTGAGGACATCGGCGAGCGTAAGCGGCTGGAGTGCGAGTTGCGCCGCGCGATGCAGAAGGCCGAGGCCGCCAACGGCGCCAAGGATGAATTCCTGGCCAACGTCAGCCACGAAATGCGCACGCCCCTGAACGCCATCCTGGGGATGACCGAGCTGACCCTGGAGACGCCGCTGACCGAAGACCAGCGCCAGTGCCTCAAGACGGTGCGTTCGGCGGCCGAGGGGCTGGTGCGGATCGTCGACGACGTGCTCGATTTCGCCAAGATCGCCGCCGGCAAGATGGATGTGGACGCCTCCGAATTCTCGCTTCGCGCCGCCGTGGGGGACGTCCTGCGGTTCCTGGGCCCTCGCGCGCATGCGAAGAAGCTCGATCTGGTCTCGCTCGTCCGTGAGGACGTGCCGGACGCCCTGATCGGCGACGTCGGCCGATTCCGTCAGATCCTTATCAACCTCGTCGGCAACGCGGTGAAGTTCACCGAGGTCGGCGAGGTCTTCGTTCTGGTCGAGCTCGATCACGACGCCGCCGCTGAAGGGCCGGGCCGGGTCGGCCTGCGAGTGAAGGTCAGCGACACAGGAATCGGGATCCCCAAGCCGGAGCAGTCGCGGATCTTCCGGGCCTTCGAGCAACAGGACGCCTCCACGACGCGACGGTTCGGCGGCACCGGCCTGGGGCTGACGATCGCCGCCCGACTGGCCGCGCTGATGGGCGGCGGGATCGCCGTCGAGAGCGAGCCGGGTCGGGGCAGCACGTTCACGCTCACGTCTCTGTTTGCTCGCAAGCCCACGCCGAAGCGCACGCCCGGGGTCCGTCCCACGGGCCTCCCTCGCGGCCGATGGGCCCTGGTGGTGGACGACAACGAGACCACTCGACGCGTCCTGGAAGGCTGGCTGACGGCCTGGGGCCTGCGCGTCGCCACGGCGGGCGACGGCATCGCCGCGCTCGACGCCCTCTGGCGCGCGGCCGCCCGCAAGCGGCTCCCCGACGTCGTCCTGCTCGACGCCCGCATGCCCGACGTCGACGGCCTCGACCTGGCCGCCAAGATCCGGGCCAGCGACGAGCTGGCCGCCGCGCCGATCGTCATTTTGACCACTGGCGACGAACCCGGCGACCTGGCCCGCAGCCGCGAGTTGGGCGTCTCCGCCCGGCTTCTCAAGCCGATCCGGCAGGACGAGTTGCTGGAGGCCCTCCGCACCGCACTCGTGGCCCCCGCGCCTTCCCCTCTCGCCGAGTCCGCCGACGCCGACGAGGAAGCCGCCGGAGTCAAGCTTTCGATCCTGGTGGCGGAGGACGACGAGTTCAACGCTCACTTCCTCGTCCGCCTGCTCAACCGCCGGGGTTGGTCCGTTCGCCTGGCGACCGACGGCCGTAAAGCGCTCGCCCTGGCGCTCGATGAGTCGCAGGCGTTCGACGTGATGCTGCTGGACGTGCACATGCCCGAACTGGACGGTTTCGCCGTCGTCCGAGCCGTCCGTGAAACCGAGGCCGCCCGGGGCGGCCGACGACTCCCCATCGCGGCCTTGACCGCCCGTTCGCGACAGGGGGACCGAGCGCTCTGCCTGGCCGCCGGCATGGACGACTACCTGACCAAGCCGATCCGCACCGACCGCCTCTTCGCCGTCGTGGAGCGACTCGCTTCGTTCCGCAGCGTCGGCGCCGGTGAAGCCCCTGCGCTCGACCCTGACGCCCTGTTCGCCGCCTGTGGAGGCGACGCCGAATTGCTCGCCGGCCTCTGCCGCGACTTCCGCGAGTTGGCCCCCGTACGCCTGGCCGCCGCCCGCGACGCTCTCCGCGACGACGACGCCGATTCTCTCCGCGCCGCGGCCCACAAGCTCGCCGGGATGGCCTCCATGTTCTCTTCCACGGCCGCCGCGCTCGCCCTGGATCTGGAAGCCGCCGCCGCCGAGGGCCGCCTCGACGACGCCCGCCCGATCCTCGCCCGGCTCGTCTCCGGTCTCCCGTCCCTGTCGCGGCAGATCGAACGAATGACGCCCGAATCGCTGGCGGCCCTGACCCGCCCCGTCGATACCGCGCCCGCCCACCGGAGCTAATCCCGTGACCCTGCCGGATCGACCGCCGCCGCGCGAGACCCTCGAAGGGCTCACGCCCCCCGCCGCCGACTTCCCCTACTTCGCCTTCGCCGAGGTCGTCCCCTTCGAGGCCGACCCCCGGCGATCCGTCCGCACGCCTGCCGGCGCGTTCGACGACCCGAACGCCTGGCTCCTGGCCGACGCCTCTCTGCTGGCCTACGGCGACGCGAACTTCATCGCCGACCGCGTTCGTCAATCCCCCCTGCCCGGCCTCGGCTGGCAGGCCCGGACGCTTGGCGACCCGGACGAACCGCGGGCCGTGGTCCTTCAAGGACCCGACGCCCTGGTGATCGCCTTCCGCGGCACGAGCTTGCCGGTCCCTCCCGTGCCGGAGAACCTCTCGCCGAATGAAGTCGCCCGGCTGGTCGACTGGATCCTCGGCAATGAGGACCTCAAGATCGACGCTCAACTCCTCCCCGCAACCCGCGCCTCGGGTGGGCGAGTCCACTCGGGATTCCTTCAGGCGTTCCAGGCCATCAGCCAGCAGCTCGACGAGGTCGTGGCCGCAAGGCGTCCTGGCCAGGCCCTCTGGCTGACCGGCCACAGCCTGGGCGGCGCCCTGGCGGTGCTGGCGGCGTCGCACCTTCGCGAATCGGACGTGACGGGAATCTACACCTACGGATGCCCGCGCGTGGGCGACGCCGAGTTCGTCGACACGCTCCCGGTCTGCGTCCACCGTCGGTTCGTCCACCGCGACGATCTCATCCCCAAGGTCCCTCCGCCCTGGCCGCTGGGCTATCGTCACGCCGGCGAGGAACAGGAAGTCCCCGACGCCGCGCCTCGGCGGCTCTGGCAAGAGTGGAACGAGGGATTCCAGGCCCTGGCCGCCGCCGTCCGCCTGTCCTTCGAACAGCGCCGGCTGGCCGTCGGCGAAGCCCCCCTGCTCGTCCGAGGCCTCGCCGACCACGCCCCCGTCTACTACGCCACGCTCCTCTGGAATGCGGTGGCCGCAGCGAGACGTGAGGGCTGACGTCTCCTACCTCCACGCGAACTCCGGCGGCACGACGTGTCCGTTGACCGCCGGACGGACGATCGACCAGAAGTGGCGGATTTTTGTCCGGACAATAGCCGAGTCGCGGCCGACAACCTTGTAGACGAGCCCTGCGTCGTTGGGCAGGCGGCCGACGCCGGCGGCCCAGCCTTCAGTCTCGTTCCAGCCGAAGGCGGCCTGGTTCGCCACGACGTCGGCGATGGCGGGGGGCGTCAGCAACAGGACGTTGCCGAAGACGTCGAAGCCCTGCATCACGCCCGGTCGCGCGACGGGCGAGCGCGCGGGGTCGATGATGAACTTCTCGACGAAAAGGCTCGACCCATCGGGCCGCTCGGCGGCGACGGTCGACGAGAAGAGGTCGAAGCGGAACAGCTCGCCGTCGCGGTAGTGCTTCCGGCCGCCCAGGAGGGTCTCGGCGTAGAGGAGCGTCGCCGTGGGGGCGATCCGAACCCGCGTCCTGGTCAGAAAGCGTGAGCGGGCGAACGGGATGGTGGGCTCGGGGATGTACTCCAGATAGGCGTTCTCGTCGAGCGTGATCTCCTGGGTCTGGCTCGCGTGGTTGGCGTCCATCTCGTGGATCTTGGTGCCCGCCTGCGTCGTGATGTGCCCACACGAGCCCGGGCCGGCGGAAAAGTCCATCGCGTAGCGATCCCCCTGGAGGATGCCCCCCGCGTTGCTGATGATGAAGACGACCGGCAGGCTGGGCATCCCCTCGTCGCAATAAAGGGCCTTCTGCACCAGCAGAGGCGCGCGGCGTTCCATGGCGGCGAGGATCGAACGCTCGCCCCGACGCTCGAAGCGCAGGAGGAGCTTCGCATTCTTGCCGAACCCGCCGCTGGGGAGCTGCGCCGGCTCGTCGAGGTACGGGGCCAGTTCGGGAGCGGGGATCATGCTCACTTCGCGGCCTTCTCGGTAGGAAGATCGAACAGGACGTTCTCGCGAATCAGGTCGATGAGTTCCTCGATCCCCTCGCCCGTCTTGCAGTTGGTGAAGACGAACGGACGGCCCTTGCGCATCAGCCGCGAGTCGTCCTCCATGACCTTGAGGCTGGCTCCGACGTACGGCGCGAGGTCGGTCTTGTTGATGACGAGGATGTCCGACCGCGTGATCCCCGGCCCGTTCTTGCGGGGGATCTTGTCGCCGGCGGCGACGTCGATGACGTAGATGAAGAAATCGACGAGCGCCGGGCTGAACGTGAGCGTGAGGTTATCGCCGCCGCTCTCGATCAGGACGACGTCCGAGTCGGGGAACCGGGCCTCCATGTCCTCGACGGCCGCGAGGTTCATGCTAGGATCCTCGCGGACGGCTGTGTGCGGGCAGGCGCCGGTCTCAACGCCGAGGATCCGCTCCTCCACGAGCACGCCCTTGAGCGTCCTCCGAACGTGCGCGGCGTCCTCGGTGGTGACGACGTCGTTGGTGATGATGAGGACGCGCGAGCCCAGGTCCAGAAGCCTCGGCGTGATCGCCTCGATGATCGCCGTCTTCCCCGAGCCGACCGGGCCGCCGACGCCGATCCGCGTGATCTTCTTCGCCATCTCGTTCGACTCCTCGATCAATTCATGAACATGCGGACGTGGGCCCGAACGTGCAGCGAGGCCAGGACGTCGAACCCTGGCGCGAAGGCCGCCATATCGTCGAGCCCCAGCTTCGCGACTCGCCAGTAAGCCTCTTCAGCGTCGGCGTCGACCTCGAAGAGGACCGCCTGCGCGTCCAGATAGTGGATCTTCATCAGCCGCAGCGAGGCGTTGATCATCATCGTCGCCAGCCCGTACTGATGAACGGCGAAGGCGTCGCGTTCAGAGAGGCCGAGCGCCGCGAAGACCAGGGCCTGACCGATGGGCAGGCAGCCGGGCGTCGCGCCGGCCTTGATGCGATCGAGCCAGTCGGAGGGGGTCGACGGGCCGAGGACGCGTGCGGCCATCTCAGCGAGCTTGCGGCCCATCCGGACGGTCATCGTCCGCATCTCCTCGTTCAGCTTGCGGTCGAACACCGCCCGATCGGCCCGGTCGACGCCCGTAATGTCGCCGACCGAAACCGCGCGATGCGTCGCCAGCACGGCCACGCCGTCCGACGTGGCCGCTTGCTCGACGGCCGCGCGCACGAACGCGCGAAGCGTCTCGACGTCGTGCACCACGCCGATTTCCACCGCGGTCTCCAGCCCGTTCGAGAACGAGAACGCCCCGACAGGCAGCAGCGAATCGCCGAACTGGAGGACCCGCATCAATTCCGCGATCGTCGCCAAGCCGCTCTCCGCGTCTCAGGGTTCATCGATATTCGCCGGGACGTGAGAATGCGGCGTGGACTCAGCCCCGCCGAAGAGGCGACGGGCCTCATGCGGGGCCAGGTGCGGGATGATCTCGGCCCCCGGGGCGAACTCGGGGGTGATCCCCTCAAACGCGTGGGTCCTCATCACCGATTCCATCACCTTCTGATCCACGGTCAACGGCACGAACACGGACGTCCCCTTGACCACGGCCGGCCAGTGCTGGTTCCCCAAGGCATGGCCCAACTCGACGCACGCCCTCGCGAGTTCCTCCGGAGGAAGGCCCAGCAGGCCGTCGAGCTTCAGGATCATGACTTCCTTCAGGCTCACCCGCGCGACGATGGCGGTCAGGTTGGGTTCGTCCCAGGCCAGGACGTCGCCGTCGCGCAGGTGGGTGTTGCGATCAAGGGCGATCGCCACCTCCACGCCCGCCTCGGTCTTCAGCCGCATTCGGCTCTTCTGGGCCTGCCACTGGTCCAGGTCGAGCGTGTCGATCACGGCGTCTTCCAGCAGTTGGGCCCACGAAGGGTCCCGCTCGTTGCCGAGCGGCTTCTCGATAAGGATCATCGGCGTCCTCCGTCCAGCCCGCAGCGGCGTCAGCAGAAGAAATACAGTTGGTTCAGCGAGATCGTCTTGGGCGGCGTCACAGTGGCGTGGACGCCGTCCACCTTCACGGCGAACGTCTGCGGGTCGACCTCGATCTTCGGCAGGAAATCGTTGCGGACCATGTGATGCTTGGTCAGCACCCGCGTCGTCGAGACCGGCTCCACAATGCGCTGCAGGCCGTACTTCTCCTTGATGTTCAAATCGTGCGCCGCGCGGGAGACGAAAGTGACGCAGGTGCGGGCCAGAGCTGAACCGAAGGCGCCGAACATCGGCCGATACATCATCGGCTGGGGCGTCGGGAGCGAGGCGTTGGGGTCGCCCATGTTGGCCCAAACGATCATACCGCCCTTGAGCACCAGCTTGGGTTTGGCCCCGAAGAAGGCCGGCTCCCAGAGGACCAGGTCGGCCAGCTTGCCGGGGGCGATGGACCCCAGAGTGCTGGAGATCCCGGCGGTGATGCACGGGTTGAGCGTGACCTTGGCCAGATAGCGGAGCACCCGAAAGTTGTCGTTGCCGGAGGCGTCCTCGGGGAGCGGGCCGCGGGCCTTCTTCATCGCGTCGGCCGTCTGGAAGGCGCGGAGGAAGTTCTCCCCAGCGCGGCCCATCGCCTGCGAGTCGCTGCCGATGATCGAGATGGCGCCCATGTCGTGCAGGACGCTCTCGGCGACGATCGTCTCGGCGCGAACGCGGCTCTCGGCGAAGGCAACGTCTGAGGGGATCTTGGGGTTGAGGTTGTGGCAGACCATGATCATGTCGAACAGCTCAGCCACCGAATTCACCCCGCAGGGGAGCGTCGGGTTGGTCGAGCTGGGGAGCACGTTGGGTTGGCCCACCACCTTGAGCAAGTCGGGGGCGTGACCGCCGCCGGCGCCCTCGGAGTGGTACGTGTGGATCGTCCGTCCGTCGAACGCCGCGATCGAATCCTCGACGAAGCCCGACTCGTTGAGCGTGTCGGTGTGAACGGCGACGCTCACGTCGTACTCATCGGCGACCGCCAGGCAGGACCGGATCGCGGCCGGGGTGGTCCCGTAGTCCTCGTGAATCTTGAACCCGGCGGCCCCGCCGCGGATCTGCTCGATCAGCGGCGCGGCACCGCTGCTGTTCCCCTTGCCCTGGAAGCCGAAGTTGATCGGCAGGCCCTCGACGGACCGCAACATCATCTCCAGGTTCCAGGGGCCGTTGGTCGAGGTCACGCCGTTCGTGCCGTCGGTCGGCCCCACGCCGCCCCCCCAGAACGTGGTCGTCCCGTTGGAGAGCGCCGCCCAGACCTGCTGGGGGCAGATGTAGTGAATGTGGGTGTCCATCCCCGCGGCGGTGAGGATCAGGTGCTCGCCGCTGATGGCGTCGGTGGCTACGCCGGTGCTCAGGCCGGGAGTGACCCCGTCCATCGTGCTGGGGTTCCCCGCCTTGCCGATCCCCACGATCCGCCCGTTGCGAACGCCGACGTCCGCCTTGAGCACGCCCAGGATGGGATCCAGAACCGTGACGTTGGTGATGACCAGGTCGAGGCAGCCCGACTCCTGCGTGAGCTGGTTGTCCGAGCCCATGCCGTCGCGGAGCGTCTTGCCGCCGCCGCAGACCAACTCGTCGCCGTAGGTGCGGAGGTCCCGCTCGATCTCGATGTAGAGGTCGCTGTCCCCAAGCCGGATCTTGTCGCCGACTGTCGGACCAAAGAGATCGGCGTACTGCTGTCGCGTGATCTTGGACACGTCTTCGCCTCCGTCTGGCTCACGACTTGGTCGACTTGAATCCCTGTTCCTTCACCCGCCGGACGCCGGCATCCTCGTTGGGCCGATAGTCCGGGTTGGGCCCGTCCCCCGTCCAGCCGTCGACCAGGTTGTTGAAGCCGTAGCAGAACTGCTTGCCCCCCATCGGCACGAGCGTCACTTCCTTCTCGTCGCCCGGCTCGAAGCGGACGGCGGTCGTCGCCGGGACGTCCAGACGGCGGCCGAACGCCTTCCTGCGATCGAACTCGAGGTAACGGTTGACCTCGAAGAAGTGAAAATGCGAGCCGACCTGGATCGGACGATCGCCCGTGTTGCGAACCTTGATCGTCACCGTCGGGCGGCCGGCGTTCAGCTCGATCGAGACGTGCTTGAGGATCAGGCCGCCGACCGGCGCCTCCTTCGCCCCCCGAGGAGCCTGCGGCGCCGCCTCGTGGTGATGTTCGAACTGGACGCCTGGGCCGGTCGGGAGCTCGACTTCAGGTTCTTTCGACTCGGGTTCGGCTTTTTTCGATTTGGACATGGGTCGCCTCCGATCGCGATGGGACGCGGACTCACTTGATCGGGTCGTGCACGGTGACCAGGCGGCTGCCGTCGGTGAAGATCGCTTCCAGTTGCACGAAGGGGATCATCTCCGCGACCCCTTCCATCACATCCTCGCGCGTCAGGACGGTCGCCGCGTCCTTCATCACTTCCTCGACGGTCTTCCCCTCGCGCGCGCCTTCGAGGGCGGCGGCGCAGATGATGGCCATCGACTCCGGGTGGTTGAGCTTCAGGCCCTTCGCCTTCCGCTTCAGCGCCACGTCGGCGAGCTGATGGATCAGCAGCTTCTCGATCTCTCGGGGTGTCAGGTGCATGTCAGATCCTCCCTCGCCTTACGGCCTGCTAAACCAGCGAGCCTCTCCGAACAGTCGATCCTCAAGCCAGATCACCGCCAGCATCAACCACGACGCGGCCACGAACGGCCCCGTCAGCGCCGGGACGCCCAGCGACTTCGGAAAGAACTCCGTCATCCCGGTCGCGATCAACGCCGCCAGGATCGGCAACGTGAGCGACTTTCGCTTCAGGAACATCGCCATCGCCGCCAGGGCCGCGTTGTAACCGTAGATTCCGATCGAGATCGCCTGCGTCGGATCGCCGTGATAGTCGGCCATGGCGGTGCCGACGATCGAGCCCAGAAGAGCCATGCCGGCGTGCCAAACGTCGCTCAGGGCGATCCCGACGAGGAACAGAATCCCCGTGACGACGTTCGCCCCCAGCATGACCTCGGCCTCGCCCCGCAGAACTTGCTCGATGAAGCCCCCCGGCGCGACGGCCTCCGACGCGGGGGAGACGTCGAGCGAGTTCCCCGCAATCGCGTGGGCGATGACGAGCAAGATCCACGTCGACACGACGAAGGGGCCCGTGTAGGCCGGGAACGGCAGGAACCGCATCGCCAGCCAGGTGATGAACGTCGAGGCGATGCAACCCAGGACCAGCAGGGTGAACGTCAGTCCCGCCGGCTTCAGGAAGAAGAGCGTGGCCAGACCGACGAGCGTCGAGTTGAACCCGAACAGCCCCTGCTCGATCTGATCCTTGTCGAATCCCGCAACGCGAGCCGTCATCGGTCCGATCAAGGCGCCAAGCACAGCTCCCAGGAGCATGATCGGCGAGGCCAGGGCGATCCCCGCCAGGAAGCAAACGCCCGTACCGGCGTGCCCCTGGAACATGATCTGTCCGACGCCCCGCAGAATCGCCAGGTCAAAATACCGGGCGACAGCCGAGGAGGGCTTGAACGCTTGCATTCGCGTGATTCACCGCACGAGCCTGGGGGGACGTGTTGAAACCGTCCGTGTTTTCCGAGGATCTCACGCCCGTAATGGCGAATCAACCCTGAAGCCGTCCCAAAATTTCGCTTCCTTTCATAATCCCCCTCAAGCCTCACAGTCCTTGTGATCGATACAAACGACGCCGATCGGCTTGAACGGCTGGCCGCGCGCTGAGGATGGGACGTCACCCATGCGTCCGAGGGGTCGAGGAGGTGTTCGTGGGACGCGCCAATTTCTGTCGGTTCGTCGCCGCCCTCGGGCTGGCGCTGGCGTCGGCGGTGCAGGCCATAGGCCAGACCCCCACGACGCCGCCGATACCGTCAGGCGCGGTTCCTCCAAGCGCGGGGCTCGCCACCGACGCCGATATTCTTTCCGAGCTGCGGCAGCTCCGCGCCGAAGTCGCCGAGGCCCGCCAGCTTAAGGCTCAGGTCGAGATACTCCAGCGCCAACTTCAGGGCATCAGCGTGGGCGGCGGCGGCGGTGCCCCAGCCGGCGTCGCCGGCCCTGGCGGCGACGGCCGCAATTGGGGCGGTTTCGGTTCGCCGTTGACGGCGGCCGAGGAAGGCAGAGGCGGGTTCAACGGCCTCCCCAATCGGTATCAGTCCGGCGCCTTCGGCCCCGACACGGGCGAGCCGCCCGACGCCGACCGTTATCCCCTGAAGGGACGCTACAAGTTCCACCATGACGCCACAGGCCCCAACGGCGGCGGCGGGTACTTCAGCTTCAGCACCGACGACGACGAGTTCTCGCTCAACGTCACCAGCCAGCTCACCCTGGACGGCACCTTCTTCGACCGCGCCAACATGCCCACCAACGAGCAGAACTTCAACAGCCCGTTCACTCGTATGTACTTCTACGGGAACATCACCAAGGACTGGAGCTATCAGGTCGGCACCCAGGCTTTCCTGGGCACCTACAACCTTCTCGACATGTTCGTGGCCTGGCATATCAACAAGTACGTCAACATGCGCGTCGGTAAGGGACTGACGCCGCCCTTGTACGAGTATTACGCCTTCTCCCCGGCGCTGGAGCCGGTGATCACGAACTCGCCCCTGTTTCAGTTGGCGGCCAAGCGGCCTTTCGGCGTCATGTTCAACGGCACCTTGTTCGACAACCGGATGCAGTGGTGGTCGGGCGTGACCAACTCCGCGACCTCGCTGTACGGCGACCTCAATCGGAACGTCGAGTACAACGGCGCCGTCGACTTCACGCCCTTCCGCGGCGACGCCTGGAAGGACTCGCACTTCGAGGGTCTGGGCGGCGGCGTTGGGTTCTCGGCAGGGGACAACCACTACAAGCTGGACCAGACGAGCATCGCCTTCACGAACAACGGCGAGGCGACGACGAACCCCAGCTTCGTCACGGTCGTCGGCCTCCCCTGGTACGTCTACAACCAGAACGTCTGGGCCGACGGCATGCGGTCGCGGGTCGCGCCGCACGTCTACTGGTTCGGCCGCTTCAGCGTCCTGGCGGAGATGATGAACTTCAGCCGCGAGCTGACCGACGGCGTCAATCGCGGCCGGTCGACTCAGTGGGCCTATTACGTGAACGCCTCGTACTACCTGACCGGCGAGCGCGATTTCATGGGCAGCGGCTTCCAGGGCTACGCGGTCACGGAGCCCTTGCGGCCGTTCATCCCCAGCCGCGGCCAGTACGGCCCCGGCGCCTGGCAAATCGCCGCGCAGTGGTCCGAGTTCAACGCCGGTCGCGGCGACATCGACCGCGGCTTCGCCGACCCCACGCGTTCGACGGAGCGAATGGACAGCTTCATGACCGGCATGAACTGGTGGCCCAACAAGTACACCCGCGTGAGTTTCGACTACGTCTGGACCTGGTTCAACAACCCGATCCCGCTCGTCGGCCCTGGATACGTCGACCAGTACAACACCTTCTGGATGCGGTTCGCGATGTTCTTCTGACCGAGCCTCAGACGCCTGAGGGGAAGGTCTCGGGCGTCTCGCCTCGCTCTTCCACGCGGACGCCGGACAGCGGGTGCAACGCGTGAGTCTCCTCCAGATGGAGGAAGGCGTCGTAACGTCGCGGCAGGATCGTGGGGACGTAGTTGCCCAGGTGCTCGTACTCCGGCCGATAGACGACGCCGATGGCGCGGTGGCCGCGAGGCTCCATGATCTCGGGGCTCGCGCGGTCCGGCTTGAAGACCAAAATCGCGTCACGGCCGACGGCCCGATGGACGACGTCTTCCCAGCTCCCCTCGCGGGCGCGGGGGACGACCATGCTCTCCATCGGAGCCTCCCAACGTCGACCGGCGATCACGCGCCCTCGGTGCGAGCCGAAGCCGACGAGCACGACCCCGTCGTCGCCGTGGCGTTCGCGGACGAGCTGCCCGACGTTGTACTCGCCCTGCTCGGCCATGTCGGTGAATCGGGCGTCGCCGATGTGGGTGTTGTGCTCCCAGACGATCGCCCGCGCGTCCGGGCCGTGCTGGAGCATCAACCGATCCAGGGTTTCAACCATGTGACTGTCGCGGAGGTTCCAGGAATCGGGTCCTCCCCGGACCATGGCTCGGTAGTAAGCCTCGGCGTTCTGGAGCACCAGGCCGTTCTGCTCGGCGACGAACCGGGCTTCGCGATCATCCTCGGATTCTCCAGCCGACGACGGTCCAGACCGACGACGCAGCTCCTGGAGCAGATCGACGACCTCGTCCTCGCAGGAGTTGGGGACGAACCGCGAGGCGCGGGCGTATTCCTGCACGTCTTCGCCGTAGGGTTCAAAACAACGGAAGGCTTCCCACGCGGCCGGCAGGGCCGAGGGCTCCTTGCGCTGGAGGTAGCCCATGATCGCGTAGAGCGAATCCCATAGGCTGTAGACGTCCAGGCCGTAGAGGCCGACGCGGCGCGCGGAGGGCTGTGCGGCGTTGTGACTCCGGAGCCACTCGACCAGCTCGACGACCTCCTCGTTGGCCCACATCCAGGTCGGCCATCGCTCGAAGCCGTGGAGCACGTCGCGGGCGGTTTCGCCGGCCGGGCCGCGGCCCTTGACGAACTGGTCGACCTGATAGCAGTCGGGCCAGTCCCCCTCGACGGCGATGAACGAGAAGCCTTTCTCGACGATCAAGCGGCGGCTGATCTGGGAGCGCCAGGTGTAGAACTCGGACGTGCCGTGCGAGGCTTCTCCCAGCAGGACGTAGCGGGCGTCGCCGATCCGTTCCAGCAGGGGGTCCAGGTCGGCGGGCCCCCGCAGCGGGCGGGCCAGCCCCTGAACCTCGGCGACGAGTGCGGGCGACGGCGGCGCCTCCGCCCGCGAAAGGCGCGTCATGGAAGCCATGACTCCCTCTCCTTCCACTCCGGCCGACCGCTCAGGCCTTACCGGAGATAGGTCTCGAACCACTCGCGAGCCAGCCGGGCGACCTGATCCAGAGCGCCCGGTTCTTCGAAGAGATGGGTCGCCCCGGGGACGATCTCCAGGGCGACGGGGGCCCTCATCCGGGCCATGGTCCGTCGGTTCAGGGCCAGCACCTGGCGGTCGTCGCCGCCGACGATCAGCAGCGTCGGCGCCTGGACCGCGAACAGCGAGGCGTCGGGCGTGAGGTCGGGTCGACCGCCGCGCGAGACGACGGCGGCGACCTCGGGACGCTCAGCCGCCGCCCCCAGGGCCGCAGCGCCGCCGGTGCTCGCCCCGAAGTAGCCGAGCTTCAGGCCGACCGTCTCCGGACGACGTTCGATCCACTCGGTCGCGGCCACCAGCCGGCCGATCAGCAGGTCGATGTCGAACCGCAGATGGCGGGTGTATCGTTCTTCGCGTTCCTCGGCCGCCGTGAGCAGGTCGAACAGCAGGGTGGCGAACCCCGCCGCCTGGAGCGTCGCGGCGACGGCTCGGTTGCGTTCGCTGAACCGGCCGCTGCCGCTGCCGTGCGCAAACAGGACCGCTCCGCGCGCGTCCGGCGGAACCGCCAGGTCGCCCTCCAACATGACGCCCACGGCGGGGATCTGGACGGGGATCGTCTGCACGCCGTCGATGGTCTGAATCATCGAATCAACTCCTGGCTGAAATCCATCTCACCCCCGAACGCCGCGCTCAGCGGGACGCCGTCCGGGCCGCTTCTTGCTCTCGCTCCGCCTGTCGAAGCAATTCACTCACCTCCGCGTCGCTCGTCTGGCTGAAGTCGGCGTACCAAAGGCCGACCGCCTGGAACGGCTCCGGAGTTCTCGCGCAAACGATCTCGTCGACCTCGTGGGACATCTCGTCAACCGTTTGACGAGCCGCGACGGGGACGGCGACCACGACCCTCGCCGGCCCCATTCGTTTCAACGCGGCGACGGCCGCGCGCATGCTCGCTCCGGTGGCCAGGCCGTCGTCGATCAGAATGACGGTCCTGTCTCGCACCTCGGGCGCGGGGCGGTCGTCGCGATACTGCCGCTCGCGACGTCCCAACTCGGTCGCCTCCATCTTCGTGACCGCCTCGACGACCTGCGGCTGGATCCGCAGGGCCTCGACGACGTCTCGATTCAGCAGCCGAACGCCCCCCGACGCCAATGCGCCGAAGGCCAGCTCCTCATGACCCGGTACGCCGAGCTTGCGGACCAGGAACACGTCGAGCGGCGCTCCCAGGGCGTGGGCCGCCTCATACGCCACCGGCACGCCGCCGCGCGGCAGCCCCAGAACCAACACGTCGGAACGTCCGGCGTATTTCGAAAGAGACTCGGCGAGGACTCGCCCCGCCTCTCTCCGATCGCGGAAAACCTGACGAGACATCGCCCGCCTCCTTCGGTCCCTCCGACCGATGCAAGGGGGGGCGACCTGACTCCCCACGCAACGCCGCGGGAAGGAGATCACCGTGAACAATGACCCGCTCTGAACGGGACCGACGAATCGCCGATCCTCGGATCGGCGAACGCCTCGCAAACGACGCCTCATTATATCAGCTTCGTCGACCTGGGGCGAACCTCGCCCGTATGAATTAAGCGGACTCTCCGCCCGATCGTCCTCGCTCGCTATAATTCCTACGGGCGACTTCCTGTTTCGGGACGCCGCCGGGGGATCGAATGATGAAGCTGCGTCTCAAGGGGAACTCGATCCGGATCCGGTTGGACCGGCGCGACCTGGGCGGGCTCGCCGAGCGAGGCGGAATCGAAGACGCGCTGCGGTTCGGGCCTGGGGCGGAGTTCCGCTACGCGGTCGAAGCGGCTTCGGCGCCGAGAGGAAAGCCGACCGCCTCGTACTCCGAGGGTCGGTTGGTCGTCACGATCGACCCGGAGGACGTCCGCGCGTGGGCCGCGACCGATCGCATCGGGTTCGATCACGAGCAGGCCGTCGAAGGGGGATCGGTCCGGGTGGTGCTGGAAAAAGACTTCGCCTGCCTGGACCGCGCGGAGGGTCATGAGCACGACGACGCCCACGCCTTCCCCAACCCGTCGGCCGCGTGCGGGCCCACGGCGGAGTCGGGCTGACGCGCAAGGCGCCCGAGCTCAGCCCCCTGGCGGCGGGACGACCTTCAGGCTCGACAGCGGCACGGATCCGTGCTGGCTGGTGAAGAGGACGTCGCGACGGTCGCTCCCCTGCTGCTGAGAGACGCCGCCGATCTGGTGATCGCCCGTGTCGTAAATGGTCGTCTGGGCGCCGCGACGGACGACCAAGCGGCGAAGCCCAGCGAAATAGGCGTAAAGCACGTCGTCCTGGCCGCCGGCCGCGTTGGGACGGCCGAATTCCTCCGGCCACCAGGCCTCGATAGGCTTCATGGGCTCCATCGGACGCATGGGTTCCATGGGCCTCATCGACGCCGATGCTCCGGGCGCTGGGCCGCCCTCTCGGATCAGGGCCTCCAGGTCCGCGGCCAGGGAAGCCACGCGGCTTTTCAAGGCTGAGTCGAACATCTTGCCGATCTGGATCATGCCGGGCATCCACTGACCCAACCCGCCGAGTTCAGGGTGGTCGAACTGCGCCATCGGCCCCTTCTTCAAGGCGTTGTAAAGTGCTTGCGCGGCCTCGCGGCTGAACCCGTGTTTGGCGGCGACTTCGCCGATTCGATCCTCGCTCATCATTGGGCCTCCTTTACCTCGACCGTTTGTTCGTTCAGCTTGGCCGCCCCCCAGAGGGTGGTCATGGCCACGTCGGCGGCGTCGCGGCCGACGGCGATCGGAACGAGCGCCGGGCGGACGCCGTCGAACGTCGCGTCGACGTTCCACCAGGCCCCGCCGAGATACACCTGGACGTAGCCGTGGAAGTCGGGCGGTTCCAACCCCAGGGCGTAGCCCGAAACGTACCGAGCCGGGACGCCGAGCGCCCGGCAGAAGGCGATGGTCAGATGGGCGAAGTCGCGGCAGACGCCGATGCGCTCCGTCGCCGTGTCGTAGGCCGAGGTCATCGCGTCTGTCGTCCCATAACGGTATTCGACGTGACGGCGGACCCATTCGGCGACTTTCAGAACCCGCTCTCCCCCCGGCTGAATGCCGCCGAACTCGCTCTGCGCCATGCGGGAGAGGAGGTCCGACTGGCAATAGCGCGAAGGGAGCGTGTACATCATGGCGTCCGCCGGGATGTCCTGCGGCGCGTGCTCGATCGCGTCGACCGGCGGCGGCACGTTGGGCTGCGACTCGATCGTCGCCGTGAACTCGAACGAAAACGTCCCCGCCGGAGCCAGCAGACGACGCTCGGGGTTGGCGAAGATGTCGGCGCGAAGCTCGGAGAGGTTCGTCGGCGTGGTCGCCAGATGTTCGTCGCGAACGCAATGCGTCAGCCCCTGCAGGGGAGGCTCGACCATCAGAAGGACGAACGTATCGGCGGGCAACTGGTAGGACGCGGCGGCGCGGACGGAAAGCAGCATGAACAGGGTCCCTTCGGCTCACGCGTCGTCGTCAATTAGGCCATTATAGCGCGGCACGATGGGCTCTTAAGTACAATATCGGCCCGAAGTCGCGGAGTTTCGAACGGGAGGAATGATGGCTGAGACGGACGCGCCGACGGTGCTGGACACCACGGCCGGGAAGTTCCCGCTCCTGGAATACCGCCTGCGTCGCGAGGGCCGCGAGTGGCCGGTGCTGCACGTCGGAGCCGTGCTGACGGAGGAAGACGAGACCCGCGCGATCGTCCGCAAGACGAACCGACTGCCGTACGGGGTGTCGCTCTGGCCCTCGGCGATCGCCCTGGCGCACGAGGTCGCCGCCCGGCCGGGCGAGTTCCGCGGCCGGAGCGTCCTGGAGTTGGGAGCCGGCGTGGGCCTGCCAGGGATCGTCGCCTCGACCCTCGGCGCGCGGGTCGTCCAGACGGATCGCGAGGCGTTGGCCCTGCACGTCTGCCGGATCAACGCCGATCGCAACCGCCAGACCGACATCGAACACCGCGAGGCCGACTGGACTGAATGGACCGAGACCGCCCGCTACGACTGGATCCTCGCCGCCGACGTCCTCTACGGCGACTCGATCCACCCTCACATCCGCAAGATCCTCGAGACCAACCTCACCCCGCGCGGCCGGGTCCTCCTGGCCGACCCATTCCGCCCCCCCGGCTTCGCGTTCCTCGAATCCCTGGAAGCCGCCGGCTGGGCCGTCAGCTTCTCCCGCTGGAACGTGGGCGACGAGCAAACGCCCCGGCCCGTCGGCGTCTTCGAGGCAACGCCGCCGAAACCGGGGACGTGATCCCAACGTTGTTCGGAACGAAGAGAGACAGTCTTCCCCCCTCGCGGGGGAAGACAGATCGCGAAGCGATCAGATGAGGGGGACGACCGCCGCCGGATCCGCATCCAAAGTCGCGACTTCAAAGCGATGCCGATCCCCCCTCATCCGGCCCTTCGGGCCAATACTGTTCGGCACGGGAATTGAGCTTCAGAAGAAGCGATGGAAACCTCCCTTCTCCCCTGGTGGGAGAAGGTGGCCGAAGGCCGGATGAGGGGGATCCCAACGTCCGCCGACGGTTATGACCCCCCTCATCCGCCCCTACGGGGCACCTTCTCCCACCAGGGGAGAAGGGAGGCAATCGCCTCCGATGGCTTATATGCAAGTCGAGCCGAGCAGTATTGCCCCGCGGGCCACCTTCCCCCGCGAGGGGGGAAGGCCGTTGAGACAATCTCGTCACGGAGCCGTCGCCTTCAGCCGCAGGACCGTCAACGAGTGCGCCGGGAACGTCCGGACGAAGGAGGTCGACGCCCCACTAACGGCCTCGCGCCGGGGGGCGACCTTCAGCGGCTCGTCGACCGAGTTGACCGCCCCGGGCTCGCCCGAGATCACCAGCGCGGTCCCCTCCGGCTCAACGCGAGAGACTCCGCGAAGCTCGACGCGGGCGTCCAGCGGCGACGCGCCGGCGTTGACGAACTTCACGATCACCGTGCGATCGGCCTTGTCGTAAGTCGCCGTCGTGAAGGCGGCGATCGAGGCCGCGCTTGGTTCAGACGTGACGTCGGTCACCAGCTTGTCGTCGATGTAGCCTCGGACGCGACGCCCGGCGACTTCCAGGCGTAGGTCGTACCAGCGTCCGGCTTCGACGCGGAAGGGGGCGCTGGGACCGTACGGATCGCGACCGCCAAGGCTGTTCGCGGCCTCGCAGCGGGCCTCTGTGTTCCCCCAGCCGCCGATGTTCCACCAGCGGTATTCGTCCTCGCCGACCGCGTGCCAGATCACGATGAACCCCTCGCGACCGGCGTTCTTGCGGGCCTTCACGCGGATCGTGTAATCGGTCCAGCCGGGATCTCCGGTGAACGCCCAGGTCTCCGCGTCCTTCCGGGCGGGGGCGACGACGCGTCCTCGCGAGTTCCAGGGACCGCCGCTGGACCGCCACTCGCCGGTCTGGTCCGGGGCCATCAGCACTCGACCGTCCGGGGCCGTGACGCTCAGGTCGGTGTACTCGACGTCCGTGTGCCATGAGCCCAGCCCGATCCCGCCGCGAGACGCCTCGGCGCTCGGCGATGAGGTCGGGGCGGTGAACTCGGTCGGCAGGACGACGTCCCCCTTGTTCTGAGCGAGCATCACCTGCGCGTGGTAGCTGGGCGAGCCAAAGCTATGCAGAGCGTCGTAGCCGATCAGGTTCGTGTTCCACTGCCAGCCCTTCGGATACCCCTTGCCCGGATCGGCGGGGTTCACGTTCACCAGCAGGGGCGCGTAACACTCCATCACCACGGCGTCGGAGTTCTTCTCCATCCCCATGATGAAGGCGGCATCGGCCAGGCCGGCGTTGAGCGTCGGCGTCGGCCGGCCTTCCTGCGTGGCCCACTCGCCGACGAACGTCTTGATCGCGGTGTCGCGCTGGCGGCCGTTGAAGCCGCCTCCGGCGAACGAGAGCTTCGGCGAGTCGGCCGTCGTTGGGTCGTACATCGTGGCCATGCCCATCAACTGGCGGGCGCTTCGGTAGAAGTGGTCGTCGTAGAGGTCGGGCTTGAAGCTGGTCACCGGCGCGGAGGCGATGAGCTTCAACTGGGGATAGCGGGCGCGGATCGCCCTGGCGATCTGGGTGAACCGGCCGTCGTAGCTCCCCGACTTGTCGAACCAGTCCTCATTGCCGATCTCGACGTACTTCAGCGCGAACGGCTCGGGGAATCCGTCGGCCGAGCGTCGGGCTCCCCACTGGCTGTCGGCCGGGCCCATGACGTACTCGATCTCCTCCAGGGCCTCCTGCGTGAAGACGTCCATTTCTGGGGTCCCGGCCTTCACGTAATCGCCGTTGAGGACGTAGCCCGCGAACACGCCAAGGACCGGCTCCGCGCCGAGCTGCTTGCACCAGAGGAGGAACTCGGGCAGGCCGAAGCCGTCGGACGAGCGATAGCCCCAGCATCCCATGTGGCCGGGACGCTGATCGGGCGGGCCGACCATCTCCTTCCAGCGGAAGCGATCGGCGAAGCGTCCCCCTTCCAGGTAGTTGCCGCCGGGGAGCCGGATGAACTTGGGCCGCATCTCGGCCATCAGCTTCATCAGGTCGGGACGCAGCCCGTTGGGGGCGTTCTGATACGTGGGCGGGAAGAGCGAGACATAGCTGAACGAGACGCGGCCGCTCCCCTTCGCCGAGAGCACGAACCGGGCCTTCGCCGTCGTCGGGGCGTCGGGGCCGGTCTTGAGTGCGATGGTGTGCTTCCGCCAATCACCGGTCACGGGCTGCGATTGGGCCGAGGCGACCGTTTTCCCGTCATCGGTCAGGAGTGAGACCGTCACTGGGCCGGCGAAACCGCCGGAGCCCCGGGCGTAGAACGTCGCGCTGTAGGGCGTGTCGGGCCGCACCGGGACGCCCCAGTAACCGTCGTTGGCGACGCCGGCCTCGCCGCCAGACAGATCCAGGCGAAGGCTGACCGGCAGCGCCGAGTTCACGGGCTCGATCGCATCCGTCGACGCCTTCCCCTGGCCCACGACCGACCAGTGGACGGGGAGCCCGCCGGGGGCGTTGCCGGGATCCTGAAACGTCCGGTTCTGGATCAGCTCCGCGTACAGCCCGCCGTCGTAGGCGTGGTTGATCTCCTCGGTCATGAACCCCATGAAGTCGGGCGGGATGGCCGTGCCGGGCTTGTCGACGTGCACGGCGATCGTCGCCGGGCCGTCGGCGGCCGTAGCCGAGGCGATGGAAATCCCCGCGCCGATCGCGAGGGCCGCAAGCCATGAAGTCCGGCCGTAGCCGGAACGGGGTCGACGTTGCATTCTCGGGTGCTCCCTGAACTCGGATCGACGAGGCTCGCTCACGACAGCCGGATGGTTCGTCCCTCGGCGGCGGAGCGACGGGCGGCGTCGAGGATCTCGACGACGATGAGGTTGTTGCGCAGGGCGGAAAGGCCCGTGGGTTTGATCTCGCCCCGGACCACGGCGGCGAAGTAGCGGAGGAAGTCGTCCTCCGGCGCGGCCAGCGCGGGAGCCTTGCGGGTCTCCTCGGGCTTGCCGGCGAGACGGACGCGGACTTCCTCGCGGCCGACCGTGAGGACCTGCCCGGTCCGCCCGTAGACCTCCATGTCCTTGCGGTCGAACGGCCAGTTCCACGAGGCCTGCAAGACGGCCACGGCGGCGGGGTATTCCAGGATCACGGTCGCCTCGTCGTCCACTCGCGGGTAGACGTCGGGCTTGAACCGCTGGGTGACGGCCGAGACGGACGTTGGACGCGCGTCGTCCATCAGCCAGGTCATCAGGTTGGCGCCATAGCAGCCGAAGTCGAACAGGGCCCCCGCCCCGTTTTTCTCCGGGTCGGTGAGCCAGGCGAGGAACTCGGGCTGGACGCCGATCTCCTTGGGCCCGCGATGTCCGTCGTGAACGACCACCTTGCGGATCTCCCCCAGCGCCCCGGCCGTCTTCGCCAGGGCGTACGCGGCGTGGTTGGAGGAATGCCAGGTCGTCTCGTAGTTCACCAGCACGGGGACGCCGTGCTCGGCCGCGGATCGCTCGATGGCCCGGGCGTGATCCACGCTGACGGCCAGCGGCTTCTCCATCATCACCGGGATCTTGCGCCGGGCGCAGGCCTCGACGGCGGCCGGGTGGTCGAACGTGTTGGTGAAGACGACGACGCCCTCTGGCTTCGCACGGTCGAGCATCGCCTCCAGCGAGGGGTGGACCTTGTCCGGGTCAAGCTTCAGCCGCTGGACGTAACGCGCGGCGACCTCGCGATCGGGCTCGGACACGCCGACCAGCTCGACTTCATTCGAGTCGCGATACCGCGACAGGAACCCCGAGGCGTGTCCGTGCACCAGCCCCGCCATCCCCAGCCGCAAAGGGGGTGAAGCCGAAGGAGCCGCCGCACCGAGCGCGCCAATCGCCGTCGCCCCGAGGAACGCCCGTCGCTTCATCGTCCGTCCTCCGATCACCCGGGAAACGCACTTCGCCTAGAGCCTTCCCGTGAATGGGGGTTACGCACGAGGCGCCCTACCTCCCTTCTCCCCTTGTGGGAGAAGGTGGCCCGAAGGCCCGGATGAGGGGGGTCGCAACCCAACGGCCGATGGTTTCGCACCCCTCATCCGCCGCTGCGCGGCACCTTCTCCCACAAGGGGAGAAGGGGGATGCAGGCACACACAACAGCCCCGTGAAAGTCTTGCGGGACAGCCTTACCCGACGCCTCAGGTTACGCCGCCCCACAGCCGACCACAACGGGCCGCCGCTTTCTCCTGTCAGCCTGGGGCCCGTCCCTCAAAGCGGAGGCGACGACCGTAGCGATCGCACCGGCCAGGCGTCCCAGGAAGCTATCAGGCCGGTGATCGGAAATGGCCCGTGGACGACACAGTAGAAATAGAGGATGGCGGTGCCCGGCTCTTTCTCAATTCGAATGCGCGAAGGAAGCGAGCAGCAAGCCTGGTCGTTTTTCGCCGAACGAAGCCAAGGACGGGCGACGCCGCAAAGTCCACAATGGCAACAGGTTGATCATCGGAATCAGGCACAATTCCCGCGGCGAACGAAGCCGAAACGGAGCCGCGCGAGGGGTTCCGCACTCGGCGTCGGACACGGTCGCCGAACGGCCGGCGCGAGCCTGCGATCGGCGAGGTCCCCGCGATCGACCTCGACCGGATCGCCAGGTCGGCAAACAGCGAAGCTGGATACCGAAAATCGCCGAACGGAGCCAATCCCGAAGGCCGTTTGTCGGGAGCAAAACCCAGAACCCCAAAGTGTTGCGTCGACCGGCTTCGAACGAGCACGGCGCGAACGGACCCAAGCCTCCGGGTACGCCGCGGCTTACTTCGGGGGGGCGTCGCCGCGGGAGCTTTCCACCCGCTTCAGCTCTCGGGAGAGGTCGCGGTTCAGCTCGGCGGCGTCGAAGTCGGCCGAGGCGGGGAGGCGGACGTCCCAGTCGCGGGTGAGGTCGTACTGGACGCGGCCCTCGACGGGGCGGACGTCCAGGATGTGGCCGCCGACCTTGTGGTCGTCCGAGAGGAAGTGCCAGTGGTAGCCGGGGACCGTCAGGTTGCCGACCCACGACGGACTCCGGACGCCCAGCATCGTCCCGCTGACGTTGCGATGGGTCCACATCGACTGGCTCTTCGCCACCTCGTCGAGCGGTCGATAAGGAGGCTCCTGCCGCTTGACGCTTCGCAGGGTGATCGAGTCGACCTTGGCCCGGATCTTGATCGCGACGAACGCGTTCCGGCCGGCGAGCGTCTTGTTCAGGCGTTCCTCAAGCTCGGTGAGGCTGGCGACGCGCGGACAGGGGAACTCGCCGTCGACGTCGAACGGGGTGACGACCGCGAACGGGGTGGAGCGATCGGGCGGAACGTCGACGATCGCGCCGTCGCCCCGGACCTGATACGCCCGGCCGTCCAGGACGATCAACTCGCCGTCGAGGTGGTCGAGCGTCCCCAGGCCGAAGTCGCCCAGCTTCAGCAGCTCGGCGATGGAAGCCTCGCCGTCGTACCGGCCGACCATCAGGGCGTTGATGACCGAGATCTGCGAGATGGTGTCGCGGCCCCCCCCCGGCGGCTCATCCGCGCCGAGACAGGCCGAAGCGAGGGCGATGGCGAATATCGTCTTCCAATTCATGGATTCTCAGAACCCCACCGCAGGACGGCCGCCGTAGATGCGGGCCAGCTCAACCATGATCTTCTCGAGGCGGGCGTAGTAGTCGTCCTCGGACAGACTCTCTTTCTTGGCCCGCAGGTCGGCGGCCTCGCGCTCCAGGTTATCACGGCGGTCGCGGACTTCGGGCGTCATCTTGCGGTCGCGGTCGTTGGGGACCAGGTGGATCTGTCGGGCTCGTGCGCCGTCGAGCGACTTGCCGCCGGTGGGCTTCTTGATCGCCCTGAGGCCCTTGAACCAGTCGGCGGGGGTGCCCAGCTTGTCGCCGTCGTCGTCGATCAGGGGGTGCTCGGTGGCCAGGCGGGACTTGGACTTGTAGAACTCGGCCGTGCGGGTGGCGGCCGTGAGGAAGGCTTCCAGCAGCGAGACCTGTTCGTCCTTGTCGAGGTCGGCGCGGGGGTCGGCGATCGCCTCGGCGAGGTTCGGGCCGAGCCTGGCGTAGTTCTGCTCGTCGCCGCTGCGGGTGGCGACGATCACGACTCGCCCGGGCGCGGAGAGGGCGTTGAGGAACGGGCCGCTCGCCGAGGAGCCGTCGAGGATCGCCAGCGGGCGGGTGAACGGCTTGAGCCACTCGGCCGTCTCGGCGGCCGTGACGTCGGGGCCGCGGAGGTTGAACTTGGCCTCCTTACCGTCGAAGGTGCCATGACCGACCATGACCAACCAGAGGGCCTCGCGACCGCCCGTCGGCGTCTCGGCCAGGGCCTTGCGCAGGGCTTCACGGTCGGGGACGGCGGCGTCGGCGGAGCCGTCGATCCCGATCGCCCGGAAGTCGGCCGGGGCCTTGGCCGCGGCGGCTCGCCAGGCGTCGACGGCCTGGCGGAACTCGGCGGCGTACTCGGGCGTGCCGGGCGTCCCGACGACGACGAGGACCGACGGCCGGTCGGCGGGCGGCGGAGCCTCGGCCTGGGCCTGAGCCAGGGTCGCGAGCAGCAGGGCGGTCGCCAGGAGGGGCATGGGGTCGTCCTTCGGTCAGGCGAGGCCGTTGAGCCGGCGCAGGCCCCACTCGGCGGCGAGGCAGGCGACGGCGAAGAGGAACGCGGCCGGATGGTCCCAGAGCGTGGCCGTCCAGGGCTCGGAGATCGGGGCGCCTCGGGCGGGAAGGCCGGCGACGAACGATTCCAGGTCGTCGCCCTCGACCACCGCGCCGCCCGTCTTCCTGGCCAGGTCGGAGAGGAAGGCGCGGTCTGGGGCCAGCCGGGCGAACTCGTCGGCCGCCGGCTGCGAGGCCCAGCCGGCTTCGGCCTCACCCACCGCCGAGCCGTCGGCCGCGACGGCCGTCGCCGAGACGCGATAGCCCCCCGGCGTCTTGGGAACGTAGGTCGCCACGTAGGCGCCCGGCTCGCCGGAGACCGGTTCGGCGACGACGGCGGCCGTCTCGCCGTCGGGGAGCTTGACTTTGAGCGCGACCTTGGAATCGTCGAGCGGCCGGTACTCCTTGTCGCGGACGCGGGCGGTCAACTCGACGGCCGGCGCGGGGGATTCCGGCGACGGCCGGACGGCGACCTCCACGCGGCGCGGGACGTCGGCCACCAGCCAGCGAGCGGTCTGGCGCCAGGCCTTCTCGAGGTCGCTCTCCGCCGGGTCTTTACGATGCATCCCCCAGCGCCAGAGGTCGCCGATCAGCAACGCGCCGACCCTCCCCTTGCCGAAGCTCTGCACCGCCAGCGCGGGGGCGACGGTCCCCTCGGGATCGGTCGCCTCGGCCAGCACCACCGCCCCGGGCTTGAGCCGGCCGACCTGGCTGAGCGTCCGGAAGGGGGGCATCTCGTTCAGCCGCTTCTGCTCCTCCGGCTCGGTGGCGCGGGTGCGGACCCAGGGCTGGAGCCAGCCTTCACGAGTGAGGACCAGATGGAAGCCCGTTGTGTCTTTCGGCTCGGTGCGGCGGTCGAGATAGACGGGGAGCATCTCGCCCACGGGCGTCCGGTCGTAATGGCCGTCGGCGAACGTCTCGGGGCCGCCAAGCATCAGCAGGCCGCCGCCCCGGATCGAGACGAAGTTCCGCAAGAGCGTCATCTGGTCGGGGGCGAAGAAGCCGGCCTCGATGTCGTCCAGGACGATGGCGTGGTAGCGGTACAGGTCCTCGGCCGTCTTGGGGAAGCCGTCGCGCAGCTCGGACTCGTCGGCGACGTCGAGGCGGACCAGCACCGGCTTGTCGGCGGCGTCCTGGGTGTCGGCGGCGGGGTCGTCGAAGCCCTCGAAGAACTTGTTCTGCGGCCGTTCCCCCTTGGCCTGAAAGTCGAACTTGGGCTGCTTTCGAGCCACCCGTAGCATGCCTACCAGGCGGATCTGCTCGTCTTCGTGGAGACCCCGATGGAGGAACTTGTACTCCCAGTTAGGCCGGCCGCCGACGTACAGGATGCGGTATTCTCCGCCCCCCTGGTCGACCACTACAAACCGCTCGTTGTTGGCCAGCGCCTGCTCCGTGGACGGCGGCGACGGCCCTTCGGCTTTCGGCTCCTCATCGGCCGGGAAGGCGCGGACGCGGTAGAACGAGACCCCGCGTTTGGGGGGACGGAACTGGAAGCGGAAGTTCAGGGGCTTGTCGTCGGAGCCAGCGGTCTCGCGACGCCGCTGGACCTCGGCGCCGTTCTCGTCGAGCACGACGGCGACGATCGGCCGGCCGGAGAATCCGGGGGTCGCGACCTCGACCCGAATGACGACCGGGGCCGACTCGAAGTTCGTCTGGCTGACCGTCGCCGACCGCACGCCGACGTCCCGTGCGCCGGGGTTCATCGGCAGGAGCACCGGATAGATCGGCGGCAGATCCTTGGGGTCAACGTCGCCGAGGTCGGTACGGAGACCGTCCGTGAACAACAGGGCCCCGGCCAGCGGACGCCCCCGGAACCGCTTGGCCAGCGACCCGAGCGCCGAACCGATCGACGAGCCCGGCCCGCTGAACGTCAGCCCGTTGAAGTCGTCGACGGCGCGGAGGTGGGTGTCGAAGGCGTAACCGCGGACGTCGAAGTCCTGGCCGAGCCGGGTTCGCCAGGGCTGGTCCTGGTTGAGCTTGCCTCGGATCCAGTCGCCTCGGGTCTTCTCCTCCCCCTCGTCGCGTACCTGGAGGCTCTGGCTGGCGTCGGCCATGACGGCGAACGCGTTCGCGCCGGGGCGAGGACGACGCCCGGCCAGCAGCGGCTCAAGCACGATCAGGGCGAGCGCCGCGAAGGCCGTCGCCTTGAGCAGCGCGCAGGCGAGCCGCACGCCGACGCTGAAGCGGGAGTCCGAGTAGCTCCAGAGAGTCAGCAGCAATCCGAACGCCGCGAATCCCGCAGCCCAGGGCCACCACGCGGGCCCCCCCAACACGATCGACGATCCTGTCATCGGCCGCTCCCGAGACGTTCATAGTAGCGCCGGACGCCCTCGGCGAACCGAGGTGGAACCGGGTCGCGGTCGATTGGCACGGGAGCGTCGGGCTCCTCGCGGCGGCGGACCTCCTCGGCGATCCGCTCCTGAAGCTCGCGGATCGGGTCGGCCACCATCTGCTTCATCTGCGTCCAGTCGGGCTCCTTGGCATATCGCTTGTATTCCTCACGGACGCCCCGGACGCGGTCTCGGATCCGGGCGGCCTCGGCGCGAAGCTCGGGGTCGTCGAGGATCTCCTCCACGTCCCGCATCCGGTCGGCCCACTGGCGATACCCGTCGCCGCGGATCGGCCCGTTGGGATTGCCCCCTGGACCGCCAGCGACCGCATCCATCAGCCGATCCCCATTCGATCGCCCGCGACCGCCCTGCTGCTGGCCGCCCTGCTGCTGACGGCCCCCTTGCCCTTGCTGCTGCCCCTGGCCCTGTTGTTGGCCGCGCCCTTGCTGCTGGCCCTGGCCTTGCTGTTCGCCTTGGCCCTGCTGCTGACCCTGGCCTTGCTGTTCGCCCTGGCCCTGGCCTTGTTGCTGGCCCTGGCCTTGTTGCTGGCCCTGGCCTTGCTGCTGGCCCTGGCCTTGCTGTTGGCCTGGCTGCTGACCCTGACCGGGCTGCTGACCCTCCTGCTCGCCTTGACCTTGCTGGCCCTGGCCTTGCTGCTGTCCCTGCTGCTGACCTTGACCGGGCTGCCGGCCTTCTTGACCTTGCTGCTGCCCCTGACCGGGTTGTTGACCTTGCTGCCGACCCTGACCTTGCTGCTGACCGCGACGGCCCTGGCCCCGCTGGCCTTGCTGGTCCTGCTGCTCCTGTCCTTCGCCCTGGCCCTGCCCTTGCTGCTGCCCCTGCTGGGCCTGGGCCTCGTCCTGCTGCTGACCTTGACCGGGTTGCTGGCCTTGTTGGCCTTCTTGGCCTTGTTGCTGTCCACGACGGCCCTGACGCGGCTGGCCTTCGTCCTCTCCGGGGGGGCGTCCGGCGAGGTTGGGGTCGGCCTGGGCGATCTCGCGGTCGACCTGATTGGCGAGGTCGTCCACCTCGTTCTGGGCCCGTTTCAGGGCGGCGATCTCGTCGCCGAGCACGCTGCGGGCCGCGCGTTCGAGCCCCTCGCGGAGCTGATCGAGCCCCTCGCCGGCGCGGCGGGAGGACTTCGCGGCCTCCTCGGGAACGCCGAGCTGCGTCAGGCGTTCGGCCTCCTGGATAGCCCGGGGGATGTCCTGGCGGTCGGCGTTGCGAGCGGCGTCGTAGAGGGACTTGGCCAGGAGCGGCTCAGGCTCCTCGGCTTCCTCGACGGTCGCCTTCATGCGGTCGACGAGCTTCTCCAGGTCCTGCCGCTGACGGGCCAGACCCTCCTCGACGTCCTTGCGGTCGGGCGTGTCGCGGAGCGAGCGTCCGGACTGGGCCTGCTCGGTCTCCAGGCGTTCGGTCAGCTTGTCCTGGGCCTCGTCGAGCTTCCGGGCCTGCTCGCGCATCTCGGTCAGGTCGTCGGCGAATCGGTTGGCCGACTGCTTGCGAAGGTCCTCGCGGACCTGGTCGAGCTTCTCGCCGGCGCGGGCCCCCTCGGTGAGGGCCTGGGCGAGGTCGCCCTTGTCGAGTGCCTCAGAGGCGCGGCGCATGTTCTCGCGGCCTTGCTCGACCTGCTGGCGGGCCTCGGCCATACGCTCGCGGTTCTGCTCCTGCTCCATCCGCTCGCGGACCTCGTCGGCGTCGCGGAGGATCTGCTTCTGCTCGTCGCGGAGGCGTTTGAGCTGACGCTCGACTTCCTTGCGGGCCTCCTCGTCCTTGGCGGCCTCGAGGGCCGACTGCAGTTCCTTGAGGCGAGCGTCGAGATCCGCCTGGCGACGCGAAAGCTCGCGGAGCCGGCTGGCCACCTGGGACGCCTCGCGACGCTGCTGCTCCTGCTCCGACGTCTCCTGGGCGCTCGCCTGGCTCCGCTCCTCGAAGCGGTTCTCCTCCTCGGTCAGCTCCAGTTGGTTGAGCTGCCGCTGCGACTGGGACGCGCCCGCCTGTCGTCCCCGCTGCTGTTGACGGCCGCGGACGACCTGATGCTCGCGGGCCCGCAGCTTGAGCAGGGCCTGGTAGGCCGCCTGCTCCGACGCCAACGCCGGCTTGAGCGCGGCGGGATCGCTCGCGGACTCGGCCGCGGCCAGCCGCTCGGCGTTCTGGCTCATCGCCTTGACGGCGACCTCCAGGAACTTCTTCGAGGTTTCGTCCTGGAGCCGCTCGCCGACCGTCGCGGCCTGCTCGATCGCCTGTTCCTGGGCTTCTTTCAAGGTCTTCACGTCCGGGGCGAACTCGGCCGAAGGCTTCTCGCCGGTCTCACGTCGGATGACCTTCCAGGTGCCGTTGACGATCTGCTTCTGCAGTTCCGCAAGCTGTTCCGCTTGCTGTTGCTGGCCTGCTTGCTGCTGTTGCTGTTGTTGCTGCTGCTGCTGTTGCTGGGAAGGCTGCTCGCCCTGGCGGAAGATCTCCTCGAAGTGGCGGACCTCGGCGAAGTACATGTCCCCCTCGGCGCGGCGGACCGCGCCGTCGGGGCCGACGTCCTCGGCCCAGGCGAAGTACGAGAGCAGCTCGTCGGGCTCGGCCTTGAGGGCCTCGAAGTCGATCAGGTGATCAGCCTCGGCTTTCTTGACGGGCTTCGCGGGGGCCTCGGTGCTCGAGAGGACCACCTCACGAGGCTCGGCGCCGGCGAGGGCGTACGAGACGCCGTAGCGGACCACGCCGAAATCGTCCTGGGCCTTCGCCTTGAGCTTCAACTCCTCGACGGGCGAGACGCGGACGTCGTGGGCCGGGACGGCGAAGGCGACCGCCGGCGGCTTGTTCTCGGAGACGTTCACGGCCAGATCGGCCGGGAGCTTGTTGGCGCGGCCGTCGCGGTCGACCAGCTTGAGCTTGTACTTGTGCGAATCGGCCAGAGTCATCGCCGTGTGCAGCGCCGGAGGCTCATCGCTCTTGGCGGGGATCGCCAGAGGAGTCTCGGCGCCGGTTTCGTCCACCAGCGCAGCCGAGGCGACCTCCTTGTTGAGCCGGAACGTCAGGTCGACCTTCGTCCCCTCGACGGCCGAGACGTGTCGAACGTCCTCCGAGACCTTGGGCTCCAACCCGGTATAAGTCGGGAAGGCGAGGGCCGCGTCGATCCGGGTCAGCTCGGGATGCTCGTAGACCTTCACGCGGTACGATGGGCTGCGGCCGTCGCCGAACGCGACGTGGTAGATCAGGTCGGAGTCGACCGTCTCCACCCGGCCCGCGAACGCGGGGTCTTCCAGGCTTCGGGTCATGGGACGGGGCTCGGTTCCCTCCACGACGAGCTTCGCCTCCGCGGGCGCTCCGGAGCCGAACCGGGCGACGACCAGCAGGGGCGACCCGCGCTCGATCTCGGCGTCCCCCGGCGTGACCTCCAGTCCGTTGCTCGTCGCGCCTCCCCAGGCCCCCCCCGTCGCCGACGCACCGACGATCTGTCGAGCTTGATGACCGAGCAATCCAAACGCGGCCAGCGCCAGGCCGACGCCCAACAGTCCTCCCAGCCGGGCGCCGGCGAGCCGCCTCGACGAGACGACCGCGCCTTCCCAGTCGTGCTCGCGGCCGTGCTCAACGGCCCGGTCGACGACCGCCTGGCGGAGGAAGTTCCGCGGGGCGCCGTCGGCGTCGGCCTCGATGGCGGTCAGCAGGCCGGCGTCCAGGTCGGGCAAGGCGGACTCGATCCGACCGGCCACCCGTCGCGGGTCGCGGTCGCCGGCCGACGCCCGCCAGGCCAGGCCCAGGCTCGACGCGAGCGCGAGGCCGGCCAGCAGCACGACCAGCCCCATCGGATACGGACCCGTCGGCAGCAGGGCCAGCGCGACGAGCCCCCAGGCCAGCCCGCACCAGGCGAGGCTCGACCACAGGCTGCGGCGGCGAAGCCGACTCGCGACGCGTTCCAGAGACGCTCTCAGCTCGTAGTTCATGACGCGGCCGCCCCCGCTTCGGTTACGACGCGACGGGTTCGGCTGAGCCGACCCGCGAGCCAGGTTTCCACGACCAAAACGCCAAGCGCCGCCAGGATCAAAGGACGCCAGAGCTTCTGCCGCCCCTCCAACTCCGCCGCCTGCAACTGCCGCTTCGTCTCAGGGTCCGGCTCGGCCGCGGCCTCTTTCTTCGACTGCACCAACCGCACCCCCGCCTGCTCCAGCGCCCCGACGCCCAGGGGTGCTGTGCGGCTCTCGGAGGGGTCCAGGTTCACGGCCACGCGGCGAGGGCCGCCCGGGGCCTCGATCTCATACACGCCCGGCGCATCCGCCCCGAGGAACGCGGCCAATCCCGGCGAGATGGGGATCGAGGGGCCGTCCGGCTTGCGGACGGCGGTCGCCCCTTCGGGGAGCGGGATCGGGTCGCCCACCCGCAGCGGCCCGGTGGGCTCGCTGGAATCGCCGGGGGCGTCGAGCATGGCCGCCATCAGGGGGATGAACTTCGACGATCGAGCCAGCCAGCCGTCGGTCGGTCGCCAGCCCGTCGTCATCACAACCAGCCGGCCTCGGCCGATCCGCTTCTCGATCACCGCCGGATCGCCCGACTCAAACCGGGCGACCACGCGGGCCTCCCCCAGCGCGTCGGCCGGCAGGCGACGGTACTTGCGGAATCGGATCTTCGTGAAGTCGTTGAACTGGGGCGCCGAGACGGCGGAGAACAGGGGATGTCCGAAGTCGATCTCGCCGAGCATCGAGTCGCCTTTCACGTCGGCGTCGGCCACGTCGAACGGGGCGACGCCAGCCACAGCCGCGAGGGTCTCCGACCTACCGGCGCCGGGGACGGCCAGCACCGTCCCGCCGCGGTTGACGTACTCGGCCAGCGCGGGGGCTTCGGCTGCAGGGAGTTCCGAGGTCAGGACGACGAGCGCGGGAGGACGGTCCGCGGCGATGGCGAGCGGCGTTCCGGGAGGGCGACGCTCGACGTTCACGGTCCGGCCGGGGAGCCCTTCATAGGCCCTCGACAGGTAGTAGAGCAGGCCCTCGGGGTCGTCGGCCTCGTCGGGACCGGCGAACAGGACGGACGACGGACGTTCGGGCTCGGTCGCCACGTAGAAGGTGTCGTCGAACGAGTGCGAGTCCCCCGCCAGCTTCAGCGCGGTGTGTTCGGCGCCGGCCGGCGGCAGCGGGACGCGGACGACGCGGCTCTCGCCGGGGGGGACGGTCATGGAGACGGGCTCGCCGGGGCGGTCGACGTCCCAGGCGAGCCGGAACGCCTCACGATCGGAATCGGGATCGTTGGAGACGCGGACGCGGATCGATTCAGGCTGGGCGTCGTCGGCCGTGTCGGCCAGGCGTTCCATGGAAGCGTTGGAGCCGCGGGCGACGAAGGGCCGGACGTCCAGCTCCAGGTCGGACGGCCACTCGAAGTCTCCCAGCGCCTCGAGGTGGCACCCCTGCTGGACGTCGGAGATCAGCACGATCCGCCGTGTCGTCCGGGCGGCCGCCGGTTCGGCGTCGCCGACGTCCTCGATCACGCCGGCGGCGTCCACGAGGGCCTGGCCCAGCTTCGTCGCCGACCACGAGGGCCGCAGCTCGCCGATCCGTGTGCGAGCCAGCGCGCGGCGGGCGTCCGGGTCGAGCGCCGACCACTCGGCGAAGCTGAGGATCGGCCGAGTCGAGGCGTCGAAGGCGATGACGGCCAGCTCATCGCCGGGGCCGCGGGCGTCGACCTCGGCGATCGCCGCGGCGACGGCTTTCGGCCACAGGTCGGACCGTCTCATGCTCGCGCTGGCGTCGATCAAAAGGGCGACGCGTTCCCCTTGCGCGGCGGCGACGTCCAGCGCGGCGGGCTCCCTCAGGAAGGGCCGGGCGAAGGCCGCCGCCAGGATGATCAGGACGCCGGCTCGCAGCAGCAGTAGAGGGAGATTCTCCAGGCGGCTCCGGCGTGAGACTCGCGGCGGCGAGGGCTCCAGGAACATCAGGGAGCCGAACGGGGTCTCGTCCTTGGTCGTCCGGCGGATCAGGTGGAAGATGATCGGCGCGACGATCGCCAGGCCGCCCAGCAGGAAAAGCGGGGTGAGGAAGCTCATGCCCGCCCTCCCCGCCCCGGGGCGGTCCGCCGCGATGGGCCGGAAAGCCGGAGCATCCGCGAGCGGAGGACGTCGAACAGGGCCAGCTCCAGGGGGGAGTCGGTCGTCATCGTCCGCAGGACGAAGCCCATGCCGTCGCAGATCTGGGTCAGTTCGTCGGCGTGGGCGCGGAACTTCGCCAGGTAACCGGCGCGGGCGGACGAAGGGTCGATGAACAGGTCGCGGCCGGACTCCACGTCGCGGAACCGCGCGGGGGTCTCGAAGGTGAAGTCGACCTCCGCCGGGTCGAGGACGCGGAGGAGGATCACCTCGTGCCCTCGGGCATGCAGCCGCGAGAGCGGCTCCTTCAAGGCCGAGGCCGGCGCGAGCAGGTCGGAGATCAAGACGACCAGCCCACGCCGCTTGACGTTCGCCGCCAATTCGTCGAGCGGGCCGACGAGGTTCGTCGCCGCTCCCTTCGGCTCGCGGTCGAGCAGCCCCATGATCCGACGCAGTTGACCGGGACGGTTGCGAGGGGGCAGGTAGTCGACGATCCGGTCCTCGAACAGGGCCAGGCCGACGGCGTCGCGCTGGAGGTTCAGGAAGTAGGCGATCGTGGCGGCGGCCGTTCGGGCGTACTCGCCCTTCGTCACCTCGCCGGAGGCATAGCCCATCGACCGGCTGGAGTCGACGACGAGGTGGCAGCGGAGGTTGGTCTCATCC
Organism: Paludisphaera rhizosphaerae; assembly: GCF_011065895.1. Classification (NCBI taxonomy): domain Bacteria; kingdom Pseudomonadati; phylum Planctomycetota; class Planctomycetia; order Isosphaerales; family Isosphaeraceae; genus Paludisphaera; species Paludisphaera rhizosphaerae. Next base: position 96,364 of record NZ_JAALCR010000010.1, on the reverse strand, counting down.
TCGAACTTCTTGACGTAGTAGCGGTCGGTCCGGGCGTAGAGCCGCCAGTCCAGGCCGCGGACGTCGTCCCCTTCGGTGTAGGGGCGGTACTCGCTGAATTCGACCGAGTAGCCGTGGTAGGGGCTGCGGTGGATCCCCTTGAGGAAGCCCTCCACGGCCGCCCGAGCCCGGAGTTGCAGGCTCTTGATCCGGAAGAGCGCCTGAGGGTCGACGAACGACCGCCGGCCCGCCGCGGGGGCGGGTGCAGGCTCGCGCGGGGGTCGGTCGTCCGGCATGCTCAACGGATCGGCTCCTTGACGTGTTCGAGGAGGCGGTCGATCACCGAGTCGACCGTAATCCCGTCGGCCTCGGCCCGGTAGCCGAGCAGGATGCGGTGGCGGAGCGTGGGGTGAGCGAGGGCGCGGATGTCGTCGGTCGCGACGTGGAACCGGCCTGAGAGCAAGGCCCGCGCCTTGGCGCCCAGAACCAGCGACTGCGGAGCGCGGAGGCCGGCCCCCCAGCTCACCCAGTCGTTGACGAACTTCGGCGCCGAGGGCCCCGGCCGGCTGGCGGCGGCGAGCTTCACGGCGTATCGCACCAGCGGCTCGGCGACGGGCACCTTGCGGACGACCTCGTGGAACTCGGTCACGTCCACGCCGCTGAACAGAGGCTCAACCTTCTCGGGCTTCGTCGAGGTCGTCCGCTGGACGACGGAGACCTCGTCGTCTTCCGGCAGGTAGTCGACGACGACGTTGAACAGGAAGCGGTCGAGCTGGGCCTCCGGCAGCGGGTAGGTCCCTTCCATCTCGATCGGGTTCTGGGTCGCCAGGACGAAGAACGGCTCTTCCAGCGGATAGCGGACGCCGGCCGCGGTGACCTGGTGCTCCTGCATGGCTTCCAGCAGGGCGGCCTGGGTCTTGGGCGGGGTTCGGTTGATCTCGTCGGCGAGGATCACGTTGGCGAAGATCGGCCCCTTGACGAACTGCATCCGCCGCCGGCCGTCGCCCACGTCTTCCAGGATCTCGGTCCCGGTGATGTCGGCCGGCATGAGGTCGGGCGTGAACTGGATGCGCTGGAAGTCCAGGTGGAAGACCTGGGCGATCGTCCGCACCAGCAGCGTCTTGGCCAGACCGGGGGCACCGGTGATGAGGCAGTGGCCGCCGGCGAAGAGCGCGATCAGGAGCTGCCGCGTCGCCTCGGCCTGCCCGACGATCACCTTGGCCAGTTCGCGTTCGATCCGGCCCCGGCTCTCGTGGATCTTCTCGACGATCCGTTTCTCGTCCTCGTAGGAGTCGGCCGCTTCGGTCACGAGAGTCCCTTTCGTATCGTTCACGCTCGGGGAGGGGGACAGTCCCATTTTGCTCCGCGGACTTCGCAAAATCGGGACAGTCCCCGACCCTCTCGCAGTCTCTTAGTGGGTCATGGCGTAGGTGACGATGTTGATGCCCAGCGGGTACGACTTCTTCTCGGCGAACTCGTGGAAGTATTCCGGATCCTCGCCCTCGCGCTCCCAGCCGTCGCCCAGGTCCGTGTTGTGGCCGATGAAGACGACGAGCCGATCCTTGTCGTCCTTGATCCCTCGATAGTGGACCTCGACCGAGCCAGGACCGTGGTCCTCATACATCTGCCCGGTCCCCATCCAGGTGTGGATACTGGGGACCTGCGGGCGCTCGCGGAGCTTGTAGACGCACTGGAAGATCGGGTGCTCCAGAGGGATGTCAAAGGGCTCGCGGTCGGGGAAGACGCGCTTGATCTCGTGGTAGAAGTTCTCGTATTGCGCATCGCCCCAGAAGTCGTCCACCATCATGAACCCGCCGTTCAGAAGATAGCGGCGAAGGGCGACGACCTCCTCTTCCGAGAAGGCCAGCCGGCCGGGCTCGATCATGTAGAGGAACGGGTAGTCGAACAGTCGAGGGTCGGTCAGGCGGAGGCAGATCGGCTCCGGGTTCACCTTCAACGAGGTGAGTTGCTGGAGCCGGTACGAGAAGTTCAGGTCACTGTCGGGCCAGTCGGTCGTCCAGCCGCCTCCGCCGCCGCGGCCCCAACCGCCGTAGGAGTTGTACGAGGAGTCGTACTGGACGCGGACGAAGGTAAAGACGTCCTCCGAAAACTTCTCGCTGACCTCCCAGTCGGGGACGCCGGCGCGATCGGTGGGGAGGCCGTTCAGAGGCGACATCCGTCGGCCTCGGCCTCCGCCGCGGCCGAACCCGGGTCCGAAGCCTGGGCCGAACTGGGCCAGAACGGCTCCGCCGACGACCACGGCCAGGCAGAGGGCGACGACCGCGACGGCGAATGGGCGTCTTGTGAATCGACTCATCGCGGTAGCCCCGGGGGTAATTGCGGCGTCTGGGTTTCGTCGACGAGCTCAAGGAGCAGCTTATGGGCGTCGAGGAAGCGCGGGGCTTCCTCCAGAGCTTTGAGTGCCTCGCGACGGGCTTCCGGTTTGCGCCCGGCGTCGCGGAGGAGGCGGGCGAGGCGGAAGTGGACGCCGGCCGGATCGCCGTCGTCGAGCGTCGCCAGAGCCCGGGCGGACGAGATGGCCTCGTCGCGGAGCCCCAGGCGTTCGGCGGCTTCGGCGAGGGCCCGGTGCGGAGCGGGGACCAGCGGATTGACGGCCAGGAGCCGGCGGGCGTTGACCGCCACGGCCTGCCAGTCGTCCGCCCCTTTGGCCAGGTCGATGAGCCGATCGTAGACGGGAGTCGCGTCCCCCTCGCGGGACGCCAGTTCCTCCAGCGCGGCGCGTTCGCCGGCGGCGTTGTTCGTCTTCCGGTCGACCTCGGCCAGCAGCATGTAGGCGTTCCCCTCGCCGACGTAGTCGGGCGCCAGCGCCTGATATTTGAGCAGCGCCGCCTTGGCTTCAGGCCATTTCTGCTCGGCGACGAGCTTCGCCGCGTACCGTCGCCAGCCAGGGAGGTTCTTCGGATGCTTCTCGACCCAGCCCGCCAGCGCGGCGGCGTCGGCGGTTTCGGGAAGCTCGACGTCCTCCCATTCAGCGCCGGCCTCGGCCTTTGATTTCGCGAACGCGGCGAATTCGGCGTCTAATCGATCGAGCGTCATTCCGGTTCGCGCCGGCAGCGCCGAGTCCAGATTCTTCCCCGCCCCCAGGTCTTCGAGCAGCCCGACAAGGGCCGGGAAACCTGCCTTGGCGACCAGGAATTCCACGGCCAGGGCCGATTCCAGATAGGCCAACTGCACATCCTGGCCGCTCTTGGCTTCCAGGAAGGCCGAGCTGAGCCGGCTGAGCGGCGTAAGCCCTTCGGCCCGCAGCGCCTCGCGCTGTTCGGGGCTGGGGCGAGTCGCCCACGCCGGGTCTTTGAGGCCCTCCTCGTACACCGAGATCCCCTCGCTGAGCCATCGCGGCATCTTGTTGCGCGTCTTCGACAGCGTCACCGCATGGCAAAGCTCGTGCCAGAGGACGGCCCGCCAGTTGGAGGGGTGCTCCGCCTGGGCCGCCGCGCTGATGGCCGTGATCACCGGCCCGAAGCAGACGCCCAGGAAACCGTCGGCCCCGGGGAGCCCGAACGTCCGCACGCCGAACTCCTGCCGACGCGGGAAAATCTCGACGATCAACGGGTTGGGAGGCGCCGATCCGTAGCGCGCGGAGAGCGTCGCGCGGGCTTCCTTGAGCAGCTCGACCACGCGGTCGCCGTAGAGTTCGGCCTCGCGCGGATCCATGCGGACGACGATCCCGTCGGACTCGATCGTACGGAAGGCGGCGATGCGGTCGCGAAGGTTCGTGAGGTTGTAGGCGACCACATTGTAGCCGTCCGCGGTGAAAACTCCGTCGACGAGCTTCCAGCCCTCCTCCTCCTTGCCCAGCCGCAGCAGGGTCTCGGCAAGTTGAACGCGGGCCGACAGAGACTCGCCGTCGAGCGTCACGGCGCGGCGGAGATACGCCTCGGACTCGGCGAACCGATACTTCTGCGCCAGCTTGCGACCGATCAGCTCGTCGACCTCGGGGTTCCCCGGCCAGGGCTCCATGGCCTTGCGGCGGGCGGACTCTTCGCCCTCGGCGTCGCTCTTGAGGTGGGCGAGGACCGCGCGATAGGCCCAGGCGCGTGGCTCGCGGGGGTTGACCTCGGCGACCTTGTCGAGCATCTGAGCGGCCTCGGCGTAACGCTCGCGGTCGACGAGGCCGTCGACGAGCAGCAGCAGGGCGTCGACGTAGTTCGGGTTGATCTTCAGCGCCTGGTCGAGGGCCGCGGCGGAGCCGGCGCGGTCGCCCTCGGACAGGGCGCGGGCGAGGAGGAAGTGGTAGGCTGGATCCTCGGCGGCCGTCTTGGGGGCCGCACGGAGAGTGTCGGCGGCCAGGGCTGCGTCCTGTTTGTCGAGGGCCAGCTCGGCGGCGGCGTAGAAACCGTCCATCAGGTCGGGGTTCTGCTTCATCACCGGGTCGTAGAAGCGGTCGAGAACCCGCTTGGGGTCGGCCCCGTTGCGCAGCAGATAGCGACCCAGGTCGACCCGCGCCTGGGGGTCGCTGTAACGCTCGGGCGCGTTGATGACGATCCGCTCGATCAACGATGCGGACGCCTCCGCCGGCCCCTCTCCGGCACCCTCGCGGGCGGCTGGATCGAAACGGCGGACCTCCCGGCCCAGGAGGTGGATCATCAGGCTGGCGGGGTAGCGGCGGACGGCGTCGGCCAGGGATGCGACGGCCTCGGCGTAGCGGCCGCGAGCCATTTCAGCGCGGATCTTCAACGCGTGCCACTCGTCGCCGCGCCAGCCCTTGCCGACCTCCTCGGTCGCGAGCTTGATGCACTCGTCGTAGCGGCCGGTCTGGTAGAGGCGTTTCGCCCCATCGATGTCCGCCGCCCCGGCCCGGCCTCCCCATAGCGAGATTGCGATCGCAAAGGCCGCCAGGCCCCATCGCCGCAGGCGGTCGTTATCGTTCGAGGAACGCTGCACGATCTCGGTCCCTCCTCCACTCCGGGACGCCGGCGCAAACCCCCGTCGCCGATCATGATACTCCAGCGATCGCCGACAACCGTAGCGGAAAATCGGCGTGATATCGACCTAGGCGACGTCGCCCGGCGACGGGGTTCTCTTTTTTCAGAATCGATGCGGGGTTTCCGGGCTCGATCTTGAGCTACTCGGTGTTGGCCCTCGATCAAAACCCAACGCCAATCCCGTGAGGTTCCGATGAGTCACGCCGCCGCCCGCAAGGCCCGTTCGTCCCGCTCGTTCAAGCCCGCCAGCGAAGGGCTTGAGTCCCGAGTCCAGCTTTCCGGCTCAACGGCCGGCGTCGTCACCATTGGAGCGAATCCCGGGATCATCTCCCTGCCGACCGGCACCCTGAAGGCCGACATCGTCCTGGAAAGCCTGAGCGTGCAGCCCCTTGGCAACAACCAGTTTCGGGTGACGGCCGTCCTGGAGAACGAGGGGCTCCCGGTCGTCGCCAAGCCTGCCGGCATCGGCTCGTCCGTCGCCACGTCGGTCGGCGTGGCCTACGCTGGCGGCGGCGTGCTCCAGATCGCCCGCACCAGCGGCGGCACGAACCTCAACGGCGTACCGACGGGCCCCGTCCTGGCCACGCCGGATCCGGCCACGGTCATCGCCTCGATGCCGATCCCCGCGCTCGCCTTCCACCAGACGATTCAACTGTCGACGGTCACCCAGGGACGGGCGATCTTCACCGCGTCCGCCGTCCCCGCCGTGGTCAACCATCTCGCCCTTCCGTTCCCAGACGCCAACACGGCGAACAACACCAGGACGGTCGACAGCCTGATCGCCCACACCTACCCGATCAACACGGCCACTCTTGGCCTGCTCCCTTCGCTGAACACCGCGGTGCAGGGCGCCAAGCTGCGGCTCGACGCCAACAACTCCGAGATCTCGATCCCCGGCGTGATCGACCAGCACTTCCAGATCCCGGGCAAGACGGTGACTGTCGGCGTCTTCCCGCTCTCGGTCTCGGCGACGTACTACGTCAACAACCTCGTGACCTCGGGCGTCTCGCTGAGCTATGAGAAGGGGGGCCTCGCGATCACGGTGAAATTCGCGGACAACCAGCACGCCCTGCACACGCCGTCGTCGCTGTTCCCGGACTTCAGCGTGTCGAACCTCCAGGTGAAGGTCTTCCTGCCGCTGACCTACAACGCCCAGTACCAGTACTTCCAGTTCGGTCAGGCCACGACCACCGTCACCGGCTCATGGCACGCGGGCGGGCCCTTCGGCTCGGTCATCGACCTGCTGGTCCCCGACATCAATTCCAAGGTCAGCAGCGCAGTGACCAGCCTGGTCGACTCCAAGCTGGACGCCCTCTCCCACATGCTGAACCAGGCGATCCACGGCTTCATCGCCGGCGGCCGGATCACGTCGGCGGTCATCGGCCAGAACCAGCTGGACCTGTCCGTCGAGACCCCCACGTGAGCCGGAGACGGGAGACGACGCCCCGCGTTCATGGGCCTCCCCGACGCCCCTCGGCCGCACACCCGGCCGGGCGTCGGGGAGGTCTTCGCCGTATGCAGGCTCAGGGGTTGGACGGCTTCGCGGAGGCTTCCTGGTTGAGCCGCTCGCGAAGGGCGAGATACTCGCGTTCGACGGACGCCGTCGTGGGGTGGTCGGGGCCGAGGATCCGCCTCGCCTCCTCGGCTGCCTTCTGCTGATACGAAACGGCCTCGGCAAGCTTCCCCTGCAGGCGGCTGATAAGGCCTCGGTTGGCGATCGCGGTGACGTTGTCCGGATGGTTGGGGCCTCGGGCGCAGCGAATGCCGTGCTCGTACTCATAAGCCAGGGGCTCGGCGACGTTAAAACGCGCTGTCGCGACGGCCAGGCGGCAGAGATCGTTGACCGACTGGAGGGTGTCGGGATGGTCGGTGGGGAGAACGCGGCGACGAACCTCCAGCACGTGGCGAAGCAACGGCTCGGCCTTGTCGGCCTGCCCCTCGGCAAGATACACCGAGCCCAGCCGAGCGGAGGCTTCGAGCGTCGCCGGGTCGTCCGGGCCGAGGATGCGGGCGGAAGTCTCCCGGGCCTGTGAGAGCCGACGTTCCGCCTCCGCATGCGCCCCCTTGTCCCCCATGAGCCGCCCAAGCCGCGTGGCGACCCGAATCGAAGCCAGGCTCTCCTCCCCCTCCGACGTCTCGATCAACTCCGACGCCCGGCGCAGTTGCTTCTCGGCGGCGTCGAAGAGGCCGAGCGAGTGGTAAGCGTTGCCGATGACCTCGCGCAAAGGGCCTTCGGTTTCAGGCTCGCTCTGAAACTCGCCGCCGATCATCGACGCCTGGCGATCGAGGACCTCGCGGACGGTCACGTTCGCCCCCTGGGGGTTCATCTCGGTCGACGCCTGAGCGAGAAGCCGGTTCGACACGTAGTCCAGCAGACGGAGCGCATGGCGTCGCTGCCGTTCGGCCTCCCGCCACTGCCAACCGACTCCGATCATCCCCAGGATCACCGCCGCCCCCAGCGCCGAGGCCAGCGCCGCGGGCAGCGGATGCCGCCGAGCCCACATCCTCCCCCGGGCGAGAGCGGAGACGGGCCTCGCCAACGTCGGGCGGCCTTCAAGCCAGCGGTCGAGGTCCTCGGCGAGTTCGCGGGCCGAGGCGTACCGCCGGCTCGGCTCCTTCTCCAGGCACTTGAGGCAGACCGATTCCAGATCTCGCGGCACCTTGCGGTTGATCCGCGAGGGGGGCTCGGGCGGGACCTTGCGGACCCGGTCCAGGGTGTCGACGACGCTCGACCCGACGTGCGGGGCGCGGCCGGTGAGCGTCGCATACAGGACGCCGCCCAGGCCGAAGACGTCGGTGGCGGTGGTCAGGTCGCCGATCCTCCCCTCCGCCTGCTCGGGCGACATGTACGACGGCGTTCCCAGCACGGCGCCGCTGCGAGTTCCGTCCTCGCCGTCGGCGTCGATCCGTCGGGCGAGGCCGAAGTCGGTCAGGAACGACTCGCCGCTCTCGTCGACGAGCACATTCGCCGGCTTGACGTCCCGATGCAGGACGCCGTGCCGATGGGCCTCGTCGACGGCCCAGGCGACGCGGGCGACGAGCCTCGCGGCCTCTGCGGGCTCGAGCGGCCCCTGCTCCAGCTTCCGATCGAGGCCGGCCCCGCCGACCCGCCGCATGCTGTAGAAGTACAGGCCCCGGCTCCTCCTGGCCTCGAAGATGGGAACAATCGCCGGGTGGTCCAGACGCGCGACGGCCTCGGCCTCGTTGAGGAACCGTCGGCACTCCTCATCGGTCGCGAACAGGCCCGATCGCAGGACCTTGAGCGCCACCACTCTCCCGAGCCCCCCCTGACGGGCCTCGTAGACGATGCCCATGCCGCCCCGGCCGAGTTCGCGGATCACCTCGTATCCAGCCTGTGCGAGAGCCTCCGCGACGTGCTTCTCGACCGTCGCGCCGCGATTCGGTTCGACGCGGTCGACCGAGGCGTCGGCCTTGCGGACGAACGTCGCAGGCTCGTATTCCTCGTCCTCGGCCACATGCGTCGCCTCGGCGTCGTCGTCTCCCACGGCCGACGCGACGGCGTCCTGAACGGTCGAGGCGTGCTCGGGAAACCGCGACAGGTATTCGAGAACGCCTGGGTGTTCGCCCGACCGTTTCCGATAGGCCAGCTCGACGACGAGAAGCTCGCGGAGCAATTCGGGGTCGACCGGCGCCCCGGAGAGGAACGCCTCCAGGGTGGGTCGCTCGCCGTTGCGCCAGGCGTCCTCGAATCGATCGCAGATCGACTCGAACCGCTCGACGGAACCGGCCGGCGGAATGTCCTGATCGGTCGAGCGGTCGGCGTTCAAGAAGAATCCTCCGCGGCCCAGATGCGTCGTATGGACTTCAGCTTGCGCTCGACGGTCTGTTCGACGCAATCGAGTTTCTCGGCGATCTCGCGGTTGGTGTACCCCTCCATCTTCCAGACGGCGACCGCGCGGAGGGCGGGGTCGCCGAGTCGATCAAGCAGGATGCGGCATTCCTCGGTCATCTGGGCGGCGATCTCGGGAGAAGGTTCAAGAGCCGGCGGAGCGAAGGCGTCGAGGTCATCCAACTCGGACAGGCTTCGGACTCGGCCCCCGCCGCGCGATTGACGGCCTTCGTGTTGGACCCGATTGATGGCCTTGCGCACGGTCAGGACGAACAGCATCTTCCAGAGGTCGTCGCGGTCGCGAAGCTGGGGGAACCGCCCTTCCTCGGCGCGACGGAAGAAGCTGTCGAACACGCTGACGACGACGTCCTCCTCGTCGGCCGCCCCCCGCGCAACCCCTCGGAGCCGAGCCTGGGCAAGACGGGCAAGACGGTCGAAATACACATCCCACAGCCGCCGGGTCGTCTCGCGGTCCCCCTCTTTCAGAGGGCCTATCAATCGCGTGATGGAGCCGTCGGAAGACATCGCGAGCCTCCCGCAATGCTCTTGAAGAGCGCTTCAAGGACGTCGAATCAATGACGAACGCGCGGTCGCAATCATAGTCCCGTACGGACCAGCTCCGTAAATCTTTTTTCAGAAGGGCAGGCGACTCACCCGGCCGCCGCCGCCGGGGGGTTGATTCGGCCGCCAAGGCGCTGTCGACTCAGGAGAGTCGATACTCGGGAGGTCCGATCATGGTTCGCATGAAGTCGTGGTGGGGAAGCGCGGCGGTGCTTGCTGGAGCGTTGACGGCGGCGAACGTCCACGCTCAGGACGTCGGAACGCCTCAGCCGTTGAAGGCCGGCGAGGGGATGATCCCCTTCGTCCTGCCGTGGGACGACGCCTCGGCGGGGGTGACGAACGTCAGCGACCTCTTGCCGAAGCCCGCCGGCAAGGACGGTCCGGTCCAGGCCCGAAACGGGCACCTTTACGCGGGGGACCGTCGAGTCCGTTTCTTCGGCGTCAACCTCTGCTTCGGGGCCAACTTCCCCAGCCACGACGCGGCCGACAAGCTCGCCGCGCGGATGGCCAAGTTTGGGATCAACTGCGTCCGGTTCCACCACATGGACACCTCCGCCTCGCCGAACGGTCTGGTGAAGGCCGACCGCAAGACGATCGACCCGGAGCGGTTGGAACGGCTCGACTACCTGATCGCCAGGCTCAAGGAGCACGGAGTCTACGCGAATCTCAACCTGCACGTCGGCCGCAAGTACCCCGATCGTCCCGAGTGGCCCGGCATGCCGAGCTACTTCAAGGGGATCGACAACGTCGACGCGGCGATGATCGAGGACCAGAAGCAGTACGCCCGCGACCTGCTCCACCACGTCAACCCCTACACCAAAACCCGATACGCCGACGAGCCGGCCGTCGCGATCGTCGAGATCAACAACGAGAACGCCCTCTTCCAGGACTGGTCCGGCAACCGCCTCGACGACATGCCCGACCCATACTCGGCCGACATGCAAAAGCGCTGGAACGCCTTCCTGACCGACAAATACAAGTCCGACGCCGCCATGCGCCGGGCTTGGTCGGTGAAGGAGGTCGCGAAGGGGCCGGAGATCCTCAAGAACGGCTCGTTCGACCGCGACGTCGCCGGCTGGAACTTCGAGCAGCACAGCGGCAAGGCCCGCCATGAGACGACCGAAGGCCGGCTGAAACTCATCGTCGAGCAACCCGCCGAACAATCGTGGCACATCCAGTTCAACCAGCCGGGTCTTCGCTTCAAGCCGGACACGCCCTACACCCTCCGTTTCCGGGCCCGCACCAACGAGCCGGCGAAGTTGTCCATCAATGCGATGCAGGCTCACGCTCCCTGGAAGCAGCTTTGGAGCGTCCAGCAGGACCTGACGTCCGAGTGGAAGACAGTGGAGATGGTCTTCCGCCCCGCCGAGGCCGACGAGAACGGGCGGATCTCGTTTTCGGGACTAGGAGACAAAAAGCTGACGCTGGAGATCGACGACGTCTCGCTGGCTGAGGGAGGCGTGATGGGCCTGCGACCGGGCGAGGGCCTCGGGAAGGTCGCGTGGCTCCGGCATCGCGATTTCGGCGTCCGCACGCCGGAAGCTCAGTCCGACTGGATCCGCTTCCTCTGGAAGCTGGAGGACGATTACTGGTCGGGCATGTATCGATTCGTCAAAGAAGATCTGGGCGTGAAGTGCGTGGTGCTGGGGACCCAGATGGGCTGGAGCCCCGCGCCGGTGCAGGCGAAGCTCGACGCGATCGATTCGCACTCGTACTGGCAGCACCCGAGGTTCCCACATCGCCAGTGGGACCAGAACGACTGGACGATCAACAACGTCCCGATGGCTGGTCGAGCCGACGGCGGCACACTGCCCCGCCTGGGTCTCTCGCGGGTAGTCGGCAAGCCGTTCCTCTGCACCGAGTACAATCACTCCGCGCCCAACACCTACGGCTCGGAGACGGCCCCGATCATCGCCGCCTATGCGGCGCGACAGGACTGGGACGCGGTCTTCCTGTTCGCCTACAGCCACCGCGGCAACGACGAGTGGGGAACCGGCCGAATCACGAGCTTTTTCGACGTGGACCAAAACCCCGCCAAGATGGCCACGCTCCCGGCCGCCGCCGCGATGTTCATCCGCGGCGACGTGCCGCGAGCCACGCAGACGGCGATCGCTACCCCCACCACGAACGACTGGATCGAAGCCAGCCGGCTCAAGGGTGCCTGGGGACTCGGCGGTGAGGCGTTCGGACTGACCAAGGAGCAGGCGCTGACGCGATACGTCGGGATTTCGCTCGGTTGGCATTCTCCAGCCGAAGCGACCGAACCCGACGACGGCCGGACCTTCGCCTGGCAGCCAGGCACCGACGAGAAGCTGGGGCACCTGTCGATCGACGCCAAGCGGTCCAAGGCATTCATCGGCTCAATCAAGGCCGGTCCGGCGCGACTGGGCGACGTGACGATCACCCCAAAGCCCAACCGCCAGGATTGGGCCGCCGTCACCCTGACCGCGATCGACGGCCCCGACTTCCGCTCCCCAGGCCGCATCCTGCTGACCGCCACCGGCGACGCCGGCAACGTCGGCATGAAGTGGCGCGACGCCGCCCGCACCACCATCGGCACAGATTGGGGCAAGGGTTCCTCCCTCGTCGAGGGAATCCCCGCCGTCATCGAGCTCCCGGCCGCCGCATCCAAGGTCAGAGCCTGGCCGCTCGACGAAAAAGGCCAACGCCGACTCAACGCCCCGCTCAAGGCCGAATCAGCCGGCGAAGGCTCAAGGATAACGATCGGGCCCGAGGCGAAGACCCTTTGGTACGAGATCGAGATCGGCCGCTGAGCCTCCTCCCCAGTAACGCTCGAACAGAAGGGAAGATCGATGCCTGGAGGCAAGAAGCCGACGGCCAAGGAATCAGCCAAGCCGAGTGTGAAAGCCGATCCGGACACCGGAGCGAAACCCGCGATCGGAGCAGAAGCCTCTGGGCTTATCGACGAGCGACTCCAGTCCCTCGGCGACTGGCGGGCCGAGACGCTCACCGAGGTCCGTCGCCTGATCCACGAGGCGGATCCGGACGTGGTAGAAGAGTGGAAATGGATGGGCACGCCCGTCTGGTCTCACGCTGGGAACCTCTGCACGGGAGAGACCTACAAACAGGTCGTCAAACTGACCTTCGCCCGAGGCGCTTCCGTCGAAGACCCGCACGGGCTCTTCAACTCCAGCCTGGTGGGGAACACCCGGCGGGCGATCGACATACGCGAGGGTGAAACGCTCAACGCCGCCGCGTTCAGGGCGTTGATCAAAGCCGCGGTTGCGGAGAACCTCCGGTCGAAATCCAAGCCAGGCGCGAAGGCCAAGGCTCCCGGGAAGGCGGCTGGGGCGATCAAGAAGCCCGAAAGCCAAAACGCTGCGGTCCCTCTCCTGTCGGGCGGCAACCCTCAGATCGCCAAGGCGGACGGCGACGCTCCCGTCCAGGCTTATATCGCCGCGATGCCCGACTGGAAAAGCGACCTCGGGAGACGACTCGATGCGCTGATCGAGCGGACCGTCCCGAGCGTGCAGAAGGCCGTGAAGTGGAACTCACCGTTCTACGGGGTTGAGAACCAGGGCTGGTTCCTGTCGTTCCACGTCTTCACGCGATACGTCAAAGTCACCTTCTTCAAGGGGACGTCCCTGCACCCAATCCCGCCCGGCGGGACGGAACGCAGCAAGGAGGCTCGCTGGATCGACGTCTACGAGAACGATCCGCTCGACGAGCAGCAGATGGAAGCCTGGGTGAAACAGGCCGCCGAAACGCCCGGCTGGCTTGCCTGATCATCCCTGGCCGGCGAGATGGATACGAGCAAAGCCTCGTAAACGCACAAATCCCGCCGACAGTCGTCAATGCGACCGTTGGCGGGATTCTTACTGCGGACTAATCGGGGCGAGAGGATTTGAACCTCCGGCCTCACGGACCCGAACCGTGCGCTCTAGCCAAGCTGAGCTACGCCCCGTTACTGCGTGTTGCGTGAAGAGCATCATAGCGGCCTGGGAGAATCTGTCAACCGCATCAATCCGCAGGACGGATTTCCAAGGGAGTGGGCGGGTGCGGTTGGTGATGTTCCAGAGGCGTCTGTGCGGCGGCAAGGTATTCCCGCCACTCACGTTCCAGCGAGGCGAGGTCGTCGCCGAAGGCTCGCCGAAAGGCTTCCTGGGATGGGACGGTTTCGGGGCCGCGGAGGAGATCGAGGAATCGGATGAACTGGTCCCCCTTGCGAGCGCGGAGGAAATAGACGAGCGCCCAGGACGCGACGTAAGGATCGCGGCTGTAGCCCCGGCCAAGGCCGCCATCCTGGAGCAGCGGCTCCAAAGCGGGCGCTGGGTGGATCTTCCGCCAGTCGGGGAGGCGGATGTCGTGGGGACGGCCGATCCCCGCCCATCGTCCGCCTCGGACGACCTCGAACTGCATCGCCAGTCCCTCCTGGAGCCAGAGCGGGAAGGCGTCGTGTCGCGGCAGCAGCCCGCTGTCGGCGGCGAGCAGGTGGACCATCTCGTGGGCCGTGATCCCCTCGTCGTAGGCCCGTCGCTCGGCTTCCAGCAACAGCTCCCCGCGCCGGACGTCCCGTTCGAGGCGGTCAGCCAGGGGGCGAGCCTCGGTGCGGCCCATAACGCGAGGCCGCTCGCCTGAGAGGGATACCCGAAACCGGCCGTTGGCCGGCAGTTTCTCCAGCGAGGTCCGAAACACCGCCAGTTCCTCGCGACGCTTCGCGAACGTCGCCCGATCCTGGCGCTGAAGGTCGCTGGAGCGGGCGTCGTAGATGAGCACGGCGTTCCAGGTCGGGTGGAAATAGCCCCGGGTCGAGGCGAAGGCTCCCGCGTCATGTGAGACGAGAAACGCTCGATAGTCGCTCTTGTCCTCGAACCAGGCGAAAACTAGGCGACGCCGGGGCGTCTCCAACGAGAGCCCAGCGCCGGCGAAAACGAGGTGAAAAGCCGTTGTCACCCGCTCCAGAAACGCGACCCGCTCCGTCGCCTCGTCTTCCGGATGCTGGTGCAAAAGGACGACGTGCGAACCTCGCGCGACCCGCATCGGCACTCCCAGCGCCTGGCGGAACGGCTCGAAGTTGGGATCCTCGCAGGGCGATTTCAACCGGTCCGCCACCGCGACCATCCTCCTCGTCGGTTCGTGGTCGGGTGCCGCCTCGTGAATTCGCCTCAGCTCCTCGACGGCCTCGTCCACCAGGCCGTTCTCCAAAGCCCACCACGCGCCAGCGAAACGTTCGGCAGGCGTCCGGGACGCCAGCTCTCGTCGCCGGCCTTCCCACTCGGCAGCCGGGATGAAACCCTCGACCCGCTTCTCGAAATCCTCCGGTCGGAAAGCGAACGGCCGGCCGCCGACCTCGATCTCCACGTTCCCCCCCGCCACCACGGCCTTGGCCTGGATGCGCCCGCCACTCCGGAAATAGATCAAGTCGGCGTGAGTCGAAGGGAGGCCGACCGCCAGAAATAGCAAGACGACGCAGATCCCTTGAAATCGCAACGCTTTCGGTCGGTGAATGAGGGGTGCCAAGGCGCCCTCCCTAAGGGTCTACTTCATCCGAGGCAACCGAGCCGCATTCGGTTTCGGCCAGAGAGCAAAGCCCAGGCGGGAACAAGGTTTGCGTCGATACGCGACGACGACCGTCGTGGGTCATGGATCCACCCGCATGTCCTGACTTCACGAACAATCCTGGGATCGTCGGCGTAATCGGGGATGTCGGGTGTGATGAAAATCCCTCGGATTGAGGGGAAAACCTGTCGTCGCCCGGGCCTGAACTTCGTCGTATCAGGTGAAGGCGGAAATGGAAACGCCAGACAGCTGGGTTGGACTCCAGGGCGATTGGTGAAGACAAGGAGGTCAGTTATGTTGGTGCTCAGCCGCAAAGCGTTGCAGTCGGTGGTGATCGGCGAAGAGGTCCGGATCACCGTGGTGCGCGTCGAGGGAAATCAGGTCCGGATCGGGATCGAAGCCCCTCAGAACGTCCGGATCCTCCGCGGCGAGCTGCTTGAAGCGGCCGAGGAAGGCTTCGCGAACGCCGAACTGACGCTCGAGGTCTCGACGACCTCCTGACTCCACTCATTGAGAATTCTCGACCACGACCGACCGGGCCCAACCTGGGGCTGCGGTCGGTCTTCCGCGCGCGGCGAGCGGCCGACGCCTGAACTCAACGCTTATGGCGAGGGGTAGGCTGTACAGCCTTCGGCTTTCTGGGGGCGTTGGAGATACGTCGAAACAGCCGGGTGCGGCCGACCGTGGAAACGGTCGGCCGGATACGCCCGTGATTTCGACGGTCCGGTTCAAATGGGCGGAGCGGCCTCACCGCCTTCGCCCCCCTCGCCGCCTTCCTCGGACTCGCCGCCGCTGAAAGCCAGGCGGGCAGGTTCGCCGACCAGGAAGTTCTCGAGGCAGAGGCCGATCTTGGGGGCCACGGCGTTCTTCTCGGCCTTCGGATACTCGAAGATCAGGGCGATCTTGTAGGGCGACGCCTTGGAGCCGTACAGGTAGATCTGCATCTCCTTGGCGTTCAGGTCGAGGGTCTTCGTCAGGAAGGCGTTGGACTGCCGACGGTCCTTGACCTGCTTCGTCTCCTGCTTGAACTGGGAGAGGTCGAGTTCCGCGCCGCTGGCGTTGCGGATCATGTCGACGACCATCTGCTTGAACGCCTCGAAGTCGCCGCGAGGCGCCGGCTGGGCCTGAGCATCGGCCCCCTTCTTGGCGGGCACTTTGGGCTTGTCATGCCAGACGAGGACGTGGAGGCTCTGCTTCTCACCTTCCAGGAAGGTGTTCGCCAGATCGAACTGGTTCGGCTCGAGCGCAGCGAACTGGAACGTCTGGGTCGGCCCGCTCAGACCTTTGGGGGGCCTGATGAAGATGCCCTCCTCCTCAAGCTTCCCCTTGGCGATCGGGGCGGCCAGGTTCTCGTCGAGCCGCTTCTCGTACTTCATGCGGTCGAGAGTCTGCTCGATGCGGTAGTCGTAGTTCTTCATCCCACAGCCGACCGCCATGAGCATCCCGAAGCTGATCAGCATCGCCCGTGCGCGTTTCATCGCCGAAAGGCCCCCTGGTCTCGTCCGTCCCGCCTCGCTTCGCGGATGGTCGTTCGACGGCCCCGGGCGTTCCCGGCGAACCGCGGATCGTGGTATTTTCAGATCATAGTCCTCTGGCCGGTTCGACGCCAGCGGGCGGCCGAGTTTGGCGGTTCGACCGGGGAGATCAGCGAGCGATGGCCGAGTTCGACGACGACCCCGAGTCTCAGCCCGCCGGCCACGACGATTCGGTCCGAACCGGCCGGCCCATGCAGATCATCGCCCTGATGAAGCCGTTCCGCGCCCAGGCCGTGCTGGCGGCGTTGGAAGAGGTGGAAATCCTCGGCGGCGTCGTCCGAGAGGCCATGGGGTACGGTCGACAGAAGAACCGGCTGAACCAGTACCTGGGAAGCGAGTACAACACCTCGTTCCTTCCCAAGGTGGAATTGACCGTGTTCGTGGAGGAGGAACACCTGGCGGCGGCGGTCAAGGCAATCACCGACCATGCGCGCACGGGGAGGATCGGCGACGGCAAGATCCTCGTACTGCGCTGCTTTCACGACTACCTAGCGTGGTAGACGCGCGGGGAAAGCCGGTTCAACTCAACGCACGGCCTCGATCCAGAGGATACGGCGAATCCGCGGAAGCTCGTCGTCGAGATTGACCTGGAACGGCCGCTCGGCGGGGTCCTGAGCGCGGAGCAAACCGTGGTCGCCCAGGTCCTGGAACCAGCGGACCATCGGCTGGCCGTCGATCCAGGCCGCGACCATTCGGCCGTCGAGCTCTCGGGCCGACTCTTCCTCGGACGTGTAGGCGACCATGGCCCCTCGCGGCAGGACCGGCTCCATCGCCGCATCGGGAACGGTCAGACAGCGGCCCTCGCGGCGAGCCTCCAGCCACTCGCGTTCACCCCGACCGGCGCGGAGTTCATCCGGCCCGCCGCGATGCGAGGAGATCTCCTTGTCGTCGTCCTCGTCGTCCTCGTCGTCGTCGGTCGAATCGACCAGGGACTTCTCGGACTCCAGGAACCGGGCCGTCGCCGTCCCCAACTCGGGGGAGGCTTCTCCTTCCAGAAGCTGCAAGGCGGTCCGCAACAAGGCGCCGACCATCATCGTGGGCGGTCCATCGCTGCGGTCGTCTCGACCGGCCGGGCGGAACTTCGGGCCCTTGCCTCGCAGCAGCCAGGTCGGCTCCACCGACGTCAGCTCGATAATCTTGAGCACGACCTCGGCCGGAACCGTCACCCCGCCTTCGTAGTTGTACCAGGTGCGAACCGGAATCCCCAGGCGACGGGCCATCTCTGGACCGCCCCGCTCGCCGAACAATTCCAGACGCAACAGAGCGAGCCGCTCCGCGAGGTCAAGTTTGGCCCGCAACGATTCCGGCAGGGTTTTGCGACGAGCCATGAGCATCCCGTCCTGAAGAAATTCCGCTTCCAAGCTCCTGGAGAATGGGCGCACGCAACCACCCCTTCCCGCTCCCTCGGGAGGGATATCCGGGAGCTATTTATAGCACCCTCGGCCACGAAATCAATTGTTGAATTGGAAACGATGCGAAAGTTCAACATCCGACCCCGCGATTCGCCGCGCAGGTCAATCGTTTTCGTCGAGCTTGAGATCCATCAAGAACTGAGCGACCGCGTCGTCTTGCTCGCCCTCGGGTTCGGCGGAAGCGTCGACGGTTTCTTCCTTGGCCTTCTTCTTTTTCTTCTTCTTGCCCTCGACCGGAGCCGGAGGAGGCGGGGGAGGAGCGGGCTCCTCTTCAAGGGGGATGGCGTCGCTGAGCACGAAGTCGTCGGGCTCGATCTCGGCGACGTCCGCGGAGATCTCGAAATCGTCGGGCTCGTCGATCTCGATCGCGTCGACGATCTCCACCTCGTCGTCGATGAGCGCGTCGGCGTCGGTCGTATCGCCGCCCGACGCAGGCGCGACCACCGCCGCGGCCGCCGGGACGTGGCCGCCGATCGGGTCGACCCTCAGGGCGACGCCTCCGATGGTGATCACGTCTCCCGGCTTCAGCGGCTGCTGCCCCAGCACGCGCAGACCGTTGACGAACGTCCCGTTGGAACTCCCCAGGTCGCGCACGACCAGGCGGTCGTCGGCCTCGAAGATCTCACAATGACGACGGCTCACCTGAGACGACCGAATGCGGATCACGCAGTCGTCGTGGCGTCCCACGCTGTTGACGCCGTCGATCAGCCTGAGGGCGGTGACGTCGCTCCGACCCTTGAGCACCTGGAGTGTGTACTTCATCGCGAATCGATCTCGGCTGGTCTGAACCGCGGGAGAAGGGCCGCGAGAGCGGCCTGAAGAAAGCCGCACGACGCGCTCGCGTATATGTTTCAAGTTACATCCTGGCCCCCAGGCACGCAAATGGAAAGGCTGTCGCGGCGCGTGCCAATCCAGACCTGGGCCTCCTCCCGCATCGCGATTTTCCAGGATTCCGGGGAGACCGCTTGCAATCCGACGCGGCGTCCCTATACTGAGTCTACCGCTCGACGAGACGGGCCCAACCGGCCCACCCCCCTTGTCGACGTCGCAGCCCTTCGGGGCGTACTGCGGGAGTAGCTCAGGGGTAGAGCACCACGTTGCCAACGTGGTTGTCGAGGGTTCAAATCCCTTCTCCCGCTCTTGCCGATTAGCCATATCTGGGACGGCCGTTTTCGTCCGAGCGCTCCGGGTGCGTGTTGGCGACTCAAGCCTCCCAGCCCGACGTGACCCGAGGAAACGCCTCTCATGACCCCTGGCGAAGCGCACGAGTCGACCACCGTCGAAACCTCGACTGAAGAGCCGAAGCGGAAGCTCGATCTCGAAGTCCAGGTCAAGGACGCCGGCGCCTGCAAGAAGCATATCACGATTACGATCCCTCGGGCGGAAATCGACCGCCAATATGAGGAATCGCTGGGAAGCCTCCAGAAGGAGGCTCACGTTCCCGGTTTCCGCCCTGGACGAGCCCCCAAGACGCTCGTCGTCAAGCGGTTCAAAAAGCAGGTGGCCGATCAGGTCAAGTCCGCACTCCTGATGGAGTCGCTGGAGCAGGTCGATCGCGACTATCAGCTGAATCCGATCACCCAGCCCAAGCTGGACGTCGCCGCCATCGAACTTCCCGAAGAAGGCCCCCTCGCCTTCGACATGGAGGTCGAGGTTCGGCCCGAGTTCCCGCTCCCCAGCTATCAGGGCCTGAAGGTCAAGCGGCCCGTCCGAACGGTCTCCGATAAGGACGTCGACACCCAGTACGAGCGCTTCCTTGAGCGCTACGCCCGGATCGTCCCCAAGCTTGAAGGCGGGGCCGAGATCGGCGACTACGTCACGGCCGACCTGACGTTCTTCCGCGAAGACGGCTCGACGCTCAACGAGGTCAAGGAAATCCAGTTCCGCCTGCAGCCCGAGCTGCGGTTCCAGGACGGCCGGATCTCCAAGATGGGTGAGGCGCTCACGGGTGCCAAGCCCAGCGACGTCCGCGAGGTCGAGGCCGAGCTCGGCACCTCGATCGCCGACCCCGATCTCCGCGGCAAGACCGTGAAGGTCAAGGCGACGATCCACGACCTCAAGAAGGTCGAGCTGCCCGAAGTCGACCACGCTTTCCTGGAGTCGATCGGTTTCGAGAGCGTCGACGAGCTGCGTGAAGCCGTCCGCGACGCCCTTGTCCGCCGGGTCGAAGCCCAGCAGCGGCAGGCCGTCCGTCGCCAGGTGCTCGACGCTCTGATCGAAGCCACCCCGTTCGACCTCCCCGCCGACCTGGTCTCGCGCCAGGAGCGGAGCACCGCCAGCCGTCTGGCGATGGAGCTTCGCGAGGAAGGCTTCTCGCCCGAGGAAGTCCGGGCCCGTCAGGCAGAAATCCGGGCCAACGCCCATGAGATGACCCTCCGCTCCCTCAAGGAGTTCTTCATCCTCGCCAAGGTCGCCGAGGCCGAGAGCATCAAGGTCGAGGACGAGGACCTGGAGGCTGAAGTGGAGGCCATGGCCGAACGCTCCGGCGAGAACGTCCGCCGCGTCCGCGCCCGGGTCGAAAAGGAAGGCCTCGCCGACGCCCTGGCCACCCAGATTCTCGAACGTCGGGCCCTCGATCACATCCTCAAGTCGGTCGAGTACGAGGACGTCGCCGCCGACGAGCCCGAAGTCGCCGTCGAGACCCTCGACGAGGCTGCCAGCCCCGCGCCTGAGGCCGGGGAAGGCGAAGAGGCCGCCGCGTCGGAATAACCCGTCGCCGGCCCCCCTTGAATTCCGCCCGCGGGCCCCTTCAATAAGAAGGGGTCGCGCGTTCGGCCCGCCCGCTTCCTCGTCATCGAAAGGGATTGTCGCATGGCCTTCGACCACCCGCTCGCGGAGCCGAAGCTTCAGCGCTACCGCGATTACGCGCGCCAGAGGCAGATGACCCTCGGCGACCTCCTGCTGGAAAACCGAATCGTCTTCCTGGAAGGCGTCATCGACGACGGCGTGGCCAACGCGGCCGTCATGAAGTTCCTGTACCTCCAGTACGAGAACCGGACCCAGGGGATCAGCTTCTACATCAACAGCCCCGGCGGCAGCGTCAGCAGCACGCTGGCGATCTACGACACGATGCAGTTCATCGAGTGCCAGATCGCCACTTACTGCATCGGCCTGGCCGCCTCCGGTGCGGCGGTTTTGCTCGCCGGCGGCAGCAAGGGGCGGCGGTTCTCCCTGCCCCACTCCAAGATCATGATCCACCAGCCCTACGGCCAGGTGGGGGGCCAGGTCTCGGACATCGAGATTCAGGCCGAGGAGATCGTTAAGAGCCGTCAGGTCATCAACGAGATTCTCGCCCGACACACAGGCCAGCCCATCGAGCGGATCGCCAAGGATACCGAACGCGACCGCTATCTGTCGGCGGTCCAGGCCAAGGAATACGGCCTGGTCGACGAGGTCGTCGGACGCATCGGCGGCCTCAAGGGTGCCGACGGCGCCTCCGCGCCGACGCCGGGCACCTTTTG
Source organism: Paludisphaera rhizosphaerae (assembly GCF_011065895.1). Taxonomy (NCBI): domain Bacteria; kingdom Pseudomonadati; phylum Planctomycetota; class Planctomycetia; order Isosphaerales; family Isosphaeraceae; genus Paludisphaera; species Paludisphaera rhizosphaerae. The sequence continues at coordinate 75,100 of NZ_JAALCR010000010.1, read as the reverse complement.
ACGTCCCCCCGCTGCGGAAAGCCGGAACGCATCGCCCAAAGATTGATAGAGAGGCCCGACCCCGATGCCACTGGTTCCGATCGTCATCGAACGTAGCGGCCGCGAAGAGCGGGCGATGGACATCTACTCCCGCCTGCTCCAGGACCGCATCATCATCCTGGGGACCGCCATCGACGACAACGTCGCCAACCTGGTGGTTGCCCAGATGCTCGTCCTGGCGCATCAGGACGCCAAGGCCGACATCCACCTGTACATCAACAGCCCCGGCGGCAGCGTCACCGCCGGCATGGCCATCTACGACACGATGCAGTGGGTCCCCTGCGACGTCGCCACCTACTGCATGGGCCAGTGCGCCAGCATGGGCTCGCTGCTCATGACGGCCGGCGCCAAGAACAAGCGCTACGCCCTGCCCAACAGCCGGATCATGATCCACCAGCCGCTCGCCGGCATGGAAGGGACGGCCACCGAGATCCTGATCCATGCGGAGGAGTTCCTCCGTATGAAGAAGGCCCTCAACGGCATCTATCAGAAGCATACCGGCCAGACCCTGGAACGGCTGCAGGAAGACACCGACCGCGACCGCTTCATGTCCCCCGAGGAGGCCAAGGACTACGGCCTCATCGACCATGTCGTCGACCGCGCCCCGGCCTTCCCGACCAAGACCGAGACGCCCGAGAAGTCCTGACCGGCTCTCGGCCTCGCCAAAACTCACGCCGCGCCCCCTCCGGGCGCGGCGTTTTTTATGCGCTTCGGCGGCTTCGATTTGGCTTCGATCGCCCGACTTCACAGAGCCCTGCTTTCACCGTAACAGACTTCGCCAAAGGACTTTGCGGAAGATATTTTCGCCACCGCTTTTGGCTTTGATCGGCCGATTCTCGCTGACCGGTTCGCGGCTCTCGGCAAGCTCGCTGTTCTCATGACGATGATCGAGCCTCGCCCGGCGAGGATGGCCTTCCTGTAGATAATCTGGTCTCTGGACGCCGAAACTGGTCGACGCTCGAGCCGGCGTCCAGGAAGAAACGGCACGCCGAAATCCACAGATCCGCCGTCTTCCACAAAATCGACTCGACTTACGCGATCGCCAGAACCGAAAACGGCTGTATCAATCCGCTGATGGATGACTCCGTTCCGCGTTTCGGGAGGTTGAGCGTGTCGAATCCCTTCCATCCCGGGCCGCCGTTCATGCCCCCGCCGCCAGGCTCGCAGCCGCCCCAGGGGCCGCCGCCTCCGCGACCGATGCAGGGGCCGAATTTCAGCTATCTGCTGCCGCCAGGCTGGTCGGTGGGTGAAGAAGGACCGTTCGCGCTGGTGCTGCGATCGCCCGATATGCTCGCGGCCATCGTCGTGTTCGGCCAGAGCGGCTTGATGGCCGCATTGTCGCCCGAGCAGTTCGCCCATCAGGCGATGGCCGGAGTGATGCGGATCGCCCCGGACGTTCGCCTTTTCGAGTCCCGACCGTTTCAACCGCTGCCAGGTTACACGCACGCGGCGGTCATGCAGACGACCTACACGCTTCAAACTCCCATGGGGCCCGTGCCCATCCAGGGGGTTGTCTTCAGCCATGTGGCGATTGGATATGGAACCTGCAGCGGGGTGATCACCCTCGCCGCTTCGGCCGCCCACCTCTGGCCTTCGTACCGAGACTGGCTCCCGCAGGTCGCCCTCGCCGCGCGGAACATGGGGTCCAACGCCTACGGCTCGACCGCGATGGGCCAGACGATGCACGACATCACCCAGCGCGAGGGCCAGGCCAACGCCGACTACCGCGCTTGGTCGCAGAGCAACTGGCAGGGCGTCGTCAACGAGCGGTGGGCGTCCGATGCGCAGAGGCAGGAGGCGCTCGGACCGATGCTGACCGGCCAGCAGTGGTCGTCCGACCCCTACGGGAACCCGGACATGCGTCGGTCGACCACCCCCGCATGCATCTGGGTCAGCCGCGACGGCCGCGAGGTCCACTCCCACGACCCGAGTTTCGACCCCCGCACGCCCTACGATTCCGACTGGCGACGGGTCCGTTGACGGCCTGGTCTCGAAGTCCCGTTTCAGCGTGCGTTTCGATGTCGACGTACTTGCTCACGTCGAGCTGACGCCCGCGCCCCGCTTCGACGCCCGCCGCGCCCGGATCAGCGGCTCGTAAACCTCCAGCATCCGCTCGATCTTCTTGTCCCAGTCGAATTCACGGACGATCCGCTCACGACCGGCGCGGCCCAGGCTTCGGCGCAGTTCCGGTGCGGCGGCGAGACGTGCCAGGGCCTCGGTGAGACCCGTAATGAATTCCGGGCGCGAGGTGGGCTCAACCAGAATCCCGCACGTCTCGTCGACGTAGTCCGCCGGCCCTCCCCAGTTCGTGACGACGACCGGCAAGGACATCGACATCGCCTCCAGAACCACGGCGCCGCCGCATTCGAGGAGGCTCGGCAAAACCAGAACGTCTGATTTCTTCAGGAGTTCGGCGCAGTCCGGCTGAGACAGCCAGCCGATGAAGTCGATCTTATCCGCGATGCCGAGTTCAGCCGCCTGGGCTTCCAGTTGCGGCCGCATGGGACCGTCGCCGACGATCGTCAACCGCGCGGGGGTGCGGGCGACGAGATCCCGCATCGCCTCCAGCAGCAGGTCGACCGCCTTCCAGTCGACAAGGCGTCCCATGAACACGACGCGGAGCGGTTCGCCGGGCGTGGACGTGGGCTCGGTGGGCGGCCAGAGTTTCAGGTCGACGCCGTTTTCGATGATCGTTTGAACTTCCCCGCGGATTCCCGCCGGCAGGGCTTTTCCGCTCCGTTCATTGGCCACGAGCAGGATGTCAGCCCGGAGCTTCCCGGGCATGAGCCGGTGCATTAATCCAGCGGCGACGCGACCCACCCCGAGGTAGGCCGAGACCAAGGCCGACTCGCGGCCTCGAAAGCCCGGAGGATACGACATCCCGCCGTTCATCGGTCCGATCACCACCGGCGCGCCGACGCCGTAGATCATCGACGGCTCTCGGGGAGAGACCGGGATGGGCTGGTGGACCACGTCGATGCCGCGCTCCGCCACCAGCCGCTTTACGATTCGCCGAGCGTAGACGCCGGTGATGATGCGACTGATCAGACCTGTGCTGAAGTAGCCGACTCGCGCGGGGAGTCGCTTCCCCATGCTGTTGAGCAGTTTGTGGGCGCGGGTGTCGGGGATGAAATGCATGCGGTCGCGGTCGTCGGGCAACAGGGCCTCCAACTCGCCGCGCGTCCGTGCGTGAACCACGAGCTGAGCGTCGATCCCACGCTGCCTCAGCCGCTGGAAGATGTGCAGCGGCAGAATGGCCTCGCCACCGAATCGAGCCGAGGCGTGCTCGGCCACGACGAGGATGCGCGGATCCTCGACCGCGACGTCTGTGCTGACGACGTCGACGGCCTTCTCTTGTGTCATCATTCGCTCCTGGAGGCGCCGCCAGCTGCAAACCGGCGATCCGAGGGGACCGGCCGGCGATCCTCGCCGTACGCAGGTGCAGAACCTGCGCCGCCGGTGGGTGACTATTCAGGCCGCCACGGCCCGAACCAAGCACCCCCAAGTGGACGACGACGAACTTTGGCCCCTCGGTAGCTTACACTGGGGCTGTCTCCAAGTCTAATCTAAGCGCCTCGTCGTTCCCGACTTGAGTGTCCCACCGGGTTTTCAACCCATCCGTTCCATGAAGTCGACGCAAACGGCGTATCGTCGCGTCGTTCTAGGCTCGTTCACGTCATCGGCGCCGAGTTTGCATTGGGTTTCGAGCGATGAAACGACCTTCAGGCGGCCAGCCGCCGGCGAGGTCTTCTTCTCTTCGCAAACCACACCGAACGAGGTGCTCGACGATGTCCATCCTGATGCAAACGCCCGTCGTCTACGCGGCGATCGAATATTCGCTTCTGTACATGCTCTGCGGCGGCGGCGTGGTCGGCGCGGTGGTCGTCTTCGCAATCGCGAAGGCCTTCAACAAATGACGACGCCCTGATCGACGGCCAGTGGCCCGTCGCAATCCAGCGGCCGGCGTCGCACCAATGGGAGCGACGCCGGCCGCTTCGTGTTGAGGCGGCCTCGGCATCGTGTCGCAGGGCTGCGGAACGGGGTACGATGGAGGTCCAGCGAGGCTGCGGCGCATGTGTGCGAGAGGTTCAAGAGGATCGTCGCGACCTCCGGGAGGTGTGCGATGGCGATCGTCTGGAACCAAGAGCGGATGACTACGGGCGTCGATGTGATCGATCGGGAGCACCAGGAGCTGATCCGACGCTTCAACGAGTTCCACGACGCCATGGCCCACGGCCAGGGCCGCGACGCCGCATCGCGGTTGCTCTCCTTCATCGTCGACTACACCGAGACGCACTTCGCCCACGAGGAGAAGTGCATGGCCGAACTCCGGTGCCCCGCCGCCGCCGCGAATCTCGCCGCCCACAACGCGCTTCGCCGCGACGTCGCCGAGATCAAAACGCACCTGAAGGCCGACGGCCTCCCCCTCGTCGACCTCGTCAAAATCGAACGCACCCTGGGCGACTGGCTCCAGCGCCACATCTGCTCGATCGACGTGAAGCTCCGCGAGTGCGTCAGGCGTTAGGAGCGACCAGCCCAATCACCAAGAGCATCCCATGCTCGGCCGATCCTCTGAGGCCCCTTCCTCGGCAAGGCTTGACCGAGCGTGAGCCCCCCCCAGCTTCAGGCCGTCGCCTCGGCGACAAGCTGCGCCAGAATCGGCTCGTTGGCCTCGGGAAAGCGGTAGGAGGTCAACTCCGAGGCGGGGATCCATCGGCAGGCGGCGTCGGCCTGGGCCGAGGGGTCTATGGGGGTGCAATCGAAGAAGTGAAGACGGACGCGGCCGTGGGGGTAGGTGTGTTCGATCTGGGCGCGGAGGTGGTGGGCCTTGACGGCGAGGCCGGTCTCTTCGAGGCATTCGCGCTCGGTCGTCTCCGCCGGCGTCTCGCCGGGCTCGACCTTGCCGCCGGGGAACTCCCAGTAACCGGCGTAGACGGTGCCGGGCGGGCGCTCGCGGATCAGGAAGCGGCCGTCGGAGGGGCGTCGGATGATGCCGATGCCGACGAGGGTCGTCTTGAACCCCTCGTAGGCATGGGACGGTTCGGTCATGGTCAGGCCTTGGCCTTTTCCAGGGCCCGGCCGGGGGAGCCCATCACGTTGTAGCCGCAGTCGACGTGGAGGATCTCGCCGGTGATCCCCGTGGCGAGGTCGGAGAGCAGGAACATGCCGGAGGCCCCCACCTCGTCGCGGGTGATGTTCCGCTGCATGGGCGAGACGGCGTCGTACAGGCCGGAGAGGTCGTCGAAGTCGCCCACGGCGGAGGCCGCCAGCGTCTTCACCGGGCCGGCGGAAACCGCGTTGACCCGGATGTTCTTCGGGCCGAGGTCATACGCCAGGTACTTCACCGAGGCGTCGAGCGCAGCCTTGCAGACGCCCATCATGTTGTAGCCGGGGACGACCTTCTCGCCGCCGTAGTAGGTCAGCGTGAGGATCGAGCCCCCTTCGGGCATGACCTTCGCGGCCTCTCGGGAGACAGCCGCCAGGCTGTAGGCGCTGATCTCCATGGCCGTCTTGAAGCCCTCGCGGCTGGAGTTCACGAACGAGCACTTCAGGTCGTCCAGCGGCGCGAAGGCGATCGAGTGCAGGACGAAGTCGAGCTTGCCGTAGACCTCGCCGGCTTCCTTGAAGACGCGGGCGATGTCCTCGTCCTTCTGCACGTCGCAGGGGGTGATGAGCTTGGCGCCGATGGGGTCGGCGAGCTTCCGCACCCGGCGCTCCATCTTGTCGCCGGGCAGGTGCGTGAAGCCGACCTCAGCCCCCTCGTCCAGGAGCTTGCGGGTCACGGCCCAGGCGATGCTGAAATCGTTGGCGACCCCCAGCACGACGCCCTTCTTCCCGGTGAACAGTCCCATCGTGATCCCTTTCGGCGGCCTCTCGGCACGGCTTTCCACGGTTCCGTAATCGGCCCGATTCATCGTCGCGGGCGAAGTCCTGTACAATACCCGGACCCCAAAAAACCGACAACGTCCAGTTTACCCGCGCGACGGCGCGACGAGGCGAGGCTCGCGTTGGAAACCGAACCGTCCCAACCCGTCGTAATAGCAGCATCCGACGACTCCACTGGCGGAATCGGCCGCATGGGCTGGTTCATCCGCCTGGGCGTTCTGGTCGGAATCCTGCTCCGGATCAGCGAATACAGCGACATGCGCGACCTCTATATCGACGAGGGCGCCCTGCTGAAGAACCTCGTCGGCGTGCCGATCTTCGAGTTCTCCCACGAGATGAAGCAGGACCAGCTCGCGCCGCCGGGCTTCCTGGCCGTCGAGCGGGTCATGGTCCGCCTGCCGATCCCCAACAAGGCGGCCGGCCGGCTCTTCCCGCTGATCTGCGGGCTGGCAAGCATGCTCCTGATCCTGCCGCTCGCCCGAAAATATCTGGATCCCCACGCCGTGCCGATCGCCGTGTGGATGCTGGCGCTGGCCGACCACCTCATCTACTACTCGTCCGAGATCAAGCCGTACGTGTGCGACCTCCTCGCGGCCATGATCACGCTTCTGCTGGCCGTTCCCCCTGGCCCGGGGGAGCCGTCCAAACGCCGCCTCGTCCGGTTGGGGATCTGGGGGGCGGTGGCCCCCTGGTTCTCGTTCCCCGTCGTGTTCGCGCTGGCGGGTGTGGGGTTGCACCTGACCGCACGATCCTGGAAGGCCGAGGGCCGCCGGGGAGCGTCGAAAGCGGTGCTCGTGTGCGGCGTGTGGTTCGTCAGCTTCCTGGGCTGCTTCCTGCTCTCACGGTCGATCGCCCCCAAGCGGGATTTCCTCTGGGTCTGGTGGGACTTCGCCTTCATGCCGATCCCCCCCAAAAGCTGGACCGACGCCCGGTTCACGCTGGAGACCATCGCCAACGTCTTCATCAACCCGGGGAGCGTGCTGACGCCGTTCGACTTCATCGTAACGGCCGCGCTGGCGTCGCTCGTGGCGATCATTGGGGCGGTCTCGATGGCCCGGCGCTGGCCGGGCGGGCTCTTCATGGTGGTCAGCCCGCTGGTGGTGCAGTTGGCGGTGTCGGCCCTGCGGCAGTATCCGTTCCACGGTCGGCTGATCCTGTCGCTCGTCCCGACGTACCACCTGTTGCTCTGCGAGGGGATGGCGGCCATGGGGCGAATCACCCGGCCGTGGGCGACGATCGCGCTGGCTTTGCTGTTCGTCGGCGGTCAGGCGGGCGACCTGTTCTGGAACCAGTTCGTCATGCCCAAGAACCGCTCCCGCCCGTTCGACACCCACGGCGACCTGAAAGACGACCTGCTCGACGAGCTGGACCGCATCCGGAACCCGAAGCAGCTGCCTCCTCCGGCACTCAGGCCGGCGGAGGAAGCCCCGGCGGACGCGCGGTCAGCTTCGCACCCATCGGAAGCGTTGCGAATCGGCCTTCCCCCCTCGCGGGGGAAGGTGGCCGAAGGCCGGATGAGGGGGCGACCGGCCACGGACGCGCAATCGGTAGTCTGCCCTGAGCCCACCGCCGATCCCCCCTCATCCGGCCGCTTCGCGGCCACCTTCCCCCGCGAGGGGGGAAGGCCGTTAGGGGCTCGATCCCAGGAGCTCTCAAGCCGAAAAGGCCCTCAGACGTGAGGGCCTGGGCGACGGCCGTAGCCGTCCTGTTCATCGCGCTGGGCCTTCGCGCCTGGCGCCTCGGCGACGACGCCTTCTGGTATGACGAGGTCGTCACGATGCGGCTGGCGGAGACGTCGTCGCCCCGGGCGCTCGTCGACCTGCTCTTCCGGATCGACGCCACCCGCGCGCCGCTGCATCCGATGCTTCTCCAGGGATGGCTGCGGGCCTTCGGCGTTTCGGAGGCCTCGGGCAGGGCGCTCAGCGTGCTGTTTGGGGTGGGGACGGTCGCCCTGCTCTATCCGCTCGGCCGATTGGCCTTCGACCGGAAGACAGGGCTCTGGGCGATGGGGTTGGGGACGTTGAGTCCGCTCCTCGTGTACTACTCGCGCGAGGTCCGGATGTACGCCCTGCTCGTCTTCTTGACGACGCTCGCGTGGACGCTGTTGTTCTGGATGCGAGCCGAGCCGAGGCGTGCGAAGATCGTCGCCTACGTCGCTTGCCTGTTCCTGACGATGTTCACGCATCCCCTGGCTCTGCCGATGGCGGCGACGCTGGCGATCGCCTCGGCGATGGACGCGAAGGGGTTCTTCGGAACGTGGCGGACCTGGACGGCGGCGCACCTGATCCCGGTCGTGGCCTCGTCGTGGTGGCTGCGGTTCTACTTCGACCATGCCCCCGAGTTCCTCTCGGGAAAGCTGCCGATCAAATTTCTGCTCGGAACGCCGATCGGATTCCTCGGCGGCAACTTCGCGACGCTCGCGGGGGTCGTCGCCCTGATCGCCTGGGGACTGTGGCGACGGAATCGGGGCGGGGAACGATCCTGGCCCGCGCCGAGTTGCCTGGCGGCCTGGCTCGTGCTGCCGCCGACCGTGCTCTACGCCTACTCGTGGATCGGCAACCCGATCTTCGGGCCTCCTCGATACACGCTCTATTGCTCCCCGGCGTTCCTGATCCTTGTGGCTCAGGGGATGGCCCGACTGCCCGCTCTGACGGCAACGGCGGCCGCCGTAGGCGTGGGGGTCCTGGTGACGGTCTACGCGCCCTCGACCCCGACGAAGTCCGACTGGCGGCCCTGCGTCCAGGCGGCCCTCCGTGCCCCCTTGCCCCCGGGCGCAAAACTCGTCGTGTTCGTCATGTCGTCCGCCGAGCCGAACGTCGAAGCCGAGACGGCCCGCTACTACTTCGGCCCGGCCGTCGACGTCCGGCCGTTCCGCCTCGAGGATGCGACGCGCGAACGCCGAGATCCATCACGCTTCGTGCTCGTCGCCTGGAACAATCCGGATTCGGCGACCTTCAGAAACGACCTGCTCCCCCTGGGGCCGATCAGTTGGATGTCCTATTCGGACGATGGCCCAGACCCTTCACGGACGGAATCGTCGTTCATCCTGTACCAGCTCATCCCGCTCCCGGAGGATTCGCCGGCCCGGCCGCCGGCGCCGGAGCCGCCTCCAGCACCGGGAACGCCAGGCCGCTGAGGTCCTGCGAGAAGGCCGAGCGAGCCTGCCCGAGCGCCTTCGAGGTGGCGGCGCCCATGCGGAGGCCGCGCTGCTTCATCTCGGCGGTGACGGTCCCCAGGCCGAGGGCGTCGGCGAAGTTGAAGACGGACTGGATCTGGGGATCGTTCTCCAGGACGGCCGTCGCGGCTGGTGCTGCGTCGTCGGGCCGGGCGACCGCGTTGCGCGAGCCGAACTCGACCCACCCCTGCGGGCCGCGGACCCAGAGGGCGATGTCGACGCGGACCTGCGACAGATCCGGGGCCATGTCCATCCGGGTCACGACGGCTCCTCGGCCTCCCTGGGCGCTGATCTTCGCCAGGGCCGGGGCGAGCGGGTCCGTCGCGGCGGCCGATGGATCGAGGAGGCCGGCGAGTTGGCCGAGCGCCGAGTTCAGGTCGAGCGGTGCGTTGAGGGCCTGGCCGTCGGTCTGCTCGGGGAGCAGGACGTTGTTGTAGCGGATGAAGCGTCGGCCGGAATCGACGGTCAGCTCGGTCGCGGCGCGACGTGCCAGCCACTTCGCCTCGGGCTCCGTGACGATCGGCAGCAGGCGATCGAGCGACGGCACCTCGGTCCCTTCCACCATGAACCCGCGGGCCTCGACGGAATCCGTCAACTCGCCCGGCGTCGCATCTTCCGGGTTCGGCAGATTGGAAAGCCAGGCCAGCGCGAGCATCCTGCGCGAGGCGTCCGAGTTCCGCTCGGCCGTCCGGCAGCCGTCGCGGGCGATGTGGATCGAAAGCAAGGGGGCGTCGAGCGCCTTGGGGTCCTCCAGCCGCTTCAACTCGGCGTCGATCCAGACCAGGACCTTGTCGCCGCCCCCGACGAACCGGCTGCGCTCGTCGCGCCAGGCTTCCAGCCGCCGGCGACGTTCGGCGACGGCCGGCTTGCGCATCGTCCCGGCGTTGCGGACCCACTTCGCGGCCAGGTCGGGGACGTGGGCCTCGGCCCAGTCACGTCGGACGAGCATGTCGAACCCGACCCTGGGCCCTGCCGCCTGCGACGTCACCAGCCCGAGGATCACCTTGCCGTCGCGGAGCGTCACCCTGTCGGCTGCCGTCGTGGGGACCTGGACCGGCGCCACGCCGGTTTTCGGTTCCTGCACAGGGGGAGGAGCGAACATCAGGACCGCGAACGCCGCCAGCATCGTCGAGATCATGTTCGGCCTCGCCAAGGGCCTCGGGTCGCGGCCGGTTGCGAGCCCTTGCTCGCGCGCAGCCGACCCTCACTCATCAGCGATCCTAACAAATCTCGAGCCGGAAGGGGCCGAATCGCCAGGCTCAAGCTCAGCGCTTGGTCAGCTCACCCACTTCCACAGCCCCACGCACCGACGGTATCCCCATGGGCTGGAGCGGACGAGGGGCGATGAGCCCATCATCCGGGGCGTAGACTTCAAGCAGATGGGGGGGAATCGCCTCAACACCCCCAGGCTCGGCCCCGGCGTTCCATACGGCGAAGATCGACCAGTCGTCATTGGCCGCCTGCGTCTCGACGTCCGGCTGCAAACTGCCGAGGATCGCCGCGAAGACCGTGAGGATCAGGAAGCTCAGGGCGATGATCGACCGCAGTTTCATTTTCGACCTTCCCTGGATATTGCGGGCGCGATTTCATCAGTCCACGCGCAACCCTACGATCTTATCAACGCGGGAGATGGGGTTTCATTTCAAGAAAACCTGGAATACCGAAAATTCTCGACGGCTTGCTCGCCCGTGGACATCGCCCTAAAACCATAGGAATGAAGCGACTCCGGGGGAGCCCACCGATGCACGCCAAGCTGGAACCGTTGGGCGATCGGGCCTTTATGGCTCGATTCGATCACGAGGACCTTGCTCGACGCTGGGCGGAAGAGGTCCGGAACCGAGCCCTTCCAGGGGTGATCGACGTTGTGCTGGCGTATCGCTCGACGGCCGTCCTTGCCGATCCGGCCGCCTGTGACCTGGATGCACTCGCCGAGGCGCTGACCGGATTGGATCCCGATGACGCCCCGACCGGCGAAGGTGTCCGCCACGAGATCCCCGTCCTCTACGACGGCCCCGACCTGGCCGACGCGGCGGAACGGCTCGGGATGACGCCGGCCGAGGTGGTCGCTCGGCATTCGGAGCGCGATTACCGGGTGTTCGCCGTCGGCTTCCTGCCCGGGTTCCCGTACGCGGGGTATCTTCCCGAGGAGCTTTGCGGCCTCCCTCGACTCGACGCCCCTCGGACGAGCGTGCCGGCGGGTTCCGTGGCCATCGCGGGGCGACAGACGGGGATCTACCCGTTCCCATCCCCCGGCGGCTGGCGGCTGCTCGGCCGCACGCCGCTGCGGATCGCCGATCCCGACGCCGGCCGCTTCCCCATCCGCGCCGGCGACAGCATCCGGTTCCAGCCCATCGATCGCGACGAGTTCGAGGCGAGGACCGATGAACCTCTCTGACTCCATCGACGTCAACGCCGACCTCGGCGAAGGTTTCCCCAATGACGAGGCCCTGCTGGAGCGGGTCTCCTCCGCGAGTCTTTCCTGCGGCGCCCACGCCGGCGACCCGGCCGCGATACGCCGGACGCTCGCCGCGGCCCGTACTCGGGGCGTGGTCGTCGGAGCACACCCCGGCTATCCCGACCGCGAGGGCTTCGGCCGGCGCGACATGGACCTGGACGCTGAAACCGTCAACCTCCTGGTTGCAAACCAGGCGCTCTTCTTGAAGGAACTGGCCGATGCGGAGGGCGTCCCGATCCGGTTCCTGAAACCCCACGGCGCTCTCTACAACCAGGCTCAGCGCGGGGAGGCCACGGCCCGGGGGGTTGTCGCGGCGGCCGTCTCGCTGGGTCTGCCGCTGCTGGGGCAGCCGGGGACTCGGCTGGAATCGCTGGCAAAGGCGGCGGGCGTGGAGTACATCCCGGAAGGCTTCCCCGACCGCCGCTACCTCCCCGACGGCTCGTTAACGCCCCGAACCCAGCCGGACGCCGTCATCCACGACCCCGACGAACTGGCCGCCAACGTCCGCGCCCTGCTGGAAGGCGGTCGCGTCCGCACCCTCTGCCTGCACGGCGACCACCCGGACGCCGTCGCCCACGCCGACCGGCTGCGGGCGATTCTGGACGGTCTGGGGATCGCCGTGCGACCGTTCGCGGGGGACTCGCCTTGAACAACTCGGCCGGCCTGCTGGTGATCGATCCGGGGTTCTTCACGACGGTTCAGGACCTGGGTCGACCGGGTCTGCGGGCGTTCGGGGTTCCCCTGGGCGGTGCGGCCGATCGGGAGTCGTACCAGCTAGCGACGGCCCTGGCAGGGGACGCCCCCGGCCCGGCCGCGCTCGAGATGACGCTCCGGGGCGGGGTCTTTCAGGCGACCGGCGACGTGGGGATCGCCCTGGCCGGTGCGGAGATGAACGCGGAGATCGTCGGCAAAGACAGCCGGCGGCCCGTGGCCTCGCCCGGCAGCGGCTGGCTCCGCGAGGGAGACCAGCTCGTCCTGGGCCGCCTCGAAGGCTCGGCCCGCGCCTATCTGGCGACGCCCGGCGGATTTCGGACAGAAGTCCGCCTGAGCGGCCGGTCGACTGAGAAGCCCCTCCGCGCCGGCGACTTCCTTCCCGCCGGGCCGAGCCAGTTGGAATCGCGACGATTCCCGGATGCAGACGAGGAAACGGGACCGATCCGAATCCTCCCCGGCCCCGACTGGTCGCGGATCGACCGGAGAGCGCTGGTCGACGGGTCGTTCCGCGTCTCGCCTCAAAGCAACCGGATGGGTCTGCGACTGGAGGGATTGATCGAGGTTGCAGCCGACCTGGATCGGCTCTCAGCCCCTGTGATACCGGGAGCGATCCAGGCGACGAGGGGCGGGCTGATCGTGCTGGGGGTCGCCAGCGGCACGATGGGAGGATATCCGCACGTCGCCCAGGTGATCTCGGCCGACCTCGACCGCCTGGGAAGGCTCTGGCCGGGGGACTCGACCGCGTTCAGGGCGTTGGAACTGGCCGAGGCTCGCCGGCTGGACCGGGAACGTCGCGAGACCTTGCGGCTCCGGGATCTGCGGATCGCCGCCGCGGCGCGAGACGCACTCGGTTGAGCTTGCCGGTTTGGGCGTCTTGGGGTACATCACGGCCTCTTCACGTCGCCTCTCGAAGGTGTTTCAGGCAGGGGTCGTTCGATGTCGCATGCTCGCCCAGGCCGGCGCGTTCTGGCTTTGATGGCCTGTTCGGCCGTCCTGGCAGTCACCGCCGGCTGCCGCCGATCGCCGTTCCAACGACTGGCCGATGCGCCTCCCGGCGCTCCCACGCTGGCTTCAACCATGGAGCGCGAGGCGATCCCCGAACTGGCTCCCGTCGTGGCCGCCAACCCGACGACCGCGACGGTCCCGGCCGCAGCGCCCGCCGTCCCCTCGCGGACGATGCCGACGCCCTCCCCGGCCGAACCTCAGCCCGAGGCCACGGCCGAGGCGACCCCGGCCCCCACCCCGATGCTCGACGCCGCCCTGCGACGGGCCGAGGCCGCCGAGGACGACCGTGCGAGGACCCTCCGGGCCATCGCGACGGCCCAGCCGATCCCTCCCGAACCGGCTTCCGAGCCGGAGGTCGCCCCCGCCCCGGCCCCTGAACCCACCTCGGACCCCGCTCCCACGACGACGGCCGAGCCTGCCCCGGCGGCTCCCCCGATGGATGTCGCCGTCAAACCGGCGTCGGTCGAGGTCGAGGTCCCAGTCGAGGCGACTGAGCCCGAGAAAACCCCCGAGCCCAGGAAGACTCCCGAGCCTGAATCGGCCCCCATCGAGCCCCAGCCGGAGCCTGAGGCGAAGTCGGTGGAATCGGAGGCGTCGCTCCCCACGCCCATCTCGGACGAGCCCCCGCCGCTGACCATCGGCGCGGTGCAGCTCTGCCGCAAGATCAACGGCTTCGGCTCGTTCGAGCCCCTGAACGCCAGGGCTCTCCGACCGGGCAAATCCGCCCTGGTCTATTGCGAGCTGGTCGGCCTGGAATACCGCCCCGAAGCGGAAGGATTCGCCTCGCACGTCGCCACCCGCGTTGAGTTGATCCGCCCCGGAAACGGCGAGAAAGCGTGGGAGGTCTCCGGCGAGGCCGCCGACCGCTGCCGGACGAAGCGGCGCGACTCGTACGTCGCCACGCTCATCACCCTGCCCGATTCGATCGCCCCGGGCCCCTACACGTTGCGGCTCTACCAGGCCGACGCCGCCAACGGTCGGACCGCCTCCGCCGAGATTCCCGTCACGATCGCCCGATAAGACCGTTTCCCCCATACTGGGGCGCTTTCGCGCGCCTTGCCAAACCGGATCGATGGGCGAAAAATGGAGTGCAAGTCCATTTCGCCCGCCGCCGCCTGGGGGGATGACAGCATGACGACAGCCACCAGCCGACCCTGCGTGTTCGCACTGGGTCTCGCCGCAGCGTGGGGCCTCCTCGCAGCCGGTCCGGCCAGGGCCCAGTCGGGGAAAGCCGACGCCCCCAAGGCCGAGGGCCCCTCGTTCGCCCGCGACGTCGCCCCGATCCTGGTGGCGAACTGCGTCGGCTGCCACAGCCCCGGCCGGCCGGGGGCGAATCGCGGCAAGCTCGACATGACCTCGTTCGACAAGTTCATCAAGGGGGGCAACGACGGCCCCGCCGCCGAACCCGGCAAGCCCGAGGAAAGCCACCTCGTCCTGCGGGTCAAGGGCGAAGAAACCCCGAGGATGCCCCAGGGGGGGAACGACGTCCGCCTGGGCGCTCCGGCGATCGCCGCGATGGAGGCCTGGATCAAGGCCGGCGCCAAGCTCGACGCTGGCCTCAACCCCAAGGCCCCGTTCAAGAGCTACGCCGCGTCGCTGGACGACGTCGCCAAGGCCAACACGGCCAAGCTCAGCCCCGAGGAACGCGACGCCAAGGTCAAGGAAGCGGGCCTCGAACGCTGGAAGAAGGCCAACCCTGAACTCAAACCCGAGATCGAGACCTCCGAACACTACGCCCTGTTCAGCACCCTCCCGAAAGATCGCGCGACGCGACTCATCAAGTCGATGGAAAGCTCGCTCGGCGCGATCCGCCGCGCCCTGGGCGCGGAGATGACGAACTGGCCGGAGAAGGTCGGTCTGTACGTCTTCCCTGAGCGTAAGGACTACGTGGAATTCGTCCGCACGGTCAAGCAGCGCGAGGTCGACGAGCATGAGGACGGCGACGCCGATCTGAAGACGACCCAGCCTTACGTCGTGGTCTACTCGCCCCCCGAGGCCGCGACCGAATCGGCGGCGACGGCCGCCGCTCCCCGCCGCAAGGGCCGCAGCCGTCGACCCGAGCCCGCCGAGGCCGGCCGACGCTCGACCACCAGCCTCCTCACGGAGAACGTCACCCGAGGCGCCGCTGCCGCCGCGGGCGCCCCCCGCTGGCTGGCCGAGGGCCTCGGCGGCGTCGTCGCCCTCGAAGGTCGCAGCGGCCCGGCGCAGAAGCTCCGGATGGACGCCCTCGACGCCTTCCGTCGCGGCTGGCCCACCAAGGCGACCGAGGTCCTCGCCGGCGGCGGCGACAACGTCTCCCCCGACGAATTCCACGGCGTCAGCTTCGGCCTCGTCGAATGCCTCACCTCCCCCATGTTCCGGCCGGTCTTCCCGCAGTTCCTCAAGGAGATCAGCAAACAGGGCGGCGCGAAGATCGACGACGTCGTCAAGGACGTCTACGGCGTCGACCGCGGGGAGTTCCTGACCCAGACCGGCGAATGGATCGCCTCCGCCTACGGCGGCGATCAGTAAGCCCGCATTTGAACCATAACGGCCTTCCCCTCTCGCGGGGGAAGGTGGCCCGCACGGCCGGATGTGGGGGCGACCGGCATTGAACGCGTCACTCCCCCAACCTCGATCAAGGCGCCTCGCGCCTCGTCCCTTCTCCCCCCGGGAATAGGTGCCCCGAAGGGGCGGATGAGGGTCGTCGCGCTTTGGAAGGGCTGGGGCGAACCGGTGTTTGTTTCTTGATGGATTCCGGCGAATCCGAATTTGGCGGCGGCGAGACATGCGGTATGTCCCTCGACTATCCCGACTACCTGCGTATCCGCGAACGTAGCCGCCGCCTGGGTCGGCTCTGGATGATCGGAGACCGAGGCTATTACCTCGGCTTGCTCGGCGCGGTCCTCGCGTTATCGACCGCGATCGCGGCTGTCATCGTCGCTGGCCTCGGCGGCCTGGTATCACCGGGCGATGAGCGAGCCTTGCGATGGTGGCGCCTGTTGCCCGGCTGCATCATTGCGTTTCCCGCCTGCGTCGGCTTTCTCTTCGTGTCGGCCTCCCTGAAAGCGGTGGCCCATCGACGATCGGGCATCCACGATGAGGGCCGGGATGGCTAACGGTGTGCTGTAGCAACCACAACCCGTCGCCGGCTTTCCAGCCACATCGATGGTCGCTCCTGTCGCCAGGTCCGCTGAGCCTGGCATGATCGACGGCGGAGGATTCTGGAACATGGGAAGGCTGACTCGGCTCTGTGTCGCAGCCTTCGTCGGCTCCCTCATCGCCTGGCAGACGACGGACTTCGTCCTCCATGCGATGTTCGCGGCCGGCGGGTATACTCGCGAGGCGCTCGTGGAACTTCCACCCTGGGCGTTCGGCGTGATCGGCGGAGTCGGCTCCCTGACAGCCGTTGCGTTGGCCTGGGCGTTCGGCGACTCGCCGTTGCCCGCGTGGGTGAGAGCCGCCGTCGTCGGCGGGTTAGTCGGTGTCGCGGCGATGGCCGTGCCGACCTTCATCGTCGCCAACTGGCTGGGCGGCCCCTCGCCGATGAGGCAGGCGCCCTATCTGCACGTGGGGTTGGTGTACGGCGTGCCGGTCGGGTTGGTTGCCGGCGCGTTGGCCGGGTTGCTCAAGGTGCGGAGACTGAACGCCAAGCCAGATGATACAACCGACCCGGTTCGCAACAGCGGACCCAGATATTCGTAGCACACCCACTCGAGCCGATCGACCATGAATGATCAGTGCTCTCATATGAATCACGTCCGCCTGCCGAGTCGGCCCTCGACGGCGCTCCGCCTGGCGACGATCCTCGTCGCCGCGTGGCCTCTCGCCGCGGTCGCCGACGTCGTCCAGATCTCCAGTCTGAAGGAGTTGGCGGATTACGCCGGGCGCAGCGGGAACGTCGTCGTGATGAAGCCCGGCGTTTACCGACTCACCGACGTCGTCTCGATCGCGGAGGCCCGCCGCCGGCACGATCGCAATGAGTTCCAGCTCCTGACGTTCAGCGGCGATCGGAACGAGTTCCGGCTGGACGGCGTCGTCATCGAGGAAGACACGGTGATCCGGAAGGCGCTCGCCCCTCCCATCCACACCAACGAGTTCGTCATATCAGGGTCGCACAACACGCTGAGCGGACTGACGATCGTCGACCTGGGGGATGGGATCTCCAACGGCGGCGCAGCCGTCTCGGTCGACGGGGCCGACAACACACTGCGGAGCTGGACGATCACCGTCCGCGGATCATTCCCCTACGGATACGGCGACCTCTTCGGCAAGGGAGGGCCGAACATCATCAACCCCCTCAAGAAGAGCGGCGTCCACGTCGTCGGCGATCGCACGCGGCTGATCGACTGCAAGGTCTTCATGCGGTCGTTCGGCCACGGGATCTACGTCCAGGGAGGCTCCGACCACCAGTTCGAGGGCTGCTACGTCGAGGGCGTGATGAGGCCGACGGCGGAGATGCTGGCCGAGACCTCCGGCCCGGCGTTCAAGGCCGAGTTTCGCACCCTGGCCAAGAACCGCCGCGGCGAGGCCCGGGTCACCCCTGGCTACATCAAGTCGCTCTCCGAGGACGGCTTCCGCATGTACGAGCAAGCCGCCGGGGAAATCACCATCCGGAACTGCACCGCCAGGAACATGCGCCACGGGTTCGAGCTCCGACCAGAGCGGGGCGTGCGGGTCGAGAATTGCACGGCGGTCGGCTGCGAGGTCGCCTTCTGGGTCGGCGGCCGAACCGTCGTCAAGGGCTGCCGCGGCGACGCCCAGTACGGCCCGCTGCTGCTCATCGAGGGCGACGACGCAAAGGTCGATCTGGAACTGTCAGCCGTCGAGTCCGACATGAACGTCCACGCTCTGGCGGCCATTCAAGGGGCGCGACACGAGGTGACCATCCGACCTGCCTCGGGCCCCCCTCGAAAGCGCCCCGTCCCGATCCTGCTGGGATTCGGGACGCCGATGATGGGGGAGGGCATGGCCCCGATCCCTCCGCGCCCCGCCCGCGACGTCCTGCTTCGCAACGAGACGACCATGCCCGTCGTCGTCGGCCTCGACGCCCGCGACTGCCGGATCTCCTCGAAGGGGCCTGTCGAGCATGAGGCCAAGGGCGTCGCACCGGCCGACCGCGCCCGCTAAGATCGAGAGGAATCGCGTCTCGGCCTCCTCTTCCCAACCGCTGCGGAAAGGCCCTCGATGGCAAGGATCGTCCTGGTCGGATCGTCGAACACCGATATGACTGTGCGCGTGCCGCGGTTGCCTGCTCCGGGGGAGACCATCCTGGGCGGGGAGTTCGCCACGACGCCCGGGGGCAAGGGGGCGAATCAGGCGGTGGCGGCTCGGCGGGCGGGGGCGGAGGTCGTGTTCATGACGGCGGTCGGAGACGACGACCTGGGGCGGCAGGCGGTTGAGCGTTACCGCGGCGAGGGGATCGACGTCTCGCACGTGAAGGTCGTCCCGGGGGTGGCTTCGGGGGTCGCGCTGATCTTCGTGGCGGAGGACGGCGAGAACGTGATCGCCGTCGCGTCGGGGGCCAACCTGAGCCTCACGCCCGAGGACATCGCCGCACTGCCGGCCGATCTGTTCCGCGCGGGCGACGTGCTCCTGACTGGGCTGGAGGTTCCGATCCCCGTCGCGCTGGCGGCGATGAAGCGAGGGCGTGAGGCGGGCATGACGGTCATCCTCAACCCGGCGCCGGCGCCTCGGGCCGACGACCCGGCGATCGCCGACCTGCTGGCCGCGGCCGACATCGTCACCCCCAACCGCGTCGAGGCCCAGGCGCTGGCGGGAGAGGCCGGACGCCGCGATTCGGCTGCCGACCTCGCCGACCGTATCCGGGCGCGAGGGCCGAAGACGGTGGTCGTCACCCTTGGCCGCGACGGCTGCCTGGCGGCGACTGGCGGCGAGGTCTACGAGGTCCCCGGCCGCCGCGTGCCGGCCGTCGACGCCGTCGGCGCGGGAGACGCGTTCAACGGGGCCTTCGCCGCCGTGATCGCCGAGGGCCGGCCGCTGGGCGAGGCCCTCGCCTGGGCCACGTCTGCGGCCGGGCTGGCCGTCACCCAGTTCGGCGCGCAGTCGGCGCTGCCGACTCGCGAGGCCATCGACCGCTTCGTCCACGTCGAGGACTGATGCGTCGACTCGTAGGGGCGCCCACAAGAGGCGCCCCTACTAAGTGGGGCCAACTGAGGTCACTTCTTCAGGGGCAGGATCTCGATCCGGCGGAAGGCGACGCCCGCGAATTCGGACTGGAACGTCACCTTGCCCTTGGTCACGGTCGACTTCTCACCGACGTTGACGACGTGGCCGTTGAGGATGTTGGTGATCTTGTCGCCGTCGCAGACGACTTCCATCGTGTTCCACTCGCCGACGGGCTTCTCGACGTCCTTCTCGCCGCGGATGCCGACCTCGTCCTTCCAGCCGACCTTCCGGCCCCACCAGTTGATCCGGCCGCCGTTGAAGGCGCGAAGTTCGCCGGAGCCGTCGGGCGTGTAGTACCACTGCTTGTCGGTCTCCTGGCGGACGTGGGCGCTCAGGCTCATGGGCTCGGGCGACTTGCTGCCCGTCACCACGATGAAATCGCCCGAGCCCCCCTCGATGAGCTGGCACTCCATCGATCGCATCCAGTGCCCGCCGTGGGCGTCGTCCGGCCCCGTGCAATGAAGGAGGATCCCCGAGTCCCGCGCCGCCTTGGTCCGGGGCGGGTGGGTCTCGCCCGTCCAGCGCCACTCGGTGATCAGGCGGTAGTTCTCAAACTCCCCCTTCGTGCAGACGCCCCCCAGCTCCTTGCCCGAGATCCGCAGCTCGCCGTCGACGACCGTGAAGACGCCGTCCGGATCCGCATACTTGTTGTTGTGCAGGTACGTGTAAAACCCGTCCAGATTCTTGCCGTTGAACTTGAGCAGTGGCGCGGGCTCTTCAGCCTTCGCCGATGCGGCCAGACCGAAAGAGACCACAAGCGCGGACAGGGCCAGGGCGGGTCGAATCGTGGGCATGTCGTGGGACGCCTTTCTTGGGATGGTAGGGCGGGTCGAGCAGGAAGGTGCCGGAGCGAGCGGGATCACTTATCCTCGCCAGCGGTGGACGCGGCCGCCGAGTTTGCGGCAGACGTCCTCGGCGCGAATGCGGGTGGGTTCATCGGCGAAGGTGGCGGAGAGGATCATGCCTCGGCCCCCTTCCATGCGGTCAGGGTCGACGACGCCGAGCCGGTCGTTGGAGACGCCCAGGGTGGTCAAAAGCTGGATCGCCAGGTTCCCCGCGGCGGCGTCGTCGAATCGGACGGCCAGGCGGAGCGGCGATTCCGGGCTCTGCACCGCCCCAGGGCGGATCATCGGGGTTTCCATCATTGATCACCGAGGAATGCTCATCGCGGAAGGGGCGGACGTAGCCCGGGACCAGTTTGACGGGCTCACCCGCCTCTCGCAAGCGGTGGCCGGTAGGGCGGCGTCCTGGTACGATGGGAAGCCGTCCTGCCGAAAGGTCGCCGCCTCATGATGGTCCCGCTGCTCGCCTTCCTGATCCTGCT
This sequence comes from Paludisphaera rhizosphaerae, assembly GCF_011065895.1. NCBI lineage: Bacteria > Pseudomonadati > Planctomycetota > Planctomycetia > Isosphaerales > Isosphaeraceae > Paludisphaera > Paludisphaera rhizosphaerae. The sequence continues at coordinate 54,334 of NZ_JAALCR010000010.1, read as the reverse complement.
GGTTGCAGACGAGCCCCGCGTCCGTCCCGAGCCGCTCGGCGAGTTCGACGCCCGCGTCGCGCCGGAGGCCTCGGGGATCGTTCGAGGCCGTCGTCGACCGGACGTCTTCTGGGTCCATAACGACTCGGGCAATCCGCCGGCCCTCATCGCCGTCGGCCGCGACGCCCGCACGATCCGCTCGTTCGACCTCGCCGCGCCGAACCTCGACTGGGAGGATGCGGCAATCGACGACCGCGGGCGGCTGTACATCGGCGACATCGGCGACAACAAGGGCCTCCTTCGACTCCGCGCCATCTATCGGTTCGATGAACCCGACCCCGATCGACCGGCGGTCGGCCCGCTGAAACCCACCGCCGCCACGTTCTACGCCCGGCCGACCAACGACTGCTTCGACGCCGAGAGCCTCGTCGTCGAGGGCGATCGCGCCGTGCTGGTGACCAAGCGATTCGACGGCAAGGAGGCCGAGCTGCGCGAGGTTCCGCTGGAGCCCCCCGCCCCGCTCCTGCGGCCGACGACCGCCCGGAAGATCGGCGTGCTCCCCGGTTTCATCGACCCGGCCACCGGCGCGGACCTCTCGCCCGACGGCCGTCGGCTGGCCGTTTGCGGGGTCGACGTCGTCCGCGTGTACGACCGCCCCGCGCCGCCATCGTGGGACGGCCTGCGGATGTCGGCCGAGGTGCGGCTGAAGGGAGACCGCCAGGTCGAGGGGATCGCCTGGGACGGCGACGACCTGATCCTCGCCAGCGAGCACGGCGGCCTCGACCGCCTCTCGGCCTCGGCCTGGAAATCGCACCCGCCGCGATCGTTGAAGAAGGCCGATCGTCACGGATTCGGAGGGCCGACCATAACGGCCTTCCCCCCTGGAGGGGGAAGGTGGCCCGAAGGGCCGGATGAGGGGGCGATCGGCTCCGCGTTCACGGCAAGGCTCGAACGCGCATGCGACGGCGGTCGTCCCCCTCATCTGACCGCTCCGCGGTCTGTCTTCCCCCTCCAGGGGGGAAGACGAATCTCGAAGAAAGACCGCTGAGGAGAAAGGCGTCCGGGGATATGGCCGATCGTTTCGACGTGGTCGTCGCGGGGGGCGGGATCGTTGGGCTCTCCATCGCCTTCGCCCTGACGCGCGAAGGACTCTCCGTCGCCGTGCTGGACCGCCGCCAGCCCGGTCGCGAGGCCTCGTGGGCCGGCGCGGGGATGCTCCCCGCCCAGAGCGACCCGGACCGGACGCCCTCGCATCCCACGCTCGCCCTCAGGGCCTGGAGCGCCCGACTTTATCCCGAGTGGTCGGCCGTCCTCCGCGAGGAGACTGGGATCGACAACGGCTATCGCCGTTCCGGCGGCGTCGACGTCGCCATGACCGAGACCGACGAGCGCGACCTGCGGACCACCGCCGGCCGCTGGCGCGTCGAGGGGATCGCCTACGAACGGCTCGCCCCGGCCGACATCGCCCGCGTCGAGCCGGCCCTGACGACCGACCTCCGCGCTGCGTACTTCCTCCCCGACCGCGCCCAGATCCGCAACCCGTGGCACCTGCGGGCGCTGGCGGAAGCCTTTCGCCTTCGCGGCGGGATCGTCCTGTCGCACCGTGGGGTCGAGGGCTTCGCCACCCAGGGCGACCGCGTGACGGGCGTCCGCACCGCCGATGGCGAAGTTCACGCCGAGACGGTCGTGGTCGCCGCCGGCGCGTGGTCGGGCGACCTGCTGGAAGGCGTGGGCGTCTCCGCGCCGACGCCCCCGGTGAAAGGCCAGATCGTGCTGGTCGACTGCGGCCGACCCGTGCTGCGACGGATCGTCGAGCACGGCAAGCGTTACCTCGTCCCGCGCGACGAGGGCCGAGTCCTGATCGGGGCGACCGAGGAAGAGGCCGGTTTCGACGTGCTCCCCACGGCCGATGCGTTCCAAAGCCTTCTGGACGTGGCCGCCTCGCTCTGCCCGGCGCTGGCCGACGCCCGGATCGAGGCCACCTGGGCGGGGCTCCGGCCCGGCAGCCTGGACTCCCGACCGTACATCGGCCTCGCGCCGGGGTTCCGAAACCTGGTGGTCGCCACGGGTCATCGCCGGGCGGGGCTGCAGCTCTCGCCGGCCACCGCGGAACTCGTCGCCGACGTGGTCCTGGGTCGGCCGCCCCGGATCGACCTGGGGTACTTCCGCGTCGACCGATCGCCAGCGCCAGCGGGGGACGACGTTTTCCGATCCTGAGCCCCCCTTCTTCTCGGGCTCGATCGCGGCCAGAGGCGCGAACCAGGCGACGGCCCAGACGAGGATCGCCGTGAACAGGCCCATCGCCAGGCTGTGCGGCAGCGAGCCTCGCAGCACCTTCCCCTCATGGCCCGTCTCGCCAGTCGCCGCGGCGGCCACGACGATCGACGCGGCGGCGATCATCTTCCCCATCGCCCCGCCCGCGGTGTTCGCCGCCCCCATCAGAATCGGCGAGATCCCCAGGTGCGTGGCCGTGATCTTCTGGAGGTTGCCGAACAGGACGTTGCTCGACGTGATCGACCCCGTCAGCGCCGTCCCCAGCCAACCCAGCCAGGTGCCGAACGCTGGGTAAAGCGCCGTGCCCGTCCGGGTGAACGCCAGGCCGAGCACGGCGTCCATCCCCGAATATCGGGTCACGTATCCCAGGGCCAGCATGCAGAGGATCGCCGCCGCCGGTTTCGCCATCCGCTTCACGGTCCCGGCGAAAACACGCCCCTGCTCGACCGGCCCCACGCCGGCCAGCAAGCCGCCGAGGATCGCCGACAGCAGCACCGCCGTCCCGACCGTCGACAGCAGCGGCACTTCGGCCACCGCCTTCTCCAGGTCGGTCGGAGTCGGCGTCTCGTGCCCCGTCACCGCCGCCCCGCGCGCGACCTTCAAATGCAGGGGCGCGACCTCGAACTTGAACGTACCCAGCGTCTCCAGCCGAGGCTTCACCGCCGGCGCGACCCAGATCATGACGATCGCCGTCAAGACCGCGAACGGCAGCCACGCTCGGACGATCTCGCGGGCGGAATACGTCTCCGAAACGGCGGCGTCGGCGGCGTCCTCCCCGTCGAATCGCCAGTGATTCGCGGGCTTCCAGAGCCGAAGGGCCACGGCGCCCGCCGCCAGGCTGGCGATCGCCGCGGCGATCGAAACCAACTCCACGTTGACGAAGCGCGCCCAGAAGAACTGCACCGCCGCATACGTGCCGCCGACCGTCAACAAGGTCGGCCAGACCCCGAGCGCTCCGCGAGGCCCGGCGACGATCGCCGCCAGCCAGAACGGGATCGTCAAAGCGGCGGGGACCAGGATCGCGGCCGTTGTGACGTTGAGCGCTTGCACGTCCATCCCTGAGATCGCCCCCAGGGTCACCAGAGGAATGCCGACGCTCCCCCAGCACACACAGACCGTGTCGGCGACCAGACCAAGAATCGCCGCCTGAAGCGGGTGGAACCCCAGGCCGACCAGGAACGCGGAGCAGATCGCCACCGGCGCGCCGAACCCGGCGCAGCCCTCCAGGAACCCGCCGAATGAGAAGGCCACCAGCACCGCCTGCACCCGGCGATCGGGCGAGAGCCGGGCGATCGACGCCTTCATCACCTCGAACCGACCGGTCTTGACCGCGATGTCGTAAAGGAACATCGCCGCGACGATGAGGTAGACGACCCGGATCAGGGCGAAGACCACCCCCATCCCGGCCGCCGAGAGCGCCATGTGCCAGGGCATCCCGAACCGCATGGTCGCCGTCAACATGGCCGCCGCCAGCGCCGCCGCCGCGGCCTTCCACGCCGCGATCCGGTTCGAGAGCAACAGCCCCATCAGCGTCAAAATCGGCAAGGCCGCGAAAAACGTCGAGGCCGGCCACCAGCCGACGGGGTCGTAATTCTGGGTCCACATCGGCTTTAGAACCCTCGTGTTGAATGGAAGTGGCCCCCACGATAAACGAGCCGCCCCCACGTCGATAGAGGCCCGCCGGATCGAACCTCCCCCTGCCGCGACGCCTCACCCGTCCCCGAACCGGCGATTGGCTCCGATTGGCTTTGCTCGCCAGTCCGTCGCCCGCCCAGTCGACAATGCAACCCATTCGCCACATGAAACTTGCGTCGCAAAAATGCTCACTCGAATTGGCTTTGATCGTCCATTTTCCTCACACTCGCGACCGTCCCTCCGCTCCTCGGACGAGAGATCGCGTTCAACGCGTGAAGTCGATCCCTCGAATTGACCATGGCTCCAGATCGCCATTTCTGTTCGCGAAATCCGGACGCAGCGTGGAAACTCGTCCGCTCAGCGTTCCGGAGAAGGAGTACGCACTCCAAAAACATGACGAGGCGACGACCATACGGTTCCATCCGAGGTGAGACGGCCACTATATTCTGACTGGCGGACGCGGAGCGACGTCGCCCGCAACCAAACCTCTCCAGGATCGACATCCATGAATCGGCTTCCCAGGAGCCCTCGCCGTTCCCGACCGGGATTGGAGGCGCTCGAAGCGCGGCTGGTTCTCACGGGCGACCCCGCTCTGTTCGCCGCGCTCAAGAACGCCGGCTTCCACTGGGTCGACTACGCGCCCTCGTACGACAGCCTCACCGATCCCTACAACGCCAACCCCAGCGACGCCAAGATCACCGCCGACCTCACGTCGTTGTTCCAGCAAGGCTTTCGGGGGCTGGTGACCTACACGCTCCAGGGGACGTATGCGAACATCCCCCGGATCGCCAAGTCGGTCGGCTTTCAGTACGTCCTCGCGGGGGTCTACAACGTCACCGACCAGGCGGAGATCGCCGCGGCCTCATCGCCGGGCGTCTTGCCGTACGCGGACGGTTTCGTCGTCGGCAACGAGGGGATCCAGGACGGTCGATACACCTACGACCAGTTGAGCGCGGCCGTCGCCCAGGTCCAGCAGGCGACCCACAAGCCGACGACGACCTCGGAGCCCGGCGGCCAGTATTACACGGGCTCGACCTACAGCACGCAGCTTCTCGGCCTGGGCGATTGGCTCTTCCCGAACACCGACTACTTCATCTGGGGAGGCCAGCCGACCACGCCCCAGACGATGTGGAACAACGTCTCGTACTTCTACCAGTTCGCGATCGGGGCCAATAAAACGAGTGGGCCCGTGGTCGCGAAGGAGGCGTTCTACCCTTCGGACGGCGGGCCGCTGGCCTCGCAACAGAACCAGTACGACTGGTACAAGATCGCCTACGACGCCGCGCAGGCCGGCCAGTTCGCCTTCGTCTGGGGGGAAGCCTTCGACCAACCCTGGAAGACCACGCCCAACGCCTATGAGCCCCACATGGGCCTGAACGGGCTGAACAACGCCAACGGCTCGGCCAACCCCAAGCAGGTCCTCAGCCTTTTGGGCGTCCATTCGTCGATCCGGTTCGCGAGGCCCACCGCCGCCGTCGCCGAAGGCCGCTCGATTGCGATCACGCTGATCCGAACCGACGGCCGAGCCTCCGCCGCGAGCGTCCAGGTCGTCGTCGGAGCGGCCGGCACGGCGACGGCCGACGACTACCTGCCCCTTCCCAACAACGGCCTGGTGACGTTCGCCGCCGGCGCCTCGCGGACGACGATCCGCCTGACCGCCGTCGCCGACCACGTCTTCGACCCCGGCGAGACGGTCGTCCTCCAACTCCAGAGCCCGACCCACACGACGCTCGACGCCGCGATGCAGACCACCGTCCGAATCCGCAACATCCGGCCGCGACCGGCCAGGGTCTGGGCGGCGCATCGGCTTCGGTGAGCTTCGATCGCCCAAGTTTCATCGTGTCAAGTTCTCAGGCTTCTCGAAACGTCGTACTCTGTCAAACGTATTGATACGCCCTCAGCTTCCGCAGGAGCGCTTTCAACCCTCGAAAGCGACTTCAAGGAGCCGTCGACGACGTCCCTTCTCCTTCTTGCGGCGCTCTGACGAGCCGACGGCCCAACGACGGGCCTTCTCCATCGGAGATTGACGACATGACCCGCCCCACGCTCGCCGACCGTCCGTCTCGACTCCTCCTTCGATCGCTCTTCACGAGCGACGGTCGGAAGAATCGCTGCCGCGAGAAGCGGTTCAAGGCCGAGGTCGGGAGGCTGGAAGAACGGTCGATGATGTCGGCCGATCCGCTCGAGATGCCGCTGGCGCCCGAGGGCTCGCCGGGCCGCTACAACACCGTCGCCAGCCTGAGCGACGTGCTGTTCACCGGCAACGACCTCGTCGGGAACGTGCCGATCAAGAAGATCACGCTCTACAACAACACCAAGGAGACGATTTACCCGTTCCTCTACGACCCCAACACGGGCAAATCCAAGGGCGCCGGCTATTACGACCCGTTCGACGCCAACAACGAGGAGTATCGCGGCTACATCGGGTACAAGGTGGGCGACAAATTCTACCTGGGCCTTGAGCCCGACCACTCGATCACCATCGACGTGCCGCTGGTCTTCTGGGATTCCGGCCGCGCGGCCATCGCCACGGACCCGACCGACTTCCTGCCCAGCGACCCGAACACCAGCAAGAGCAGCCCGATCACCAATCCGTTCTTCTTCTTCTACAAGAACCTGAAAGGCGGCGACACCGCGCGCTACGTCGTCGACGCGGCCGACAGCAGCGGCGGCGACGGGATCGTGATGTATTACCACGCCCAGGACAAGGACGCGCCGGTGAATCCCGGCGCCGACGCCCCCGAACAGCTCCTGGAATTCACGATCCGCGACAAGGAGTTCATGCAGAAGATCAACGACCTCGTCAACCCGATCGACCCCAAGCAGATCACCACCCTGATCAACTACGACGTCTCCTACGTCGACCACCTGCTGCTGCCGATCGCCATGGAGGCCACCGACGTCCCCGTCCCGAACACCAACGTCAAGCGCGACTACGGCTGGATCGGAGCCAAGCAGTCCTACCTGGGAGTGGGGAGCCTGCAGACGGCGATCCGGGCTTTCACCAGCGACACGCCGGCCAACGGTCTGGGGAGCTACTTCCGGACCAAGGGGAAGAACCTCGGCTGGCCGACGTTCTTCAACCCCAACTACAGCGCAGCCAACGAGAAGGTCGGCCTGCGGATCCCCGGCGGAGCGAACATCCTCTTCGCCAGTCCGCTGGCCAATATTCGATCGTCGTACAGCCGGCCCTTCGGCCCGAACAACCACTGGATGCTCTCCAGCGGCGGCGACGGCCCCATCCAGTACGCCCTTTCGGGGAGGTACAAGGCCCCGAACCGCGCGGTGATCACGGAAGTCCCGGGTGTCGACAAGATCCTCCGAGCGCTCGACAAGGACATGATCGTCACGGGCGACGGCGGGAAAGTGCTGGGGAGAGTCGACAGGGTCGTCCCGGCCACCAACACGGTGTTCCTGGACGAAAACGACAAGGCCCCCGACGACTCGCTTCAGACCTTCACCTTCCTGAATCCCGCGAGCGATCCTTACGCCGCCAAGCTGACGAACCTCTGGTACTCGTGGGCGGCCTACTATCAGGACCAGTTCAAGGGATTCACCTCCAAGACGTACACCGCCAACATCTCGTCCGACACCGACAACGGCGGCAAGGACTACCGGATCCTGACCTTCGACCAGAACCGCGACGAGCTGGCGATCGGCATGCAGGTGACCGGCGGCGGGATCACCGGCCTGACGACGATCATCGCCATCAAGACCGACACCAACGGTCTGCAGCACGTCTACCTCAGCGCCCCGGTGCCGGGCGTGACCGCCCCCACCCAGGCGTCGTTGACCTTCTCGGCCCCCCAGCCGATCGCCTTCGCCGGCGAGACGACGCGGATCTACTTCAAGTTCCCCGACGCCAAGGAGAAATTCGCCCAGGCCTTCGCTGCGACCGTCTACGAGGTGCTCAGCGTCTTCAGCACGACCCCGAAGCGGATCGCCGCGCTGCCGAACTCCATGGAGATCGTCGGCAACTCGATCGGCGGCAACGTCGGCTTCCTGCCGACCGCCGAACCGATCGACTACGTGAACATCTCAGCCGACGTCCGCGACCTCGTCAAATCGGCCCTCCGAGGCGTCCCCGACTTCACCGACGCCGCCAAGTATCCGGAGTCGATGTGGTACCCGGCCCCAAGCAAACCAGAAGGGAACCAGACCTACAACGTCTTCAACCTCGACCCGTACGTCTGGTTCATCCATCGCAAGCTGGGGCTGTCCGGTTACGGCTTCTCGTTCGACGACGATACGGCCGACGTCGGGGCGAACGGCACAAGCACCCTCTCGATCGCCGTCGGCGGCCTGGGCGGCCTGAAGAACACGTCCGAATGGGGCCCCAGCACTCAGTGGGGCGCCGTGACCAGCAAGGCCACGCTCTCACCGGGGACCGGAAAATGGGCAGGCAAGACGATCCTCACCGTCGCCGATCCGATCGTCTACAACCAGGTGCGCGCCGACGACCCCGCGAATTCCGTCACGGGCGCCTACGTCTCCAGCCCTGACTTCAAGGTGAAGGATCTGAGGATCACGGACTACGCACTCATCGACCAGCACCAGTTCGTCCTCAGCACGAAGGTGGACTTCACCGGCGAGACCACGGTCACCTTCACGTCCAAACCGACGAGTTCAGCGGCCCGCGCCGCCTGGACGCCCCGAATGCGGATAAGCTGACGGCCCGCGAATCCATGGATCGCATGAAGCCTTCTTCAGTCGACCCTTGAGCCGGGAACCGTCCCGCCCGATAATGGCCCAGCATCCATGCGTTTCCTGCCTGCGCCGGAGGCCCTTCCTCCGGCGCGGCCGGAAGGCGTAGAGGCTCTGGGCCGACTCTCGGGCGAGCGACGCCACACCCATCAACATCCGTCGTCCGCTCTGACCCTCGAAGGGGAGAAGCGAATCGTGGTCGACAAGAAGCTGGCGTCGCGGCTTTTCGGCAAAGTCGGCGGTGAGCGGCGGCGGCCTCGCCGGGGAGTCCCGCTCAGACCTCAGCCTCTTCCTCTGGAAGAGCGCATGCTGCTGGCCCGATCCGGCTCGGTTCCGCTGGCCGGCCTGGCGATCCCGATCCCCAGCTCCAACAAGCAGGTGGAGTTGTCGAAGATCTTCTGGAACGGCGAGCCCCAGCCGCTGGCCCCCAAGGGAGGTCTTTCGAACATCCCCTCGCCGGCGGCCTCGGGCGCGGCCAAGACCATCACGATCACGAACTCCAGCAGCAGCACGATCTACCCGTTCCTCCGGGGCCAGAACAACGGGACCGACCCCCACTCGAATAACCAGTATTACGACCCCCAGGACATCCACGGCCACGAGTTCCGCGAGTACATCGGCTACAGCCTCCCCAGCGGCAAGACCTTCTTCGGGCTCCCGAGCGGGGCTTCGATCACGATCCAGGTGCCGCTGGCCCTCTGGGACGGCGACAACCTGTTCATCGCCACCGACGGCAAGGACCTGACGTCCAGCAACATCTTCGGCTACGACTCGACCGCTTGGGTCACGATCGCCGGAGCCGGGCAGCAGGTCAGCGGCACCACCTGGGTTCAGACCAGCACCGGATACTCGGGCGGTCGGACGCCTCTGGTCATGTTCTACTACTCGAACAACTCGCCCCTGACCTTGCCCAACGACGCCCCGGCGCAGCTCACGGAGATCACGTTCCGAGACCAGTACCTGACCCACTTCATCACGGACGTGAACCAGACCTTCCCGCTCATCAACTACGACGTCTCCTACGTGAACAACATGGTGGCCCCCGTCTCGATGGAGGCCAGCGACGTCCCGATCACCTACCAGACGAACCCGCTCCCCGATCCACCCACCTACTACGGCTTCCAGGACTACGGCTGGCTGGCGACCAATCGCAACACGGCGACGTTCGAAGGAGCGATGGCCGCCTTCATCAACAACACGGGAGCGGCGAGCGTCGGCCAGTATTTCAACGGCAAGGGATGGCCGCAGTATTACAACCCCACCGCCGGCGACCTCAACATCCCGTCCGGCGCCAACGTCTTCGCCAACAGCCCGCTGAACCCCGGCCTCACCTACAACATCCACCTCTCGTCATACGACTCGAACCGCTGGCTGCTGACCAGCAACGGCGACGCCCCGATCACAGCGGGCGGCGGCGGATACGGGCAGCAAGGGTACGTCCACAGCGACTCGACCAAGCGCATCTATCTCAACAACCCGACGGCCCAGTTCGTCTCCGACCTTCAGGCGATGCTGAAGGCCGGGGCCGTGAACATCACCCTCCCCGGTTCGAGCGACGTCCTCGCGACGGTCTCCAAGTTCGTGGCCAACCCGCCGGGAGGCGGTCAGCCTTACGTCGACGTGAGCACGACCCTCGCCCCCAACACCCCGTACGGCGCCATCTACGCCTTCTCGCGACCGGTGTCGGATTACGCCGTCACCGCCATCACGAACCTCTGGTATTCCTGGGCCCAGTACTACGTCCAGCAGAGCGCGAACTTCGTCGACGAGCCGATCTCGGCCACCCTCTCCTACACGGGCAAGAATGCGACGAACGTCATCACGCTGGCCTCCACGCCCACGCAGCAACTCCTTCCCGGCATGCAGGTCTCCGCCCCGGGTCTCCCCGCGGGGACGACGATCGTGAAGGTCGACGGCGACAAGATCCACCTCAGCCAGATACCCGCCGACGGGACGGCGACGAACCAGATCTACACGTTCAGCAAGCCGACCCCCATCAAGTACGACCCCGTGTACACGACCCCGTACACGCTGTCGTTCGACGCCGACCACGCCCCCGGGGCCAAGCTTTTCGCGGCGTCCGTCTATGAGGCGATGTCCGCCGAGGCCGGCGTCGACCCGCTCCCGTTCTCCTATCTCCCGTACTCGATGAACCTGGTATCCCAGGTCATCCAGTTCTACGCGAAGCTCCCCGGCTATGGGCGGACCAACGGCCCGGCCCTCGTCGCCGACGTCCGCGACGTCGTGAAATCCGTCCTTCGCGGGGTCTACGACTACAACGCGGTCCCCGATCAATCGAAGTGGTATCCCAACCCGGGCACGGTCCCGACCGGGTTGACCAGCGGCCAGAACTTCAACGTCTTCAACCTGGATCCCTACGTCTGGTTCGTCCACGACGTCCAGGGGATGTCGGCCTACGGGTTCTCCGTCGACGACGACGTCTCCAACCCCACGGCGACCGGCCCGCTCCTGGCCGCGGACGGCTCCGCCAACCACTACCCGAACAACCTCCAGATCGACTTCGGCGGCACGCAAGGTCTCGGGAACCCGAACCAGTGGTACCCGACCGTGCCCTGGGGCGCCCTTCAGGCCTGGGCGACCATCGGCACCGTGCCGGACATCCCGAACAACCCCAACTCCGGCAAGCCGATGATCACGATCGTGGGCCGGAACTCCATCAACCAGAACGACGCGCTCACGATCTACAACCAGATCAACAACCCCGGCACCGGCCAGGTCGGGGCGACGATCACGGCGAGCCCCGGCTACTTCAAACCGGGCACGACGCTCATCTTCAAGGGACCGGTCTCGGGGACCATCCCTCAGATCGTCCTCAGCCAGACGGCGAACCGGACGACCAGCAGGCCGATCCCGGTCACCATCACCGGCGAGTTGTACTCCACCATCGCCGTGTCGACGCGCGGGCGGCTCCGGCCGATCCGACCCACCCGCCCCAGCCCAACCCCTCGCCATGCCGCGCCGAGGCTGCACCTCGCGGCGCTTCGTCGCAACCACATCTGACCGGCCGTCGTCAGAAGTCCAGCTTCATCCGCAGGCCGAAGACCACGGCCTCGTCCACCGGGGCGAGGCCGGGTCGGATGAACTGGAGGTCGGGCGTGAGGTGACAGCCAGGGCGGATCCGCATGTTGTAGAACAACTCGACGCCGTTCTCGTTGCGGGCCCCAGGCCATTGATCCTTGGCGTATGAGCTGAGCCCCAGACCGTACCAGCCGACGCCCAATAAGTCGCCGTCACGGCCCGGGATCGGGCTATTGCCGCAGAGCGCGGCGCTCGCGAATCCCCGGACCGGGTTCGGGTTGCCGTCGCCCAGCCCCAACTGGACGTACAAGCCCAGGCCGCGGTCGGGGTCGTCGGGATCGGCGATCAGCCGCTGCTCGAAGTTCCAGAGGACCGTCCACGTCCCCGCCTTCTTCGGCGAGGGCGTGAGCGTGTACGGGAGCGTAATGAACGACGCCGGCGCCAGGTCGGTGAACGACCCCGTCCCGAAGAGCCCGGCGAAGACGTGCTTGCCGGGCAGGCCGAAGAGTTCGATCTTCTGCTTCGCCTCCGCGTACATGAAGACGCCGTTGCGACCCAGGTTCTCGAAACCGCTGGTGGTCGGCGCGTTGTGGGAATCGAGGACCAGAAACGCCAGGTCCGTCCCGTCGATCGGGGTGGAGTACCCCCCCGCGCCGAGCGTCGAGTACGGATAGCGGTCGAGCGCCATGTTGAAGTTGAACGCCCCGTTCCAGAACCGCGAGGTCAGGGGGTACTTCAGGAACTTCTCGCGATCGCCGTTGAGCGCGTTCAGCTTCCCGAAGAAGATCCCCGACCGCTCGGTGATCGCCTGGGTGAACTTCAACCCGGTGATGGCCGTGATCTGAGCGTCGGGGACGGGGAAGAACATCGCCAGGTTCGTCGGCGAATACACCCCGGCGAAGCCGTCGATCGACTGCCCCAGCCTCGACTCGGCGAACAGGTCGAACGTCCCGCCTTCCCACAGGCCCGCCTTGCCGCTGTCGACATGGGCGAGCATGTCGAACTTGCCTCCCCAGCGGAACGCCTGCTCGAGCCCTCCCGAGGCCACCCCCTGCTCGAACTGCGTGAACGACGTGAAGAACGAAAGGCCGCGGTCCTCCCATGTGGGCCGGGCCCCGAAGAAGTCCCCGAGCAAGAACCGCTCCGTCGACGGGCCCTGTGGGTACGGATCCACGGCCGGCGCGGGGGTGGCTGGCGCTTTGGGCGTCTCCTGGTCTCGATCATACGTCGAAACCGCGCGAGCCGGCGTGGAAGGCTGATAGGCGCTCCCCTCGGGGAGATCCTGCCCGGCAGCCTGGGGGATCCCACCCACTCCGACGATGAGCCAGGCCGTCAGGATCCCGGCGCGAATCGCGGGGCGACCCATCTCGACCTCCAGAGTTGAGTCCGACCGCCGCATCGTCACGACGTAAGGGAGAATCGTGGACGAACACGTCGTCGCCTCCCCTGATTTCGGCCGCGGCCCCCGGCGGCCTTGAAAACATCATGACGCTCAAGGAAGTCGACCGCCGGACCAGGCTTCGCCCTCAAGCGAGGGAGAGAGCGCCTTGGGACCCATCACCCGGTGGAACGCTCCAAGGGGAATTCACCCACCCATCAGATGGGCGATCGGCGATCTTGCCGCCGGCCCGCATGTAAACCAAAATCACCCCAATGCGATCATCGTAGTATTATTTTCGCATATGCTGCTCGTCGAATCCGTCAACCCAAGAACTCTGAACTTTTTGATTGACATTTTTATTCTTCTCTGTCAACCTATGACACTGCCGCACAAGATCGCCGAGACCCAAAACTGAACCCTGCAGCACGGACGCCGGTTTTGTTTCGGCCTCCCCAACTCTCGACGATCTTTTCAGATCGATTTGTCGCAACACCACTTACGACGATCGTTCAGCGTGAATGATTGACTCCGTCACGTCCCTCGTGGAGAGAGGCGACCAAGCAATGGTGAAAACCGTCCGCTTTCGTTCCCTGTTCGTTCTCACCGCCCTTGTTCTTGGGGGGGCAGCGCCAGCCAGGGCTGCGTTCATCTCAGGCTCTTTGGGTCTCGCCGACTTCGAAACCAAGATCAACACAAACGCCCTGGCCACCGCGACCACCTTCACCCTCGGCGGTTTGCTCACCAACGGCAACACCACCGGGGACTTCGCACCCGTGCCGACGCAAACCTCGTTCGGGAGCGGTTCTTTCACTCTGAGTGGAACGCCCGCCCTGGTGATCGGCGGAGGCAACATCGGCGTCTTCACGGAGACGCTCGCGCCGATCTTAACGTCGACCTCGATCGTGAACGGGGTGGTGACGGGGGTGACGTACTTCATCACCGGAACCTTCACGCCCGGTTCCCTGGTCGGAGGCGGTGCGGTTCAGCCGGCCTCGCTGACGGTCTCGTTCACGCAGACCGGCGGTCCCGGAAATTCGATCTCGGCCTCGGCAACCCTGAATGTCAACGGCGGCAACAGGGACCTGGTCCCTGAGCCTGGCTCCCTGGTGATGCTCGGGGTGGGGCTGGCCGGCCTCGCGGGGGCCTCGGCCCATCGGCGAGGCCGCGGCAGGACGACGCCCCTCGCGTGATCGAGTCCGGGGGTCGCCCCTGAATCGCCGCCGCCGAGCCGGTCTTCCAACGCCGGCTCGGCCGCCTGCGTGCTCCTGAACGGTCGGTCAGTCAGTCGGCCGCGGCCAGGAGCTTATAGACCTCGCGACGAGCGTTGACGAGGATCTCGCGAATCTGGGCATGCTGCTCCGACGGCGTGACGCTGGCGGCCTGACGGACCGCCTGGGCGAGTTGCATGAACGCCCCACGAAGGTCTTCGGCCTCGGGACGCTCGGGCTCGGCTGCGGGAGCCTTCTTCTCCTGAAGCAAGGCGCGGCCGGCGTCCGTGATCGTGTAAACGCGCTTGCCGTCGACCGTCTCCGAAGTTGCGAAGCCGCCTTCCTCCAGGAGCTGGAGCGTCGGGTAAACCGAGCCGGGGCTCGGGCGATAACGGCCGCCGCTCTTGGCCTCCATCGCCGCGATCACGTCATAGCCGTGCCTCGGGCCGTCGGCCAGCACCTCAAGAATGAAGAACTTGACGTCCCCCCGGCGCGCCCGCGGGCCCTCTCCGAATCCCCAGCCCGGTCCCCGGCCGAAGCCGCCGTGCTCATGTCCGTGGCGATGCCGTCCGTGTCCGTGCCCGTGTCCGTGTCCGTGTCGATGCCGTCCGCACATTGATTCTTAACCCTGTGGTTTCTCGTGGTCCGCACGACCGGCCGACCCACTCGGGTACGTCTCGCCGTGCCATCGTTATAGTATCGCGATATATCGTTTCTTCAAGAGGCGAAAGTGGTGGGCGAGATCGCCGCGGGACGCGGGAGGGTGGGGGAAGGTGACTTGACCTTCGCGTGAACCGGAGGTTAAGGTGGATCAGAAGTTCCGCCGTCTGGATGCGAGCCCTCTCCCGGCCCGCGGGCCGGCGATAGAGAAGGAGCCGACGGGTGCAGATCAAGATCTCGACGCGACACGGCGAGCTGGCCCCTGCCCAGCGCGAGCGTCTGGAAGAGAAGGCGGGCAAGCTGACCAAATTCGGTCGGCTGATGTCGATCGAGATCGCGACCTTGCAGGAAAAGGGCGTCTGGAACGTGGAGTTCCAGGTGTCCGCCGAGCACAAGAACGACTTCGTGGCGACCGAGACGGGACCGACGCTGGAAGCTGCGACGGACCAGTGTCTGCATAAGATCGAGACTCAGCTCCGCCGCTATAAAGAAAAGATTCAGAACCACAAAGGCGACGTCCCCCAGAGCGGCGGCTCCGCGCGGGCGACCGGCCCGGAGCACCCCGGCGAGGGGGACTGATCGACCGGTCCCGGACGCCGTCGGATCGACCCCGAAGGACGTCCCCAGCCTTGAGATTCGGGCGCCGCACGGGCGCCCCCGCCTGGCGCGAGTCCCGACCTTCCCGGCGGGGCGGGCGACGCCGGCGAGACGATGATGAAACGATCGGCCTGGCGGCCCGTCGATGGAGGGGCGGATGAAGTTATTGGATTTCGTGGTCCGAGACAGCATTATTGTGGACCTCAAGGCCACGACGAAGGAAGCGGCGATCCGCGAGATGGTCGCCGGCCTCAACTCCGCCGGCCAGCTCGCCGACGGCGACGTGGAAAGCGTGATCCGAGCCATCCTGAACCGCGAGGAGCTGGGCTCCACGGGGATCGGCATGGGCGTAGCGGTCCCCCACACCCGCCATCCCACGCTTCAACGGCTGATCGGCACCGTGGCGCTGTCCCCCCAGGGGGTCGATTTCGCGGCCCTGGACGGCGAACCGGTCGACATCTTCTTCCTTCTGGTCTCCCCCCACAACCAACCGGGCGACCACCTTCGGGCGCTGGAAAACATCTCGCGGCACCTGAAGGACGAGCGCTTCGTCAGCTTCCTCCGGCAGTCGAAGTCGCCCCAGCAGGTCGTCGAGGTGCTTGAAGAGGCCGACGGGGCCGCCGTCTGATCTGCGTCGACGAGACCCGACGAACGCCGCACCCGCCGGCCCGGCCCGGCCTGGCATGCATGCCGATCGAGCCCCCCGCATGATCCACGAAACGACCGTCGCCCGCCGCTGGATCGAGATCGCGAACAGTCTGGGCCTCCACCTGCGGCCCGCCGACAAGTTCGTGAAGCTCGCGTTGCGGTATCGGTCGGACGTGCGGGTCCACTACAACGGCGGCGACTTCAACGGCAAGAGCATCCTCGACCTGACCTCGCTGGCCGCGGAGTGCGGCTCAAAGCTGGAGGTCGAGGCCCGAGGGCCCGACGCCGAGGAAGCCGTGGCCGCCCTGGCCGCCCTGGCCGAAGCGCGGTTCTACGAGGACGACGACGGCGAACCGATCGCCGATCCGCCCGCGGCCCCCGTCCCCGAAGCGGAGCCTCCCCGATGACCCTGGGGGTCGAAGGCTCATCGCTGAACCGGGGCGTCCGACCGCACGAGTCGCCGACTCCCGGCGATTCGGCCGCTTCCGAGCCGGCCGAACAGGTGCTGCGGGGCATCGGCGTGAGCCCGGGCATCGCCATCGGCCCGGTCATGGTGCTGGACCGTCGCGGCCTGCGTCTC
Source organism: Paludisphaera rhizosphaerae (assembly GCF_011065895.1). Lineage (NCBI taxonomy): Bacteria > Pseudomonadati > Planctomycetota > Planctomycetia > Isosphaerales > Isosphaeraceae > Paludisphaera > Paludisphaera rhizosphaerae. Next base: position 37,629 of record NZ_JAALCR010000010.1, on the reverse strand, counting down.
CCCCCCCGAAGGGTTGCGCCGGAAGCCGTCCCCGGCGAGATCGCCCGCCTCGAAGCGGCGCTCGCGGCCGCCGCCGCCGAGGGTGCCGAGGCCGAGGCCGAGGCCCGCAGCCGGCTGGGCCGTCAGTACGCCGACATCCTCGCGGCGCACGCGGCGATGATCCAGGATCCGCAGCTCAAGGCCGACGCCCACGCTCGGATCGAACGACTGCAGATCTCGGCGGAGCACGCGGTCATCGAGGTGCTCGAGGCCCACGCCTCACGCCTGGAGAACCTCAGCGACTCCCACCTGGCCGCCCGCGCCGCCGACGTCCGCGACATCGAGGCGCGGATCGTCGCCCAGCTCGCCGGAGGCCGGCCGGCCTCGTTTCAGGACGAGCTGGAAACTCCCTCGCTGGTGCTGACCCACGATCTGACCCCCAGCGATGCGGCCCAACTCGACCCGACGCGGGTCCTGGGCTTCGCCACCGAGGCCGGCGGCCGGGCGAGCCACACGGCGATCGTCGCCGCGGCGCTCGAGATCCCGGCCGTGGTCGGCCTGGGTCCGGCCCTCGACCACGCCCGCTCGACCCGGCTGGCGATCGTCGACGGCGAACAGGGCGTCGTCATCCTCGACCCGTCGCCCGAGACCCTGGCCCGCCACCGAGCCGCGGCCGAGGAGCGGACGGCCCGCTACCGGACCCTCTCCGCCGAGACGGGCCTGCCGGCGACGACGGTCGACGACGTTGAAATCGGCCTGTACGCCAACATCGAGTTCATCGACGAGGCCGCCGCCAGTCGCAAGTGGGGGGCCGCCGGCGTCGGCCTCTTCCGCACGGAGTTCCTGTACCTTCGCTCTCCCGCCCCCCCCAGCGAGGACGAGCAGTTCGCCGCCTACGCCGAGGCGGTCCAAACCCAGGAAGGCCGCCCGGTCGTCATCCGGACGCTCGACCTGGGGGCCGACAAGCTGGCCCCCCACCTGGGCGTTGACGCAGGGGTCGAGGCCAATCCCGCCTTGGGTCTGCGCAGCCTGCGGTTCTCGCTCCGTCGCCCGGAGCTGTTCCGAACCCAGCTCCGCGCCATCCTGCGGGCCTCGGCCCTGGGGGACGTCCGCGTGCTGCTGCCGCTCGTCACCACCCTGAATGAGCTGCGCCAGGCTCGCGCCATCCTCGACGAGGTGGCCGCCGAGCTTCGCGCCGAGGGCCGCCCGCTTCGCGAGGCCCTGCCGCTGGGGCTCATGGTGGAAGTGCCGGCCGCCGCGATCATGGCCGACCGATTCGCAAAGGAGGTGGATTTCTTCTCCATCGGGACCAACGACCTGATTCAGTACGCGCTGGCCGTCGACCGCACCAACGAGACCGTCGCCGACCTCTACAGCGCCGCCGATCCCGCCGTCCTCCGCCTGATCGCCGGGGTCGTCGAGGCCGCATCGGCGCAGGGGATCCCCTGCGGCGTCTGCGGCTCAATGGGCGGAGAGCTGCTGTTCACGATTTTGCTTCTGGGGCTGGGCGTCCGCGAGTTGAGTATGCCGCCGCACCAGTTGCCGGAAGTTCGCCGCCTGATCCGCGGCGTGCGACTTGAGCAGGCGCGGGCCGTGGCCGCCGAGGCGCTGCGGCTCGACACCGCCGCCGAGGTCGTCGCCCTGCTGGAATCGGCCCTGCGGCCGGCCGAAACGGCCGCCGCGGCCCCAGCCGGCTGACCCACGCCGCACCCGACCCGACGCGCCGCAACGCGCGACCGACCGTCCCCCGGGTTCCCGCCCGGCCCCTCCGTCCAGCCCCCAGCGGCGACGGAGAGCGACGCCCCCGGGAACACTGACGCCGAACACGCACCCTGACCCGAACGAGACCAGCCGACCGGGCTCCCCCCCGATCCCAGCCGAGACGAACGCTCCACGAAGACGCCCTCGCTCACAGCGACGCCGGGCGCCGTGGCCGCGCTCCCTTGAGCGACGATCCGACCGGGACAGCACTGATCCGCCGGCCGATCGGCCGAAGCCTTCGCAACCATGACTCCAGCCGTCAAGGTCCGTCTCCGGTTCGCCAAACGCGGCGACCTCCGCCTGACCAGCCACCACGACCTTCTGCGCTGCCTTGAGCGGACGATCCGCCGCGCGGCCGTGCCGATCGCGTCGTCACAGGGCTTTTCGCCCCGCCCCAAGATCACCTTCGCTCTGGCGATGGCCCTGGGAATCGAGGGTCTAAGCGAGATCGTCGATCTGGAACTGACCGAGCCGACCGACCCCGACGCGCTGAAGGGCCGCCTGGCCGCCGCCTCCCCTCCGGGGATCGAATGGCTGGAGGCCGGGGCGCTGGAATCCTCCGCGTCCGCTCCTCGTCCCGCGTGGGCCGAGTATGAGATCCCCATCCCCGGGCCGCGCCGGGCCTCCCTGGCCGCCGCCCTCGACGCCCTTTTGCGGTCTGAAAGCCGCATCATCACCCGGCAGCGACCGGATCGGAAGCGCGACGTCGTCCTTGACATGCGACCGCTCCTGCTCGCCGCCGAACTGACCGAAGACGGGACTCTCCGCATCCGACTGAAGACGTCCTCCGACGGCTCGGTCCGCCCCGAAGAGGTGCTCGAATGCCTGGAAGTCCGCGACCTTCTCGAAGAAGGCGCCTTCCTGACGCGCACCCGCGTGGAGCTGGCCGACTGACCCCGTCCCGTCCCCGAACCAAAGCCGACCGCCGGGTTGCGTCCCCAAGGACCGACCGCCGTAACGATCACCGCTAACCGCAGCCACACCGGAAGACAGCGCATGAAGAAAGAAATGCTGATCAACGTGCTCCAGCCGGAGGAGTGCCGGATCGCCATCATCGAGAACGGCGTGCTGGAAGAGCTCTACGTTGAGCGCACCAGCCACGAGAGCTATACCGGCAATATCTACAAAGGCAAGATCGTCAACCTGGAGCCGGCCATCCAGGCCGCGTTCGTCGACTTCTCGGTCGGCCGCAACGGCTTTCTCCACGTCTCCGACGTCGAGGCCCAGTACTACGACCGCCACGGCGCCTCCGCCGACGACGAAGGGGACGACTTCGAGCCCCCCGCCCCGCCCCGCTCCCGCGAACCCTCGCGTGATCGCGACCGCGAGCCCCGCCGCCGTGATCGGGACCGCGATCGTGATCGCGAACGGCCCGATCTGTCCGTGAAGGGACGCCGCGACCGTTCGGAGTCGCCGCGCAACTTCGGCGAGGGACTCGTCGAGGGCCACGACGACGACTTCACCCCGCCGCCGCCCCCCGAAGCCCATCGCGAGCCCGCCTTCGAGGACGAGGACCGCGGACGAGGCCGCGAGGCGGGCCCGACCTCCTGGTCCAAGTCGACCGAATACGACCGCGACGTTGAGAGCGATCCGCTCGAATCGCGGTGGGGACGAACCTCTCGCCGCGACGAGCCCGAGCCGGCCGAGGCCGACCTTCCCCCGAACCGCACCGCCCGTCGGCAGTCGCCGACGCCGCCGGCCGAGCCCGAGCCCGACCTGGGACTCGGCTTCGAGCGCGACGACCGCGGCCGTCCCCGCTCCCTGTTCGGCGACCACGAACCGGCCGTCGCCCGCGGCCGCGGCCCGGCGCGCGAGGTCGAGCGCGAGCCCCTGCCCGAGCGCGAGCCGGAGCGCGAGGACTCGTTCGAGCCGGCTCCGTCGCCCTCCCGTCGCGAACGGCCTCGCCGAGGCAACGGCCGCGGCCGGGCCTCGCGTCCGCCGGTCCCCGAAGAGGAGACGCTCGAACCCGTCGAGTTCGAGGCCCCCTCGCCCGTCTCGGACGAAGAACCTTCCGACTTCGGCTCCGAGGCCCCGCCGCGACGCCGAGGCGGCCGGGCGGCGATCCGTTCCCGGGGCGGCGACCGTCCCGACCTGCGTCCCCGCGAGGTCGTCCCGACCACCCCGCCGCCGGCCGCTGAGCCTCCGGCTCCCCCCTCGCGGCGGACCCGGCCAGCCGCCGAGATCGAATCCCCTTACCGCTCGCCCGCCGAACCCGAGGTCGAACGCGAGCGCGACCGCGAACGGCCCGAGCGGCCGAGCCGGCAGCGAGCCCACGACCGCGCCGGCGAGCCCGGCTACGTCCCCCGCCGCGAACGCCTGAAGACGTCCGACTACGACTTCGGCGACCAGCCCGCCCCCCGCGGCTACGAGCCCCCCGAAGACGACGTCCGCGGCTTCGGCGCGGGAGTCGAGGAAGAGGTTGAGGCCGAGGCCGAGGCCGAGGGCGAAGGCGAAACCGAGTCTGGGACGGGCCGTTCCGAGGGCCGCACCCGCCGTCGCCGCCGCCGCGGCCGTCGCCGCGATCGCGAGCGTCCGGAGAGCCTCGAAACGCCGTCCACGGCCGACGAGTCGGCCGACGTCGCCGACGAAGAAGAAGAGGTCTCGTTCCGCGAGCCCGCCCGCCGTCGCCCCAGCAGCCGCCTGGAACGCGAAGACGTCGACGTCTTCGACGACCTGATCGGCGACGCCGACGACCTCCACGATCACGACCACGACGACGCCCCGCCGGCCGTCGAGGAGGAGATCGACCCCGAGCTGGAGCAGGAGATCCGCAAGGAGATCGAGGAGATCGAGGTTCTGGAGCGCGAGATGGGCCTGCGCGGCCCCGTCGAAGCCCGCCCCCATCGCGGCGAGGGCCGAGGCGGCCGAGGCGCGTCCAAGCCTCCCATCCAGGAGGTCTTCCGCCGCGGCGACGAGGTCCTCGTCCAGTGCATCAAGGAGAGCATCGGCACCAAGGGGCCGACCCTCTCCACCTACATCAGCATCCCCGGGCGTTACCTCGTCCTGATGCCGGGGCTCAACCGCGTCGGCGTCTCGCGCAAGATCGTCGACGAGGGCCAGCGCCGCAAGCTCCGCGAGATCATGCACGAGCTGAACCCGCCCAAGGGGCTCGGCTTCATCGTCCGGACCGCCGGCCTGGAGCGGTCCAAGCGCGAGCTGGCCCGCGACCTGGCCTACCTGCTGCGGCTCTGGAAGGTCATCCTCCGCCGCATCAAGAAGACCAAGGGCCCGGCCCCGATCTACCAGGAATCGGACATGATCACCCGGACCATCCGGGACGTCTTCACGTCCGAGATCGACACCATCTGGATCGACGAGCCGGCCGCCTTCGAGCGGGCTCAGGAGTTCCTCCGCGTGGTGATGCCTCGGTTCGCCAACCGGGTCAAGCTCTACGACGAGAAGATCCCCCTCTTCCACAAGTACGGGATCGAGGACGAGATCGCCAAGATCCAGCGCCGGCACGTCCCGCTGCCGGAAGGCGGCTCGATCGTCATCGACCAGACCGAGGCCCTCGTCGCCATCGACGTCAACTCGGGCAACTTCCGGGTCGAGGACGACGCCGAGCGCACGGCCTACGAGATGAACCTGCGGGCCGCCAAGGAGATCGCCCGGCAGCTCCGGCTGCGTGACCTCGGCGGAGTCATCGTCAACGACTTCATCGACATGCGTGAAGAGCGCCACCGTCGGGGCGTCGAACGGGCTCTCCGCGAGGCCATCAAGCGCGATCGGGCCCGCACCAAGGTGCTCCGCATGAGCGCCTTCGGCCTGATCGAGATGACCCGCCAGCGGATCCGGCCCAGCCTGAAGCGGTCGGTGTACGAGGACTGCCCGAACTGCAACGGCGCCGGCGTCGTCAAGTCGGCCGAGAGCATGGCAATCGACGTCATGCGGATCATCGCCCTGGCCTCGCACCGCGAGGACGTGCGGAAGATCCAGGTCACCGTCGGCTCCGCCGTCGCGACCTACCTCAACAACCGTAAGCGGAAGGCGATCGCCCGGATCGAGGCCGAAACCGGCATGTCCGTGATGATCAACTTCAAGGAAGGCGTCGCCGCGGAGCACCTCCAGATCGAGTGCTTCGACGCCAACAACGGCGAGGTCCGGGTCATGCCGAGCCCCTCCGCCGGCCACCATCACCACCGCCGCGGCCACTAAGCCGCGGTCGATTCTGGTCGCCCCTCCGCAACCCGGAGGGGCGGCCGGCGTGCTCCTCCAACCCGTTCCATACCCGTCTCAAGCGATGCTCTGTAGTCCCCTCTCCCCCCGGGAGAGGGCAGCCGCGCAGCGGCGGGTGAGGGTCGTGGGATTTCGGAGGGCACGTCGGATGAAATCCGGGACCATAACGGCCTTCCCCCCTGCAGGAGGAAGGTATCCGCTCAGGAGTTGTCAGTTGTCAGTTGCCAGAGAGGGACATGAGTCCAAACATCTGAGAGCTGAGAACTGCCAACTGAGAACTCCTCGGCGGTCGTCCCCCTCATCTGACCGCTTCGCGGTCCGTCTTCCCCCTCCAGGGTGAAGACGTCCTCGCCTCCAGTACTATGCTCGCCAGTCCGACGACCCTCACCCGGCTCTTCGGGCCACCCTCTCCCGGCGGGAGAGGGGACTCAGGCCGAGCCGATCGTCGAGGGGGGAAGCCTCCTTCCTTCGCTCCGCCCTGGAACACTCCCCATGTTCGACCCCACCGCCGGATACCCCACCCACCGCCCGCGACGCCTCCGGAGCCACCCTCGACTCCGCGACCTGGCGCGCGAGAACGTCCTGACGCGGGACGACCTGATCTATCCTCTGTTCGTCTATCACGGGAAGAATATCTCGCGTGAGATCCCCTCGATGCCCGGCCAGCGCCAGTGGTCGCTTGACCGGCTCCCCGAGCTGATCGACCAGGTCGTCGAGCTGAAGATCCCCGGCGTCATGCTGTTCGGCATCCCCGAGCACAAGGACGCCCACGGCTCGGCTGCGCTCCGGGACGACGGGATCGTTCAGGAGGCCGTGCGGCTCATCAAGAAGCGCTCGCCCGAACTCCTCACGATTACCGACCTCTGCTTCTGCGAATACACCGACCACGGCCACTGCGGGCCGCTCCACGAGGTCGCCGGCCGGATGGACGTCGACAACGACGCCACGCTGCCGAAGCTGGCCGAGCAGGCCGTCAGCCACTGCAAGGCCGGGGCCGACGTCATCGCCCCCTCAGGGATGATGGACGGCATGGTCCGAGCCATCCGTGCCGGGCTGGACGGATCGGGATTCACGCACATCCCGATCATGGCCTACTCGTCCAAGTTCGCGAGCGCGTATTACGGCCCCTTCCGCGAGGCGGCCGAGAGCGCCCCCAGCTTCGGCGATCGCCGCAGCTACCAGATGGATCCGGCCAACGGCGACGAGGCCGTCCGTGAGGCGGCGCTCGACCTGGCCGAAGGCGCCGACGTCATCATGGTCAAGCCGGCGCTGGCCTACCTCGACGTCGCCCGCCGCTTGAAGGACGAGTTCCGCGTCCCGCTGGCGGCGTACAACGTCTCGGGCGAATACGCCATCATCAAGGCCGCCGCCGAGCGGGGCTGGATCGACGAGCGGCGGATCGTCCTGGAGACGCTCACCGGCTTCAAACGCGCGGGGATCGACATGATCCTGACGTACCACGCCCCCGACGTCGCCCGATGGCTCCAGCAAGGTTGAATCAACCCGCCATGACCACCCCCGCCCGCTCCGTCCCCGGTTACGACTTGCCCAAAAGCTCCGCCGCGTTCGCCCGCGCGTCGAAGGTGATCCCCGGCGGCGTCAACAGCCCCGCGCGGGCCTTCGGCGCCGTCGGCGGTGAGCCGCCGTTCATGGCGGAAGCCCATGGCGCGTACCTGTTCGACGTCGACGGCCATCGCTACATCGACTACATCGGCTCGTGGGGCCCGATGATCGTCGGCCACACCCACCCGAAGGTGACCGCGGCGGTTTCCGAGGCCCTGGCGCTCGGCTCCAGCTTCGGGGCCCCCACGGAGCGCGAGGCCGAGATCGCCGAGGCCGTCGCGGCGGCCGTCCCGTCGATCGAGATGTGCCGATTCGTCTCGTCCGGGACCGAGGCGACGATGTCCGCGATCCGCGTGGCGCGGGGCTTCACCGGCCGGGACAAGATCGTGAAGATGGCCGGCTGCTACCACGGCCACGCCGATTGCCTGCTGATCCAGGCGGGCTCGGCCGCGACCACGCTGGGCGTCCCCAACAGCCCAGGCGTCACCCCGGGCGCGGCGGCCGACACCCTCCTCTGCCCGTTCAACGACGCCGACGCCGTCCGCAAGCTTCTCGAAGCCAACCCCGGCCAGGTCGCCGCCGTCCTGCTGGAGCCGATCGCCGGCAACATGGGCCTCGTGCCGCCCAGGCCCGGCTACCTGGAGGCCCTCCGCGAGCTGACCACCCAGCACGGGACGCTGCTGATCTTCGATGAGGTGATGACGGGCTTCCGCGTCGCCTACGGCGGGGCGCAGGAACGCTTCGGCGTCACGCCCGACGTCACCGCGCTGGGGAAGATCATCGGCGGCGGACTGCCGGCGGCGGCGTACGGAGCCTCACGCGAGATCATGACGAAGGTCTCGCCGACCGGCCCCATCTACCAGGCCGGCACGCTGTCCGGCAACCCGCTGGCCATGGCCGCCGGCCTGGCCACGCTGAATCTGCTCCGCGAGCCGGGAGTCTACGACCGCCTGGAAGCCCTCTCCGCGAAGCTCGCCGACGGACTGGAGAAGGCCGCACGCGACGCAGGCGTGCCGCACGTCGTTCAGCGCGTGGGGAGCATGCTCACCCTCTTCTTCCACGACGGCCCGATCCACGACTACGAGGACGCCAAGCGGTCCGACACGGCCCTATTCGCCCGCTTCTTCTGGGAGATGCTCGCCCGGGGCGTCTACCTCCCGTGCAGCCAGTTCGAGGCCGCCTTCGTCTCCGCCGCCCACACCGAGGCCGACGTCGACCACACCATCGCCGCCGCCCGCGAGGCCCTGGCGGCGGCTCGGGCCTGAGCCGTCGTCTCACGGCGTCTTCGCTGGGGCGACGACGAACGGAATGGCCGGCACCACTTGCGTCACGCTGTTGCGGCCGGTCGTCCGGATCGATCCACGAATCACGACGTTCTGGCGCAGGCCCGCTTTGACGCGAAGAGCGGCGGTCAGGGTCAAAACGCCCTCCGATTTGTCGGCGTCGATCAGGCCGGGCTTGGCCGTCACGCCCGGCGGCAGGCCGAGGGCCGTGAGCGCGACGGGGCCGGGAACCTCGGGACCGCGGACGACCTTCACCTTGACCTCGACCTCGCCGCCGGCGGGCAGTTGGATCGATCCCTCGGCGGGCCGATCCGCCGTCAGGGCGAACAGGGGTTCGGGAGCCTCGACAATCGCCAGCGAGTATTCTCGACACGGGATCGTGTGGCTCCAGGTGAAAGCCTGCATCACCGTCTCGGCGGCGTCAGCCGTGCGGACGACGGACTTGCCGCCTTCGTTCGCCGTGCCGACGATCCTCGGCGTGCAGACGCCCGGCGTTGCGCCTGCAGGCGCGGTGATGGTCAACGCCGCCTGGTTCTGCCCCGGCGCGAGCGTCGCGTCGCTCGCCGAGAAACCCGGCGGCAAGCCTTGAACGTCGATCGCGATCTCGGCCGCGTGGCCGTCCAGACGGAGGGCGTCGACGTTGACCACGACGGTCTCGCCTGGCCCCATGCGCAGGTTGTCGGGCGTGACCCGCAGCGAATAATCCGGCTGAGGCGGCCCGATCAGCAGGCGATAGCCATACGAATCGCCCCCCGCGAGTTGGGCGTCGCGGACCTGGACGACGTACTTGCCGGGAGAGAGGTCCCGGATCAGCCGAGGGTCGGCCTGATGCGTGAGGAGCGGCAGCCGAGCGTCGATCTCGTCGTCGTTCTCCGCCACGACGTTCCCCTTCTCGTCGAAGATCGTCAGCAGGGCATCGAGCGGCGACTCAAACCTTCGCGCCTGGATCTCGAACAGGAGGCGACGACGATCGGGAGGGACCGCGACGAGGAACCGATCGACGTCGCCGGGCCGATCGATGCGACCGTCGACGGCCGTCGGAATTGCGACCTCCTGCGGCGGCGCGTTGGACGACTCCCGTTCGGCCGTCGCCGGCCAGTCGCAGACGGCGATCGGCAGGGCGTTCGAGTGCAGCCCTCGGTTTTCGCGGACGATCTCGATCCGAGATGGGGCGTCGGGCGGGACGTTCAGAGTGAAGGTCGATTCCGGCAGGTTCGCGCCGAAGAGTTCAAGGGTCGTCGACTCTCCCCGACGCACGCCCAGCGGAAACGCGTGGGTGATCCGAGGAAGCTCCCCCACGTCCAGGCGGTAAACGAAATCCCCCCGGCCGCGGGTCAACTCGTCGCGAATCTCGATCGCGTATTCACCGTCGGCCTCAACGCGGTGGATCAGCAGGGGGTCGGGCCGGAAGCGGAAGTCGGCGGCCTCGACGATCTTTCGATTCCCAGGCCCGTACAGCACGAGCGACGACTCCAGCCAGGCCGGAACCGCATCGGCGATGAACGGCTTCACGCGACGGGCCGAGACGTCGAAGACAAGCGTCTGGCCGGCCTTCGCCTGGAACCGGAAAACGTCGCGGTCGGTCTCCGTGATCTGGCCATTGACGACCACCGGAAGGTCGCCGAGCGACTGCGGCGTCGCCAGCGCATTGGGCTCGGCCTCCAGGATCTCGCGGTGGTCGCCGACGAAGAAGCGATAGCGGTTGGAGACGCCCCCCGGCCCCAGGAGCCGCAGGTCTCGCTCACCCAACTCGGCGTCGGCCGCTACTTCAAGCTCGATCTTCGCTGACGTCGCCGAGGGCTCTCCAACGATCTTGCCCGAGACGCCTCCGCCCGAGACCCGCACATCGGTCGACGTCTTCAGATTCGTCCCCGTCACGGTCGCCTGCACCCGGGCCGTCCGGGCTCCGCCCGCCGGGAAGACGTAGGCGATCGACGGCGCGGCCGAGCGTCCGCTCCTGGCCTTCTTCGTTTGCGCGGCCTTGGTCTTCGGTTGGTCGGCCGCCCCGGCGCTCGTCGTCGGCGTCGACGTGAGTGCGAAGGCGAGACAGAGCGTCAAACCGGCGGCGATGCAAGCGATGCGAGCGGCGGGCCTCATGGTCGTTTCCCCTTTTCAATGCAGCTTCTTCCGGCCGGGCCGCTCGGCCTTCTTGACCTCGGCCGGCCTGGCCGCGGGCGCCGGTTTGGCGGGGCGTACAGACTCCAAAGCGCGATGAACGGCCTCTGGCGCGGGGGTGCGTTTCGCGGCGTCATCGGCGACGACCACGGCGGCGTCGGAGGCGTCGAACTCCCCCTTCGGCGTGGCGACGAGCCAGCCGCCGGTCCCCTGAGCCAGCGGCACGAGCGTCGCCAGCAGGGCGTCCTTGCGGGCGTCCCACAACTTGACCGCCCCTTCAGCCCCTGCCGTGGCGACGAGCAGCCCTTCCGGGTCGACGGCGACCGCGGACACGCTCTCCGCATGCCCGCGCAGGGTGTTCGCGACCGATCCTCCCGAGGTCACGACGCGGACCGTATGATCCGCCAGGGCGACGTACAGTCGGCCGTTCGCGGGATGGAACGCCGCGGCGATGGGCAGGCCGCCGCCCAGATCGACCTTGCGCGGGGGCGAGGCGTAGGGTTCGGCGGGCGTCGCAGCGGCCGCCTTGCGCGCGGCCTTCGTCGTCGGTTCCTCGGTCGACTTCACCCGAATCCGAACGCCTCGTCCCGTGGGTCCGCCGACGCAGGTGATCAGGGAAGAGCCGTCGCCCGGGCTGAAGGCCACGGCGGTCGGCGGCCCGTCGAGCGGGAACCATCGCTCCTGCCCCCAATCGCCCGTCCGGTAGAGCTTCAACTGGCGATCGCCCGTCGCGACGGCCAGCAACCCGCCGTCCGGACTGAACGCCAGGTCGACCGCCGAGCCGGGGACGTCGATCCTCGCGACGGGGTCGCCGCCCCCCTTCCAGACGCGAACCTTGCCGCCCGCCGACCCCGCCGCGATCAGGCCGCCCTCGCCCCGAGCCAGCGAGACGACGTCGCCCAGCGTCTCCTTCAACGCGGGCTTCACTGCGCCCGTGGCCGCATCGAGCAGGACGGGCCCCTCGCCGCCGGCCGCAACAGCGAGCGTTCCCGCGTCCACGAACACGACCGCCCGCACCTGGCCCGCGATCTTCCCGGCTCCCGCCCGCGAGCCGATCCGGCCGGCGGCGACGTCCCAGAGCAGGACCTCGCCGTAACCGCCCGAGGCCAGCCTCCGACCGTCGGGCGAGAACGCCAGCGCCGAGGCCGGCGCAAACGCCCCCCGGCGGATCTTCAACGGCGCGCCGGCCGACGTCGCGATCTCCAGCACGCTCGACGGCGCAGCAGAGCCGCCCGACGACGGGGGAGCGGCCGCCACGAGTCCCCCGGCCGGCAGCACGAACGCCAGAGCGACGAGGCGCAAGGCGGCGCGGTTCATGACCGTCCTCATCACATGATCTCCTTGAGCACGCCCCCGGTCGGGACGTCGCCGGCGCTCAAGGGGGTGACGTGAGCCACGCAGCCGAGCGGATGCGGCAGGCGACCCATCGGGTCAATCCCCAGCAACTGGTACATGCTGGCCGAGAGGTCCCACGGGTAGATCGGCCGATCCTTGAGGCGCTCGCCTCGGGCGTCGCTGGAGCCGAGGACATGCCCCCCCTGGAATCCGCCGCCGGCGACCACCGCCGAGAAGACCGCGCCGAAGTGGTGCCGACCGCCGAACCACGGCGGCGCGGCCTGGACCTGAGGCGTGCGGCCGAACTCGCCGTACCAGAGGACGATGGTCGAATCGAGCAGCCCACGGTCGGCCAGGTCGGCGAGCAGCGTGGCGAAACCGCCGTCGAGCGTCGGCGCCTGCCGCTTCTCCAGAGCCCCGAAGTTGTCGGTGTGGGTGTCCCAACCGCCCATGTTGATGGTGACGAAGGGGACGCCGTGCTCCACAAGCCGACGAGCCAGCAGGCAGCTCTGGCCGAACGGGTTGCGGCCGTAGCGATCGCGGAGTTCGTCCTTCTCGCCGGAGAGGTCGAAGGCCTTGCGAGCGTCGCCGAGGATCAGGTCGTAGGCCTTGCCGCGGTGTGCGTCCAGCTCGCGCGAGGCGGGATCGTCCTCGACCTCGCGGGCCATCGCGTCGAGTGTCGCGACGAGGCCGCGACGCTGCTGGATCCGCTCGTTGGTCGCACCGCGAGGCGGAACCAACCCCTGAACGCGGAAGTCCTTCGAGTTGGGGTCTCCGCCGGTGGCGAAGCTCCTGGCAGACGAGCCGAGGAAGCCCGCCTCGGAGATCCTTCCCAGAGGCTGGGTCAAGGTGACGTAAGGAGGCAGGCCGTTGGCCGTCGAGCCGCCGGGAGCGCGAAGCTGCGCGACGACCGAGCCGACCGTCGGATAGACGACGTCGTCGGTCGGGCTCGTGCAGGTCATCATCATGTAGGTCGCCGTCTCATGGCTGTTGTTGCCGTGAGTCATGCCGCGGAGGATCGTGAACTTGTCGGCCTGTTCGGCGAGCTTCGGCAGGAGCTGGCTGATGAACGTCCCCGGCACCTTCGTCTGGACGGGCTTGCGAAGCGGCCCGGTGATCGCCTCGGGGGCGTCGGGCTTGGGGTCGAAGGTGTCGATCTGCGACGGGCCGCCCCCCATCCAGAGTTGGATCACCGACCGCGCCCGAGGCGCGGGGGCGACCTCGCCCCGAGCCCGCAGCGCGAGCCAGTCGGCCGCGGAGAGACCCAGCAGACCGAACGTCCCGACTCGAAGGAAATCGCGACGGCCGACGCCGTCGCAGGTGCGGGTCAAGGCGCCGTAGCGGATGTCGAGCATGACGAAGCCCTCCCGACCGGCCGAGGCCCTTTCCATCGGCCTCGGCGACTCGGTGCGGTTCCCTAGGGTTCAACGATTGAACAGGAATTCCTTGGTGTTGAAGAGCGCCCAGAGCAGGTCGCGGAGCGCCTGCGGACGGACCTTGGGGTCGCGCGTCAGAAGGTCGACGGCGGCCTTGCGCTCGGCCTCGCTGGGCCTGCGGCTGAGGGTCGCCAGATAGAGCCGCTCGACGGTCGCGGCGTCCGGCTCGTGCGAATCCAGCATCTGCTTGAGCACGGCGCTGGCGGCGATCTTGGATTCCAGGTGATCCGAGTTCGCCAGATAGAGGGCCTGGCGCAGAGTCGGCTCGTCGTCCCGCTCGCGCTCATAGGGCGTGTCGCGAGCCGGTCGGCCGAAGAGTTCCAGGAACGGGAAAGGCGACTCCTCAATGTTGCCGTCCGTCAACTGCACGGCGCGGGTGTCGGGCGGCAGGATCGTGAAGGGCTCGGGGATGCGGCTGGTGAACTTCTCGGGCGTCCCGGTGATCTGCACGAAGGCGTCCAGCAGTTGCTCGGCCGAGAGCCGCCGCGGTACGTGGTGTGAGAAGCAGGCGAAGTCGTCGGCGTTCTCGGGCCTGGTCTTCGACGACGCCTGGTAGGTCTTCGAGTTGAGGATCAGGCGGAACAGGTGTTTCAGGTCGTAGCGGCTGGCGACCACCTCGTAGGCCAGGCGGTCGAGCAGTTCGGGCTGCGACGGCGGGTTGGACGGGCGGAAGTCGTCGGGCTCGTGGACGATCCCCCGGCCCAGCAGCCAGAACCAGACCCGGTTGGCGATCGCGCGAGCGAAGTCCTCGTCGGCCGGCGAGGTCATCCATTCAGCCAGCGTGCGCCGGGGGTCCTCGTCCGGGCCGAACGTCAGGGGCTGACCGCCCGGCAGTCGAGGGGCGACGACCTGGTTGGTGCGCGGGTCGCGGACGACGCCTTTAGGGTTGTAGTAGACGACCTCCTCCTTCCACTCGTTGGACGGCTTGAAGCCGACCCGGGCGAAGAAGGCGGCGAACGCGAGTTCATCGTCCTGGGTCCACGAATCGTCCGGGTGGGCGTGGCAGCGGGCGCAGGCGGTCCGCTTGCCGAGGAAAACCAGGGCCGTCGCGTCGGCGAAGGTCTGGGGATTCTTGCCGGCCGCGGCGCGGCAGTAGTTGGCCGGACCGTCGCGGAAGTTCGATCCGTAGGCGGTCAGCAATTCGCGGACGAACTGGTCGTAGGGTTTGTCGGCGGCGATGCTCTCGCGGATGTACCGCGTATACGAGGCGACCGCCTTGGGCCAAAGTCGACTGGGATATTCGCTCTTGATCCGCAGCAGGTCGCCCCACTTCATGGTCTGAAAGTCGACGAAGTCCTCGCTGGCGAGGAGACGGTCGATCAGACGGGCCCGCTTGTCGGCGGTCGAATCATCGAGGAACGCGACGACCTCCTCGGGCGAAGGGAGGCGACCGGTCACGTCCAGGCTGACGCGCCGGAGGAACGTCGCATCGTCGCAGGTCTCTGATGGAGGAATCCCCAGCAGACGCAGCCTCGCCAGGACGGCGTCGTCCACGACGTTCGCCGGTCGAACGTCAGGGAAGCCGCCGGGAAGGTCGCGAGGGACGACCAGCATCATCGAACCGAACCGGTGCTGGTACGACGCCGAGACAGCCGCCTGCCCCGGCGCGACGGCCTTCGCCGAACCGTCGGCGTCGACGGTCGCCACCTTGGGATCCGACGACCGGACGACGGCCTCTCGGGTGACGTCGCGGCGTGCGCCGTCGGTCAGGACGGCCGTCACCTTGACCTGGGCGTGACTCCCCGGCGCGAACACGGCCTGACGCGGCGTGACTTCCAAAGCCACGACGCCGGGAAGGCGGGGGTCGTCGAGTCGGGCTCCCTGGGCGATCCAGGCCGTCAACAGCGCGGCCTCCGGAGAAGAAGGCTCGAACCGACGTTTGCCGCCGTGCTCGACCTGGCCGGTCGCCTTGAGGATCATCAGGCTTCGCGCGGGCTCGACGCGGTCGATGCGCCGGCCGTGGGCGTCGGCCGTGAAAGCTTCGTGGTCAAGCGTCGCGTCGCCGCCAAAGAGCGACAGCGAGAGCCCCCCCTTCCCCTTCGACGAGCCGTGACAGTCCACGGCGTTGCAGCCGCCCCGGCTCAGGAGCGGGGCCACCTGCTTCGCGAAAACGACGCTCGTCTCGGCCGGGACGGTCCGGTCCAGGCGGTCCTCGACCGGCGTCTGCGCCAGGCCGACCGACACGCCGGCCAGGGCGGCGAGAGCCGTCGCGGCAAGCCGGGCGAGCCCCGAGATTCCGCTCATCGTTCCACCTCGCAGGAGTCGTCGACGGGGGCGCGAGAGGCCGCCACGGCCTCGATCTCAACGAGCAGATCGGGGCGGCAGACGTCGGCCAGCGTGAACACGACGGGGACGCCGTCGATCCGCTCCCGACATGCCGCGAGGACGGCGTCCCGATCGCTCTCACGCTTGATGTAGACCCGGGCGCAGGTCAGGTCGTCGAGCGTCGCACCCCGGCCGGGGAGGTCATGGCGGGCCAGGTTCGCCTCGCCGATCAGCGCGGCGATGTTCTCCAGCGTCTCGTGCGTCTGGGCGGCGGCGTCGCCGACGTGGCGGGTCTCCGAGGCAGTGATGCTCGCCGTGCCGGAGACGAGGATCAAGGCCTCGCGACCGACCGCCAGCGCCATCCCTCGCGAGAACTTGGGGCTCGAAGGACTGTAAACGGCCGAGTAGTCGAAGGCCGGGGTCTGACGGGGGTTCTCCAGCGGTACGGCCCGAACGTCGCTACGGGCGGATTCCATCGCCAGGGCTCCCATGCGGATCCCTCGTCCGGTCGTTCCGATGCCGGTGCTGGCGGGAAACTGTGGCCGGCGGCGGTTGCCGTTGAAAGGATAGAGCCGCGACAGAAAGGCAACCGAGCGATAGACGTCCGCCCGCGCCCGATTCAACTCCTTGTAGCGTTGGGTATCCCCCTCGGGACCGACGATGTCGCCCAGATGCAGCCAGGTGCGGACCACGGCGTCGAGCCCTGAGCCGGCGCGACCCAGGGCGACGATCAGCGAGCGGAGCGTCGCGAGCGTCTGAGAATGCACCGCCGCAACGCCTGCTGCGTCCGGGCCGGGCTCGAAGCCGTCGGCGTGCAGCCACGCGACCCCGTTCGCCGCCGCGCAGACCAACCGCTCCTCCATCCGCCGGATCGCGACGTCGGATTCGCCGCGGCCGACGGACCAGACCTCCATCGCCATGCGGCTCCCGTCGGCCGGCGGCTGAGGGACGAACGAGGTCGCCGGCCAGTCCCCGCTGTAGAAGGCGCGCAGAACCTCGCGACAAGGCTCGACATCGTCCTCGTCGGCGAGAAAGACGGTCTGCCGGACGACCGAGCGTCTCGCCCCAATCTCATCGAGCGCAGCCCCGAGCATGCCAACGGCGTCCGCCGCCTCCGCCGCGGCCGAATCGCCGGGACGCGGCGTCGCCACGAGAAAAGCATGCTGCACCGCTTCCACATCGATCAACGAACCCCTGACCCGATCGCGATGCACGCGCCGGATCGGCGATGGAGGCGACGGAGGACCTCCCACATCCGCGGATCGTCCGGTCCATCGGGTGACCGATTCGCGACGGGTTAGCCGCATGGCGAAGCCTCCACACTCGAAGAGAAAAGGGCGCAACGCCTCCGCACAGACCCTCGTCGGGTCCACTCGTCGCGGGCGTCGTCCGATAAGGCGGGTGCCTGAGAACGCGGGGTCGTCGGCGTTCCTTGAACCGAGGCGGGAGGAACCTTGGATGCAAAGGCAGGATGCGACGGACCTTCACCGGCTGTTGGCGGGCCTCGTCCGGTTCGCCAACTGGAACCTAACGCGCACTGCAGGACTCCTCAAGCGAAATTCGTCGAAATCAACTGTTGTTTCCGACAACACTGAAACACCGTTGCCGGCGTGAAGTATCGAATCCGGAGAGGGTTTTCGTGGTCACGATCCAAATTTCAGATCGAACGAGACGCTTCGAACTGCGGCGGTAGCCTAAGCGGGGGGACGGCCCTAAGATTGAGATGAACCTCTCCAGGAATCCAACGAACACAGGCAGGCCCCCATGGCGACGACTGCGGCGGGGTTTCGAGGATCCGGGACGCGATCGTTCAAACCCGGGGACCGGGAGCGGATCGAGGATCGCACGAGGGCGATTGGTCGGGAGCTGTTCGCGCGGGTCGGGAGAGCGTCACGACCCTGGCGAAGGGCGTGGTGGGAAGATCGCTTCATGGCGACGACCCTCGACGACCCGGAAGTCCGCGTCCAGCTTTTCCGGTTCATCGACGTGCTGCCGGCGTTGAAGACGGCCCCGGCCGTCCGTCGGCACCTGGCGGAGTATCTCGACGAGGCCGGCGACCGCGTCCCCTGGTGGCTGCGGACCGCCGTGGCCCTCGCGCCGCCGGGCTCAGAGCGAGAGGAGATGCTGGCGGCCTCGGCGCGGACGGCCGCCGGGCTGATGGCCCGCAAGTTCATCGCCGGCTCGACGCCCGAGGAGGCGTTCCAGACGGTCCTCAAGCTTCGGGCGAAGAAGGTCGCCTTTACGGCCGACCTGCTGGGCGAGGCCGTCATCAGCGAGGCTGAGGCCGACGCCTACCAGCAGACGTGCCTGCACTTGCTCAAGGGCCTGGCCGGCCCACTCGCCGCCCGTCCGGAAATCCCCCAGATCGACCGCGACGTCGACGGGCCGATCCCTCGCGTCAACCTCTCGCTCAAGCTCTCCAGCCTGACGACCTGGTTCGACCCGATCTCCCCCGCCGGGACCATCGCCCGCACGGCCGAGCGACTCCGCCCCATCCTCCACACGGCCCGGGAGTTAGGGGCGTACGTCCACGTCGATATGGAGCAGTACGACTACCGGACGCTCAGCTACGACCTCTTCGAGGCCGTTCTGTCCGAACCTGACTTCCGAGACTGGCCCGACGTCGGCATCGTCGTCCAGGCGTACCAGCCCGACGCCGAGGCCGAGCTGCGTCGGCTCAACGAGTTCGTCGAGCGCCGGGGCGCTCCGATCACCATCCGCCTGGTCAAGGGAGCGTACTGGGATTACGAGGTCCTCACCTCCCGCCGCCACGGCTGGCCTGAGCCCGTCTTCCTTCACAAGTGGCAGAGCGACGCCAACTACGAGCGTTGCACGCGGTTCCTGATGGAGCATCGAGCCAACCTCCGCCCGGCCTGCGCCAGCCACAACCTGCGAAGCCTGGCCCACGCCATCGCCACGGCCGAAGTTCTCGGCCTCCCGATCGACGCCTACGAGTTGCAGACCCTCCACGGCATGGGCGACGCCATCAACGACGCCCTCGTCGAGCGCGGCTGTCGGGTGCGGGTCTACACGCCTTATGGGGCCATGTTGCCGGGGATGGCGTATCTCGTCCGCCGGCTGCTGGAAAACACTTCGAACGAATCCTTCCTCAAGGCCAGCGGCGCGTCGGGTGCCGCCGTCGACGACCTCTTGCGCGACCCCGAGGAGACCGGAGCCATGTGGACCAAAACCCGGAAGCGTGGAGCCCTCCCCTCCGAGCCGTCGCCGACGCCCGCCCTCCCTGACGTCTCCAATCTCCCCCCCTTCCGCAACGAGCCCGTCGCCGATTTCGCCCGCGCCGAGAACCGCCGAGCAATGCAGCAGGCGATTGAAAAGGTGCAGCACGAGTTGGGCCGGCATTACCCGTTGATCGTCGACGGCGAGCGGATCGACGCCCCGGTCCATGCCGAAGTCATCTCGGGCGTCACATCGCCCCCGCCGCAGTACGACTCCTCGGTCGACCCCAGCCATCTCTCGCGGGTCGTCGGTTACGTCTCCCGGGCCGACGCCGGGCATGCCGACCGGGCGATCGCTGCGTCGAAGGCTGCCCTGCACTCGTGGTCGGCGACGCCCCCTGCCCAACGCGCCGCGGTCCTGGTGAAGGCGGCGGCTCTGATGCGCGAGCGGAAGTACGAGCTGGCCGCCTGGGAGGTCTACGAGTGCGGCAAGCCCTGGCGCGAGGCCGACGCCGACGTCGCCGAGGCGATCGACTTCTGCGAGTTCTACGCCCGCGAGATGATCCGCCTGTCCGAGCCTCGCCGCCGCGACGTCCCCGGCGAAACGAACGTCTGCGACCGCCTCCCGCGTGGGGTCGCCGTGGTCATCCCCCCCTGGAACTTCCCCCTGGCCATCCCCTGCGGCATGACCGTCGGCCCGCTGGTCGCCGGCTGCCCGGTGATCCTCAAGCCGGCCGAGCAGTCGCCGATCATCGCCTCGAAGCTCGTGGAGATCCTCCTGGAAGCCGGCGTGCCGCCGGGCGTGCTGCACTTCCTCCCGGGCGAAGGCGAAGTGGTCGGCCAGGCTTTGGTGAACGACCCGCGCGTGGCGGTGGTCTCGTTCACGGGCTCCCGGGCGGTCGGGCTCCTGTTGAACCGGCAGGCGGCCGAAACGCCCAAGGGGCAGAACCACGTCAAGAAGGTGATCGCCGAGATGGGGGGGAAGAACGCGATCATCGTCGACGACGACGCCGACCTTGACGAGGCCGTGGTGGGCGTCCTCCAGAGCGCCTTCGGCTACGCCGGCCAGAAGTGCTCGGCCTGCTCGCGGGCCGTGGTTCTGGAGGGGGTTTACGACGCCTTCCTCGCTCGGTTGGCCGAGGCCGGCAAGTCGCTTCGCGTCGGACCGGCCGACGATCCGGATACCTTCGTCGGCCCGGTCATCGACGCCGACGCCCGCAAGCGAATCCTCGAATACCGCGAGATCGCCAGGCAGGAAGGTCGCGTCGTGCTCGACGTGGACGTCTCGGAGATCGCCGATCGCGGCACGTTCGTCGGCCCGCTGATCGTCGCCGACGTGAAGCCGAACGCCCGAATCGCCCAGGAGGAAGTCTTCGGCCCGATCCTGGCCGTCATCAAGGCGAAGGACCTGAACGACGCCCTGACGATCGCCGAGGGAACCGACTACGCCCTGACCGGCGGCCTCTACTCGCGCAGCCCGGTCACCATCGAACGCGTCCGCCGAGAGTACCGCGTCGGCGACCTCTACATCAACCGCACGATCACCGGCGCCCTGGTCGCCCGCCAGCCGTTCGGCGGCTTCAAGCTCTCAGGAGTCGGCGCCAAGGCCGGGGGCTCCGAGTATCTCCTGGAATTCCTCCTCACCCGCTCCATCACCGAGAACACGATGAGGCGCGGCTTCGCGCCGGAGGATCTGTCGACGAGCGAGGAGTGAGGGAGAGGGCCCAACTACCGTCTTTCTCGCCTGGGAACTCTACTTTCCGCAACTTGGTGCATCCAGAAAGGTCGGCGAGTCCGCGCGGCGGGGGCTGTCGTCAAGTCAGCCCCTCATTTGAGGAGGGACCCGCATCAGAGGTATTGATTCGGGTTTTCGACGAGCACGCCCTCTGCGACGGCGGTCCGATTGAGTTCCGCATCTGCGGAGACGAGCGTTACGGGCGATAAGCCACGGGTCATCCTCGGCCGATGGAGCGCCAGGGCGGCGGCGAGTTGAACAGCGTCGTACCCGCGTAGCCCGTACCTCCGGGCGAGTTGCGAAGCGTCGTCGAACAGGGCCGAAGAGAGTTGGACGACGATGTAGCGTTGGGACACCCGTCTGCGAAAGTGCCCGATGACGGCGGCCCCCTGAGCCGGAGTCAGGTGTCCCCCTCGTTCGCGACGGGTGATGGCGGCCACGAACTCGACGACGGAGATGCGAGCGATGTAAAGGTCGTGAGGCGTACCGGAGCGGGTCAGGTTGCGGACCCACGCAGTCCCGGCCTCTTGCACGTTTCGCTTGACCAGCGTGCTGGTGTCTAGGAAGTAGACGGCCACGCTCAGCGACGCTCACGAAGAAGGGACTCCGATACAGGCTCACCGGAAACGGCGATCGGCGCGTCGTCCTCGTCCTCTCCCGCGTCGAGCGCCGAAGGGAACCGCGTAACGAGCCCGGAGGTAAGCAGATGCTGCTTGAACGCCTCCTCGGCCAGCTTCTCCTGAAGAGCCTGGTCGGCGGGTGCCGCAAGTTCGTCAAGCACGGTAACGCGGACTCGGCGTCCGGCGAATTCCCGGGCGTGCGTCGCGACCTGTTCCCACGTCCCTTCGACGGTCTTCTGTTCCATTGTCGCTACTCCTCGTCTCGACACGCACAGGTTATGATACCACAAGCACAAAGAACCATACCTCGCGAAGCGCGTCGGATGGTTCGTCCAGCATGGCAGTTCAGGAGCAATTACGGGGAACGGTAGTGTAACGCAAGGCGACCGCCGTCAGGACCAGGTCCCGTTCTCCTGGCAGAAGAACATCCATGCTTCGAGTCGAAATCGACCCCGATGAGCGAGTCGATCTTAAGTCTCTCATCGCCGTCAATCCCGTCACAGGGAAAGCCGACGTCATCTCGCCGCCTTCTTAAGGCAGAAATGGCCGATCGATGAACTTCGTCGGCTTGGGATGATTTCCCGTCCAGCCTCGCTCCCAACGTCGCCTCTATACCTATAGAGGCGGAGACGATGCGGAGGGGAATGACGCGCCCCCTTCGGACGTCTCCCGCACACGGAGGCGGCCCCGAAATGGCGACGGCGACTCAGACGACGGAAGAACCACGGCCCACGTTCGATCCCTCGGTGATCGCACCGTCCAACATGGACGATCCACCGCCGCCGGCTCCGCGTCGTCGGTCTGGCTTGCGTCGCCTCGTTTGGCTCACCCTGATTGCGGCGGCGGGGGCGGCCGTTGCGGCCAAGACGGGCTACTTGCCGATCCGACGGACCCTCGTCAAGACGCCGATGCAGCGGGTCTCGCGCCTCCAGATCCCCGTGACCTTCAACGCTCGCGGCAGCCTGGAGAGCGGCAGGAATCGCGAGGTCGTCAACCGCGTCGAGGGTCAGAATCGGATCATCTTCCTGGCCAACGACGGCTCGACCGTCAAAAAAGGCGATCTTCTCATCGAGCTGGATTCGTCCTCGCTCCGCGACAAGCTGACGACCGAGCGGATCACCGTTCAGACGGCCGCCGCCGAGCTTCAAAGCGCGGTCAAAACCCGCGAGGTCGCCGAGTTCTCGCTCAATGAGTACGAAGGGGGGACGTACCCCTCCACCAAGCTGGACGCCGACATCGCCCTGAAGCTCGCCAAGACCAACCTCGTCCAGGCTGCCCAGCGTTACGATTGGTCGACGAGCATGTACCAGAAGGGGCTCGTCGCCCGGTCGCAGTCGGTCGCCGACCGCGATTCCAAGGCCAACTGCGAGATCACCCTCGACCGCTCCCAGGGGAAGATCGCCGTCCTGGAGAACTACACCAAGCGGAAGAAGATCATCGAGCTGACCGCGGCGGTCGCCAAGGCCCGCAGCGACGAACTCTCCAAGGCGGCCAAGCTCGCCCTGGAAGAGACCAAGAAGAAGAAGTACGAGACGCTCATCGAACGCTGCAAGATGTTCGCCCCGGTGGACGGCCTGGTCGTCCACAACAATGAGGCGTCGATGCGGCCGGGGAGCCAGCAGGAGTTGCTCCAGGAAGGGGCGATGGCTCGCGAGAACCAGGTCCTCATCAAGATCCCCGACCCCGGCTCGATGCGGGTCAACGCCAAGCTCGACGAGTCGATCGTCAGCCGGATTCCGGCCGGGTCCAAGGCGCGGATCCGGATCGACGCCCTTCCGGGCTCAGGCCTGGATGGAAAGGTCACCGCCGTCCAGCAGATGGCCGACCCGATCACCCGCGAGACCCCCGAGATCCGGCTCTACACCGCGCTGATCGGCCTCGACGGCCAGAATCCCTCGCTCCGGCCGGGGATGACCGCCCAGGTCGAGATCTTCGTCCGCGAATCCGAACCCGTCGTCGCCGTCCCGTCCGAGGCCGTCCTCGAAATCGGCAACGAGGCCTTCGTCTATGTGGATTCCGACCAGGGCCCGCTGCGTCGCGGCATCCGCCTCGGCGGCGGCAACGGCCGGCTGATCGAGGTCGTCGAAGGGCTCGCCGAGGGTGAGTCGGTCTCGCTCGCCCCCATGCGGCTCATGACCGACGACGAGAAACGACGCGCCTTCTCCACCGTCGCCACCTCGGCTCACGACTGGCACTGATCTCGTCAGCCGGCGGCGTGCAGCAGCGTCGCCAGGACGGCCTCGACCGCCTCGGGATCGGCCGGCTTGACCAGATGGTGGTCGAAGCCGGCCTCGCGAGTCCGACGGCGATCCTCCTCCTGGCCCCAGCCTGTCAACGCGGCCAGTTGCACGCCGCGAAGCCCCGCGCTGGAGCGGATGCGGCGGGCGACCTCGAAGCCGCTCATTCCGGGAAGGCCCAGATCCAGCAGCACCAGGTGCGGGCGGAAGGATTCAAGCGTTCGCAGGGCCTCGGGCCCGTCGTGGGCCGTGCGGACCTCGTGCCCCTTCAGGCCCAGGAGGATCGCCAGGCTCTCGGCCGAATCGCGGTTGTCGTCGACGACCAGGACGTTCAGTCGCGACGACGCAGGAACCGCCGGCGCAGCCGCGACCGAGCCCTCATCGACGGTCGCGGGACGAGCCAGCGGCAGGCGGACGATGAGGGTTGAGCCCTGGCCGGCGCCCTCGCTACGGGCGGAAACCGTGCCGCCGTGCATCTCCACCAGCCGGCGGACCAGCGTCAGGCCGATCCCCAGGCCGCCCTGGGATCGGTCGATCGTCGTACCAATCTGCGTGAACATGTCGAAGATCCGCGGGAGCATCTCAGCCGAGATCCCCACGCCGGAATCGGTCACGCAAACGACGGCGTCCATCCCCTCGCGACCGGCGGACAGCTCGATCCGGCCGCCGTGCGGCGTGTACTTGGCCGCGTTGTTCAGGAGGTTGGCCAGCACCTGCACCAGCCGCGTCCGATCGGCCTCCAGCGGCAGCGGCTCGTCGGCCACGCGGACGCCCAACTCATGTCCGCCGGAGTCGATCATCTGACGGCTGATCTCCACCGCCGCTTCGACGATCTCTCGAAGGTCGACCGGCGCGAGACGAAGGGCGACCTTGCCACTGTTCACGCGTGAGACGTCCATCAAGTCGTCGACCAGGCGGACGAGGTGAACGATCTGGCGGTCCATCATCTCGACGGCCCGCGCTCGGGCCGCGGGGTCGTCTCCCCCCAGCCGGAGGACCTGAACGCCGTTGCGGACCGGCGCCAGCGGGTTGCGCAGCTCGTGGGCGAGCGTCGCCAGGAACTCGGCCTTGCGGCGGTCGGCTTCCTGGAGGGCGCGATAGAGGCGGCCGTTCTCAACGGCCACCGCCACGCGCTCGGCCAGATCCTGGGCCACGCGGAGTTGCTCCGGCCCGAACCGCCGCCTTCCCGAGGCGCTGAGGAACGTCAGGCAGCCGGCGACCCGGCCCCGGGAGAGGATCGGCACGCCGAGGCATGAGCGAATCCCGACGGCGGCCAGTCGGTCGTCCCCAACGACCGTGGAGCCCGGATCGATCCCCGCCAGGTCGTAGACCACCTCCGGCTCCCCGGTTGCCATGACGTGCGAGACGAGGCCGTCGAGTTCCTTCTCAACGCCCGATTCGGCGGACTCCTCGACGGCCGTCGAGCGGTTGAGGGCCAGCCGACGGAGCCGCCCGTCTTCCTCGACCAGATCGACGGCGCACCAGTCGGCGAAACCGCCGACGGCCAGACGGGCGATCCGCTGGAGCGTGCTTTCATAGTCGACCAACTCGGCGATCGAGGCCCCGGCGTCCGCCAGGAATCGAACCCCTTCCTCCGACCGTCGCCGCGCCGTGGCGTCGCGAAAGAGCTTACCGAACCCGCGCAACAGGCCCTCTTCGCGGAGCGGCACCATGACCCCCTCGGCGAAGAACGTCGAGCCGTCCTTGCGGAGGTGCCAGCGCTTGTCCTCGGCCCGCCCCTCGCGGGCCGCCGTCGCCATCTCCCGAGCCGGAACCCCGGCGGCGCGGTCGTCGGGCGTGAAGATCACGTCGGCCGGTCGGCCCAGCACGTCGGCCGGCGCATACCCGGTGATCGCCTCAGCGCCCCCGGCCCAATCCACGACGATCCCCTCGGGGTCGGTGATCAGAACCGCATAGTCGGTCGCGTTGCCGAGCAAGAGCTGAAGCCGCTGGTCCTTCTCGCGGGCCTCGGCCTCGGCGCGGAAGCGATCGCTAAGGTCGATGCCGTGGATGAGAACGCCCGACACCCCTCCGTCGGGGCCGATCAGGGGCTGGAAGACGAAGTCCAGCCAGCGGTCCTCGATCTCGCCGGCGGGTCCGCGCGCCAACTGGACGCGACGGCCGGTGGCGATGTACGCCTCGCTCTCGCGGAAGACCCGGTCGAGGACTTCAAAATACCCCTGCTCGCCGACCTCGGGAACGACCTCGCGGACCGTCCGACCGACCAGATCGCGACGGCCGATCAACTCCTCGTAGCGGGCGTTGACCCGCTCGTAGACGTGCTCGGGGCCGCGGAGGACGGCCACGAAGGCCGGCGACCGCTCGAACGCCTCGGCCAGCCGCTCGCGCTCCTCGGAGGCGTGGCGGAGCAGCCGCTCGCGTTCTTCCTCAGCGCGCTTCCGCTCCGTGACGTCGGTGAACAGAATGGCCACCATCGCCTCATCCGGAGCGCCGACCCGAAAGGCGTAGACGTCGAACCAGCGGCCCATCGCCTCCGCCCGCTCAAGGAACCGAGTCGGCACGCCGGTCCGAGCCACTTCGCCGTAGATGGCGAACCAGTGGTCTTCCAGATCGGGCACCAGTTCCCTGGCCGACCGGCCGACCACGTCGACGAGCCCGGTCTGCGTTTCGAAGACAGGGTTGGCCTCCATGAATCGATAGTCGACCGGCCGATCCCCGTCGAAGACGACCTGAGCCACGCAGAAGCCCTGGTCGATCGAGTTGAACAGGGTCCGGTAGCGTTCCTCCGAGCGCCGCAGCGACTCCTCGCCGCGCTTGCGGTCGGTCACGTCCGTCGCCGTCGAGGAGAGGAAGAGGATCCGCCCGACCTCATCAACCACGGGAGTGATCGCCAGGTCCATGACCCGCTCAGTTCCGTCGACGACGAGGTAAGGCTCCTCGAAGCGCAGGGTCTCGCCGGACGCGGCCCGTTCGCAGGCGTCTCGAATCGTCCTGGCGAGAGTCGGCGACGACGCCCACCATGGACATTCCCAGAACGGCCGGCCGAGGACGTCCTCGCGCTGAAGTCCCCACGAGTCGAAGCACGACCGATTGGCCTCCAGAATCTCGCCGTCAGCCGAGAGGACTCCGGCGAACTGCACCCCCTGCTCAAAGAGTGTTCGAAACCGGGCCTCTCCCTCCCGGGCCTGTCGTTCGGCCCGCTTGCGGGCGCCCACGTCGCGCAAAACCTTCGACGCGCCGACGACCCGGCCGGCGGGGTCGCGGATGGGCGAGACAGTCGCCGAGACCTCGATTTTCCGGCCTCCCCGACTCATCCGGACCGTCTCGAACGGCTCGACCGGCTCGTCGCGAGCGACCCGCCTCAGCACGCCGCGCGACTCCTCGCGAAGCTCGGGAGGGACGATCAACTCGTCGATCGGCCGTCCGACAGCCTCCTCCGCCGATCGATCGAAGAGGGCCTCGGCGCCGGCGTTCCACGTCTGGACGATCCCTTCCGGCGTCATGCCCACGATTGCGTCGGCCGAGGATTCCACGATCGCGGCCAGCCGCGCCCGGACCTCCTCGGCGCGACGGCGGATGGCGGCGTCGCGGGCCAGCAGCCATGCGAAGCCGGCCACCGCCGCCAGACCGAAGACCGTCGAAGCGGCGCCGAACAGCACCGCATCGTCATACGCCTTGTCCGTCTCAGTCCGCCGCTTCGTCAACAGCGTCCGCTCCGCCGCGCCGACGTCGTCGAGCCGGCGTTCGGAGTCGTCCAGCGCCGCATGGGCGCCTCCACCCGCCACATTCGCCCGCGCGGCCTCCGGCCCGAGTTCACGGCGGATTCTGACGGCCTCGGAGAGCTTTGTGTAAGTCCGGCGGACCGCATCGTGCAAAGCGGTGATCCGCGGCTTCTGCTCGGTGTTGTCCAGAGTCAGTCGAGCCAGTTCGTCGACCCCGGCGTCGACCCGGCCGGCGGTCCTGAGGAATTCCGCCTGCGAGGAATCGTCTCCCAGGAGAAGAAAGCGACGCTGAGCGGCCTCCATCCCTCGAAGGTCGGCCCGAAGGGCCGCCACATCGGCCAGAACCTGTTCCGTATGGACGACCTCTTCAGAATCGGATCGGATCGCCCGGGCGTTGCGGTACGAGATCGCCGCGTTGACGACGACGAGCAGCCCCAACGCCGCGACTCCCGCGGTCTTGTTCCGATCCCATCGCCCATCCATCGCCGCCCCTCGCCGCCCGTCGACCGCTCCGCCCCGATCGTGGAGCGGCGGCTGACGACCCCACGCATTGTATCGCTTCCGAACCGGCGTACCCAGGCCGCACGCAGGGGATCCGACTCTGCACCAACGTCTCGAGGCCCCAAGCCCGGGGCATCATGTACAGATTCCTGCCTGGCACGCGTTTTGATCTTAAAGACGGTTTCGTCAGGTTGCTGCCGACGGCGTCGAGGAGTCCTGCGTCATGCTCTCGCTGAACGACCCGCGGGTCCAGGCCGCCTTCGAGGCCGCGGCCGAGCGGACCGTCAAGGTCGTGGACGTCGCCGGCGAACCGCGGCCGATCCTGACCCCCTACCCTTCCCCCCAGGACTGGCGCGACGTCTGGATCCACCGCCTGACGCTCGACCGTCTCGACGGCGGCGAAAGTCGATCCCCCGTAAGCCTCCTCGCCGGAGATTCGTTCCAGGGTGGCGTGTTTCATGGGAATCGCGCACGCTTGAAGTCGATCAAGGAGCTTGGTGCAGCAGCGATCTGGCTCTCTCTTGCGATCGGGAACCGTCAATCCAACCCGTCGAGCTTCGACGACTCAAGGGGCCGGAACTTCCTCCAGCCCGAACCTCGGTCCGCCCCAGCCCCGGAAACGGCCGACGACGAGCTGCGGAACCTGGTCGACGAGGCCCATGCCCAGGGCCTCTACGTGATCTTCGATGCCGTTCTCAATCCCCCCGGCGGCGTCTTCGGGTACTCCGGCTCCGGGTTGAACGGTTTCGCCATCCCCGCGCGCGAAGGGATGGTCCACCTCGCCCCGAACGCCTTGATCCACGCTCACCAGTACGTCATCGCCCGATACGACGTCGACGGCCTTCACGTCGCCCCCCTCGAATCCGTCGGTCGCGGCTTCACCCGGACCTTCGGCAACGCCATCCGCGAATACGCGCTGAGTATTGGCAAGAAGAACTTCTTCACCTTCGGCGAGGTCGACGAAGGCGAGGATCGGCTCGCCCGGTTCATCGGCCGCAACACCAGCGATGATCGAGACATGCCAGGCGTCGACGCGGCGCTCGACGTTCCGCTCGCATCCCTCCTGCCGCGAGTCGCCAGGGGGGTCGCCCCGCCGACCAGCGTCATCGACGTCTACCGCCGTCGCAAGGCCGTCGAACGTCACCTGCTCAGCAGCCACGGCGAGGCCGGGCGCTGCTTCGTCGCCTACCTCGACGACCAGCATCGGGTCCAGGACGGGACGACCGACGCCGAAGATCCGCAGGCGGTTCTGGCCGTCGCCCTCCTGTTTGGACTTCAGGGAATCCCCTGCCTCGGCCACGGCGCCAAGATCGGCGAACACGGACGAGGCGGCCTCGACTCAAGCCTTCCCCTGTACCGGGCGATCCAGTCCCTTTCTGAAGTTCGCGACGCCGAGCCGGCCCTGCGCTACGGCCGGCTCTATTTCCGGCCGATCTCCGGCGACGGCGTCCACTTCGGGGCCTCGACGTTCGCCCCGGGCGTGCTGGCCTTCTCGCGAATCCTCCACAACCGCGAGATCCTGATCGTCGCCAACACGAGCACGACCGCCCGCTTCACTGGCCATGTCCTGCTGGACCTCTCCCTCCACGCCGAGGGCGACGTCCTACGCATCCTCAACGCCCCCTTCGCACCGGGGTCAGGCGTTCCCCCCGGCCCTGTACGCACCCGCGATGGGCTCACCATCCAGGAGGTCGAGGGGGGCTTAGGAACGGGCCCCGCGAACACGATCGAGGTCGATCTGGCCCCGATCGAGGTTCAGATCCTGGGTTGATGAAACGAACGTCTGCACGCTTCGGGATTCCCTCGTATCCAGGGCCTCACCATGCTCGCTGCAAATTCGCCTGCCTCTGCTGTCGCCTTACGGGCCGTTTATCTCGTTCGCCACGCCGAGAAGGACGGCGACGCCCTCAGCGCGACGGGCCGCAAACAGGCCGACAAGCTCGCCGATCTCCTGAAAAACTCCGGCGTCACGAGCATCTACACGAGCCAGTTCGAGCGGACGCGACAGACCGCCGCCCCTGTTAAAGCCGCGCTGGAGGCGGCGGGCTCACACGTGCAAATCCTGTCGCTGGATCTGCCGACGACCCTTCTCGAGCATCCTGAAGACGCCAGCCTGCTCGCATCCTACGGCCGATCGGCCGTCCAGACGCTCCAGGAGAAGAGCCCGGACGAGATCGTCCTGATCGTCGGCCACGATGTGACGATCCCTGCGATTCTGCTCGCCCTGGGGTACGCGTCCCCGGTGCGGATCGACCCGACTGAATTCGACCGACTATTTCAGCTCATCCCCCGAGCCGCTGGTTCATCCCCCGGCTTCTGGGAGCTGACGCATTACGCCTAACCCTGATCGGCAGAGGGCGACGCGGCGCCGGGTGACGGTCAACCGGCGCGGCGGCGTCGGGGGCGTCGCGAGGGCCTTGGCGACGGGGCCGGCGCGAGGGGCGTCGCGAACTCGGCGTGGATCGGGGCTTCGACGATGTCGTAGTCGGCCAGCCGCATGCGGAGGGCCTCGTGCCGCGTGTGGGAGGCGAAGGCGATCTCGGAGTCCGTCAGCGAGGCGTCGAGAATCGTGCCGACGCCGTAGGGCCGGCCGAACGGCGGCACCGCGCCGGGCTCGCAGTCGGAGAACCGACGGGCGACTTCGTCGGCGGTCGCGAGCCGGACGTCGGCCGAGTCACGTCCCAGCGCCCCAGCCAGCCGGGCGAGGTCGATCCGCGAGGAAGCCGGCAGGACCGCCAGCCACTCCTCGCCGCCGACGTTCATCAGAACGGCCTTCGCCACTCCTCGTCCCGAAACGTGCAACCGCGCCGCCAGCCGCTCGGCCGAGAAGGCCGGAGCATGCAGCAGAGGCTTGAACCAAACGCGACGGCTTCGGAGATACTCGGTGAGATACATGGTGTCGACTCCGAGAGAGGTGACTCGACCCAAGTATAAGGCGCGCCGGCCTGGTCGGCGGCAGATCGCAGACTTTTCGGGATCCATCCGATCGCCACAGCCAATACAATCGCCGCAAACACTGCTTTCAGAAGTTTCCAAGCCGTGGGGCGGACCTATGCGCGTCAGGATGACTCTTCGCCGTTCGATGGTCCTGGTCGCCTTGGCTGCCCTATCCTGCTTCGCCTGGGAAGAGTTCCAGGACGGCGTACCTCCCCGCTTTGTCGTTCGGAGCATCCCAAACCGCATCGCTCGCCTTCGACCAGGCATGACCTACGAGGAAGCCGAAGCGATCCTGGGGTTGGAGAAGTCCTGGCTCCTGGGCGGCGTGAATGTCTCGGGGGTCGGCGAGGCCTGGGATGGCCCCTTTGTGAACGCGATTTATCCAGTCGGGTCGATACCGCGTGGGGTGACGGCTCAGAATGGAGCTGCCGCGTCGCCAGCAGTCACCTGGCCCCTCTCGGAGATCCACTTGCTATTCACCACAGACGTCGGTCCCAACGACGATTGGAAAAGTTCCCGGTCGACCCGCCTATGCGAAGCGCACTTGGAGAGCGAAGGCAAGATGGTCGCCCAGATGCGGCAGTGAAGTACGGTTGGGGCGGACGTCTCCCTTGGGATGCCTCTTCTGAGGTTCTCCTTCTTCCGGAAATACCATCTGGTTGAAACCGAAGGTCCACATCCCTGGCGGGCTACCATGCGAGTCAGAATCACGCTTCGTCGCTCGATGGCCCTCGTCGCACTGGCAGCCTTGTCGCTCTTCGCCTACGAGGAGTTTCAGGACGGCGTACCTCCCCGCTTCATCGTCCGGAGCATCCCGGACCGCTTCGCCCGCCTCCGTCCGGATATGACATATGAACAGGTCGAGGAGATCCTGGGCCTTGAGAAGTCCTGGCTTCGAGGTGGGTTGAGCGCCTCGAACTGGATAGGTATTGGGAACGGTCCCTTTCTGTTCGCGAGCTATCAGATCGGCCTTCAACAACCTACGACGCCGCCGG
This sequence comes from Paludisphaera rhizosphaerae, assembly GCF_011065895.1. Classification (NCBI taxonomy): domain Bacteria; kingdom Pseudomonadati; phylum Planctomycetota; class Planctomycetia; order Isosphaerales; family Isosphaeraceae; genus Paludisphaera; species Paludisphaera rhizosphaerae. Next base: position 5,832 of record NZ_JAALCR010000010.1, on the reverse strand, counting down.
GTATGGGGGCCGGCCCAGTGCTGGCAAACGGGACGAGATTGTCGATCGATCTGAGTTTCATTTCGAACGCCAAGGCCGGCGAAGATTGGAGGCGATCGAAGTCGACCCGCCTCATCAATGCGGGCTTCCGCGTCGACGGCAAACTCGTGGCCCACATGGGCAAATAGAGAGACGTGGATGAAGTTGGCGCCCTCGCAGGCATTTCCACGTTCCCATTCGAACCTTTCCGCGTCGGATTCGTCTTGGGGAAGGGAGGGAAACCTCCTATCATAGGTGAAGAGGGCTCGCGGCGGGTGCGATGATCGCCGTGGCGCCCCAGGGCGGCTCGGGCGCGTCGGGGATTTCTCCGGCGAGCGCGGACCGGTCTGGGGGACGTGCCGCGGAGGAAAGTCCGGACTCCGAAGGGCGCGGTGGTGGGTAACGCCCACCGTCCGTTGCGTTCGCGCATCGGATAGGGAAAGTGCCACAGAAAGCAAACCGCCACGGCGGCGGGGCTTCGGCCTCCACGTCGGGGTAAGGGTGAAACGGTGAGGTAAGAGCTCACCAGCAGGCCGGGCGACCGGTCTGGCTCGGCAAACCCCACCGGGAGCAAGACCAAATAGGGGAGCAGCGGGAAAAAGCGTGGGCGACGGAGGGCCGGGCAACCGGGCCTCATCAGCCTTCGTCCCGCACGGGTCGGCCCGATCCGTCATCGACTCCCGGGTAGGTCGCTTGAGGCGTCGGGAGACCGGCGTCCCAGAGAAATGATCATCCGAGGCCGTTTGGGACGGCAATCGTCCCCCCGACCTCGACAGAATCCGGCTTAGGCCGCTCGTCGCGACGCCCTCTCACCTTTTCCTCCTGGTCGCCGCCCCCCTGGGATTCACATCCCTCCGGGGCCTCGATCCCGGCTCGGGCGCGCCGTATCATGGCGGGCTCGTGCGAACGGAACGTCGAGTCGGTCGGGGAGGTCTCGCCATGCGCGGATCGAGGAAACTTGCGGTCGCCGCCCTGTTGGTCGGAGCCTGGGGCTCGTCGGCCTTCGCGCAGGAGAAGCCGAAACCGCCGGGATTCATCAAGGACGCCGACGACCTGCGGAGCCGGATCGACCGCGAGTTGAAGATGACGAAGCCCGACTTCGTCGTGTTCGTGCCCAGGGTCCAGGGGGACCGGATCGTCGACACCGGCAACGAGCACTTCCTGGCCTTCGACGGCCCGGACGGCTCGCTGATGGCCGTCTGGACTCAAAGCTCGGTCGAGAACTCCTCGGCCGCTCTGCCCCCCGACCAACACATCGCCTTCGCCCGCAGCGACGACGAGGGGAAGACCTGGACCGATCCCCGGATCATCGCCGGCCCCAAGAAGCCGGGCGACGGCCCAATGGCCAGTTGGGCCTACCCGCTGGTCTCGAAGAAGGGCCGGCTCTTCGTGCTGTACAGCCAGCACATCGGCAAGTTCGACACGTTCTTCCACCACACCGGCTGGCTGCACGGCATCTACTCCGACGACGCCGGCAAGACCTGGTCGGCCCCGCAGGAAGTCCCCGTCGCGAGGAGCACGCAGGACAACCCCGACCCCACGATGCCCCCCAACATGCTCTGCTGGCAGAAGCCGCTCCGGCTGGGGGCCGACGGCAAGTACTGCGCCGGCTTCACCCGCTGGACCAGCCACGCCGTGGTCCCGCACAAGCTCAAGGACTGGCGCGCGGCCGACGCCCGGGTCGAGTTCATGCGGTTCGAGAACGTGGACGACTCGCCCGAGCCGAAGGACCTCAAGATCTCCTGGTTCGCCGCCAACGACAAGGCGCTGACCGTGCCGTTCCCCGATCATCCCGAACTAAGCGCCTGCCAGGAGCCCGCGACGGTCAAGCTCCCAGACGGCCGCCTGTTCGTGGTCATGCGGACGGCCGCCGGCAGCCCGTACTGGTCGCAGAGCCGGGACGGCGGCGAGACCTGGGACGCCCCGCGCGTCCTCCTGCGGAAGGACGGCGGCGAGCCCCTGCTCCACCCCCTCTCCCCCTGTCCGATCTACGACGTCGGCGGCGAGGCCGCCGGCAGCGGCCGGTACGCCCTGTTCCTCCACAACCACGACGGCCACTACAAGAACTACGGCCCGACCCAGACCGGCTTCCACCGCCGGCCGATCTACCTGGCCGCCGGCCGCTTCCAGCCCGGCGCCGATCAGCCCGTCTGGTTCGACGAGCCCCGGTTCTTCATGGACCACGACGGCGTCCCGCTGGGCAAGCCCGGCACGCCCGGCCGGCTCGACCTGGCGATGTACGCCAGCTCGACCGTCCGCCACGGCCAGGCCGTCCTCTGGTACCCCGACCGCAAGTTCTTCCTCCTCGGCCGGATCATCGGCGAGGAATGGTTCCGCCCGGCCCCCTGAACCTCGGGCCGTGCGGGACGACCGGGAAGCCAGGAACCGGCGGCGGCGGTATGAACCGCGGGGCGGTCGGGATCGGGGTGTAACCGGGAACCGGAACCGGAGCGGTCACGGCCTCCGGCACGGTCGGGACGACCATCCTCGGGTCCACGTCCGGTCGCGCCTGGTGGATCATCGCCTCGTCGACCCCCGACCGCGCCTGGTGGATCATCTGGGGGTCGATCGTCCACGCTTCTCGCGGGACGACGACGGTCCGGGTCAGCCTCGACGGCATCGGAACGACGGGCGGCGAGTACGGCGGCAAGGGCCGCCTGGGGACGTTCGCTGGAGACGTCGCCTGTTCGAGCGAGCCCATGACCGCAAGGACCGCGGCCAGCAGAGGCGTCGCGACGCCCACGAACGCGGGCCGCATTCCCAGAATGCGGCGAGTCCACCACCGCATCGGGCCTTTCTTGGGACAGTCTCCGAAATCTGATTCAGCCCATCGGGTCGTCATGGCGTCCTCCTGAGATGGGGTCCACCTCTACCACGTCCGAGAGCGTCGATCCTTAGCGTCTGCCTCCGCCTTGCCCGTCGATTGTGCACGACCATCATCTTACCCCCCGACCTCATTCGCTTCCATCACGCGACGGGCCCTGCCGATCGGCAACCTCCGGATGCTTGACGAGGACTCCATCATTGGTTAACCCCTCTTCACATTCGAAGGAGTAAGGCATGACTCATCCCGAGGGATACGACCTGGTGGTTTTGGGAAGCGGCGCTCCGGGCAAGCTGCTGGCTTGGGCTCTCGCTTCGAGTGGGAAGCGTGCGGCGGTCGTCGAGCGGCGGTACATCGGCGGTTCCTGCCCCAACATCGCCTGCCTCCCGAGCAAGAACGTGATCCACTCCGCGAAGGCGGCCGACACGTTTCGCCACGGCGGGGCGTTCGGGATCGCCGACCGGGGCTGGAAGGTCGACATGACCGCCGTCCGCGACCGTAAGCGGAAGATGGTGGACGGCCTGGTCGAGTTGCACCTGGAGAAATACCGGGCCAGCGGCGCTGAGCTGGTCATGGGCGAGGGCCGCTTCGTCGCCCCGAAGACGATCGAGGTCGAGCTGAACGAGGGCGGCTCCCGAACGCTCCGCGGCGAGGTCGTCGTCATCGACACCGGCTCGCGCGCTCGGCTCGACGACACCCTCGGGCTGGCCGAGTCGAAGCCGCTGACTCACGTCGAGGCCCTTGATCTGGACGAGATCCCCGGACACCTGATCGTCCTGGGGGGCGGCTACGTGGGCCTGGAGCTGGCCCAGGCCTTTCGGCGCTTCGGCAGCCGGGTGACGGTCGTCGAGCGGAACAAGGCCCTGATTCACCGTGAAGACCCCGACGTCACCGAGGAGATCGAACGCCTTCTCCGAGACGAGGGGGTCGAGGTTCTGACCGGGACCGCCCTCCATCGCGTCGAGGGGACTTCGGGCCGGTCCGTCCGCCTGGAAACCAGCCGAGGTTCGATCGAGGGGACGCATCTCCTCGTCGCCGGCGGCCGCACGCCGAACACCGACGGAATCGGCCTGGAGAAGGCGGGCGTCGAGACGAACGAGCACGGGCACGTCAAGGTCGACGACCACCTGCGGACCACGGCCGAGGGCGTCTGGGCGGCGGGCGACTGCGCCGGCAGCCCGCACTTCACCCACATCGGCGAGGACGACTTCCGCGTCTTGCTGGCGAATCTCACCGGCGGCGATCGCGTGACGACCGGTCGGCAGGTCCCCTACTGCCTCTTCACCGATCCCGAGCTGGCCCGAGTCGGCCTCAGCGAACGCGAGGCTCGCGAACGCGGCGTCCAGTATCGGCTGGCCAAGATCCCCATGAACGCCGTGCTGCGAGCCCGAACGCTCTCCGAAACGCGGGGCTTCTTCAAGGCGCTCGTCGAAAAGAACGGCGACCGGATCCTTGGCTTCACCGCCTTCGGTCCCGACGCCGGCGAGGTCCTGGCCGTGGTCCAGGTGGCGATGCTCGCCGGCCTCCCCTACACGGCCCTTCGAGACGCCGTCCTGACCCACCCGACGATGGCCGAAGGGCTCGCCGGCCTGTTCTCATCAGTCCCATCGAGATGACGTCGGCCTCGGATCTCACGCTCGTGCTCACCTGGACGTTATGATGAAACGTCCTGGCCCGACCGAACCACCGACTTCGAGGGTCCTCATGAAAGCCGTCCCCTCCCTCTTGCTGGCCGCCTTTCTCGTCTCGCATAACGCCTTCGGCCAGACTCCCCCGGTCGACCAGCCCTCGGCGGAGGCGGCGGCCCGGTCGGACATGGAGCAGGCGAAGAAGGCCGCGGAGTGGGCCGCGGCGCTCAAGCTCGACGACCCGGGGAAGGAAGCCCGCGTGAAGGACGTGATCACGGCCCACCTCAAGGCCGTCCGCGACTGGCATAACTCGCACCCCTTCACCACCGTCCCCGCCGGGATCAATCCGGCCACGGGAAGCCGCCTCTCGAACCTCGACCGCCAGGTGATCGCCGACTCCGCAATCCCGGCCGACGTCCACGAGGCGCTGATGACGGGCCTTCAGAAAGACCTGACTCCCGAACAGGTGGAGACGATCCTCGACCGGTACACCGTGGGGAAGGTCGCCTTCACCATGAAGGGCTACCACGCGATCGTCCCCGACCTCACGGCTGAGGAAGAGGCTGGAATCCTCGCCTTCCTCAAGAAGGCCCGCGAGGAGGCCGTGGACTACAAATCCATGAACGAGATCTCGGCGATCTTCGAGATCTACAAGACCCGGTCCGAACAACTCCTCAACGCCAACGGCCGCAACTGGAAGGCCCTGTACAAGGCCTACACCGACGCCGTGAAGGCCAAGAAGGCAGCAGCCAAGCCGGCCGCTCCCTGACGAGCCCTCCCGCACACATTCGGCCGAATTGTCAAAGACCCACCCCGCCCCAGCGTCGTCCGCCTCAACCGGCCGTCGCCCTTGGGCGGGTTCGTTTGCGCGGCGACGGGACGATGGTGATTGGCGTAACTGCCTGTTCAATCACCGTTTCGATCGATGCGACGTTGGCTTCGTTCGTCGCGTTTTGCGACGCAGATTTGACTCGTCCCCTCTCCCGCCGGGAGAGGGTGGCCCGAAGGGCCGGGTGAGGGTCGTCGGACCTGTAGGCGCAGCCCGGCTCGACGACTTGCACAACCGTCACGCCCTCCGAAATCCCACGACCCTCACCCGCCGCTGCGCGGCTGCCCTCTCCCGGGGGGAGAGGGGACGAAGCCGTCAGCCTCCGACTCTCATTGTCTGAGCCACAACGGCCTTCCCCCCTCGCGGGGGAAGGTGGCCCGCAGGGCCGGATGAGGGGGACGACCGGCCCCGCGTTCGAGGGAGCCGTCGGATCCGATGTCTTTCCGACGCCGGTCGTCCCCCTCATCTGACCGCTGCGCGGTCTGTCTTCCCTCTCCAGGGGGGAAGACGCTTTATGTTCACGTGTGGCGTCC